>JBAVLA010000303.1:0-53396 GCA_049688595.1 Candidatus Nanopelagicales bacterium | reverse complement strand
CCGCACATGGTCCACGGCAGGTCCTCGTAGTAGCCGTCCGGGAACGACAGGCCGGCCCGCTGAATGAACTCCAAGCGGTGCGCCCGGGTCCAGGGGGCGTTGTACAGGCCCAGGATCTCAGGGTGCTGCCCGAGCGGGAAGGCCCCCGACAGCGATGCTGCCGAGAGGATCGCCGCCTGCGGATTCCTAGTCGTGGCTCCGTCCGCCCACCACAAGTCGAAGTCGACCAGGAGCAGGTCGGGAGACCCCGTCTCCTCAAGCCTCCGGCGCACCGCTGCCAGCGATCCTGGCGCCAGGGCGTCGTCAGAGTCCAGGAAGACTACGTATCGGCCTGTCGCGCAGGCGACTCCGGCATTTCGAGCGGGCCCGGGGCCGCCTGCTCGGTCAAGCGTAACGACCGTGACGCGTGCATCCGGGTGCTGCGCGATAAGCTCAGCGGTACCGTCCGTCGAATGATCGTCTACGACGATCAGCTCCAAATCAGCGTCCTGGCTGAGCACGCTCGAGACGCACTCGTCGATGTAGGACCGCACGTTGTGGGCCGGCACGACGATGGAGAAGAACGGCCCCATGCTCACCCGCCACTCGCCGACATGGCCTGAAGGCTACTTCCCCGCGATGCCCGGCGATCTGAGCGGCACCCGTCCGGGCGCCTGTGCAGTGGGATAGCGTGGGTCGCCTATGAGGTCCAGCCCGGCCCGCGCCCGTTCCGCCAAGGCCCTTCGCGTGACCCGAGAGGGGGTCCACCTCGCCGAACCGGCTCCATACGGCTCGGCCATCGCGTTGGAGGGCCAGCGGCTGTTCAACGCGGCACGGTTCACCGATCGGGCCGGAATGATCCGCTGGCCGATCGGACTCCGCCTGCGCCTGCCGGACCTCGGGAACACCAGGGTCAGCCTCCTCGCCGCAGACGGGCGGGAGCTCACCTCGGCACCCCACGACTTCGGCGGCTCCCGGCGCTGGGAACCCGTGGTCGATACGTGGGGACGGCCCCTGCGGATCAACAAGTGGGGCTGGTTCGGCATCGAGCTGAGGGACCGCAGCGAGGCCGAGCGATCCCGGGCCCTCGACGACGCCCGCGAACTGTTGTCCGTGCTGGAGTCGGCGGGACATCCCGCTTGGATCGCCGGGGGCACCCTGCTCGGCGCGGTCCGCGCCGGGAACTTCATCGACCAGGACGACGACATCGACCTCGCGTACCTCTCAGCCCACAGCCGGCCGGACGAGGTCGCCCTGGAGAGCTTCCAGCTCGAGCGCCGGATCCGGGACCTGGGCTGGGAGTCGCGACGGTTCACGGCAGCCCACTTCCAGGTAACGCCCGCACGACTGGAAGGCGCGCCGCCCATCCACGTGGACGTCTTCAGCGCCTTCTTCCGACACGGCCGGATCCACCAGCCGTTCCACATCCGCGGGACGTTCCGGCGCGACCAGCTGCTGCCCCTGAACACGGCCACGTTGGCCGGCACGGCGCTGCCCGCACCCCGGGACATCCCCGGCTGGCTGGAACTCAACTACGGACCGGATTGGCGCGTGCCGCAGCCCGGGCACTCCTTCACGACGCCCAGACTCACTCAAGTGCTGTTCTCCGGGTGGTTCGGGCAGTACCTGCAGCACTTCGAGTACTGGTCCGACCACTACGCCCGAACGCTGGTAGAGCCACGCCAGGACGACCCGCGCCCGAGTGAATCAGCGCAGTGGCTCGCTGGTCACCTGCCCTCCGGAACGCCGGTGGTCGAGCTCGGCTGCGGGTACGGAGTCGACGCGAGGTTCCTGGCCTCGCACGGTTTCCCCGTTCTTGCCACGGACTTCGTGTCAGCCCCCGTGGCACCGCTGGCCCTGCCGGGGGCGGGCTTCCACCTCGCCCGGGCCAATGTCGCCGACCCGCGCGACCTGATCCGCCTGGCTGCGGTCGCGCACCGGGCCGGCCGACCGGTCCACGTGCACTCGCGCAACCTCGTCGACCAGCTGGATGCCACGAACCGGCGGGTGCTGCTCAGCGGGCTGGGACGCTTCCCGGCCGGCTCGACCTGTTCGATGACCGTCAGGGTCACGCCCGGCGCCGGGCATGCCGGACTCGACCCGACGTCCTGGACGCTCGACTGGCACACGATCGACCGGGACTCGATCCGTGCCGGGCTGCGCTGGCGCGAGGTGCTCGCCGAATCGGGCAGCCCCGGTGGAAACGCACTGCTGTGGGGGGCGGGCAGGAGCGACGTGGGCGCCCCGAGGGATCGGCTCCGCGCACTGCCGCGCACGATGAGTGAGCTGAAGGTCGAGCTGACCGCGTTCCAGCGCATCCCCCTGCGTCGGGCCGAGGTCGAGGACCTGCTCGTCGCCGAGCTCGCCCGCGCCGAGGAGGCCAGCCCGGCCTCCGACCGCCCGATCGCCGACAGGATCGACCCGCACGCAAGGGAGTAGGCGGGCCGGGGTAGGACCCGGTCGGTCCGGCACTGAAGCCGCGCCGGGCGTGACGTATCCCGTCAGCCGAAGGTCTCGGCCGAGGCGCTCACGGCCACGGGGCCCGATGTCGTCGGAGTGAACTGCACCGCGAACTCCACCGCGGCCGGGATCGTGTGCAGGACCGCGGAGTTCCGGTCGGGGGCTGTGGACACGGCGATGCGGTAGCGGCCGCCGGCCAGCGGCAGGTCGGGGAGCCGGAACCGGCACGTCACCTGTTCGGCGCTGTTGAACGGGTTCAACCCGAGGCGGTCGGTGGACGTTCCGAAGATGAGCTGCCCGCCCGAGTAGACGTCGACGCGCCCCACGTACCGCTGGCCCGACACACCGGCGAACGTGGCCTCCAATAGCAGCGTCTCCCCCGTCTTCACGTCTGCCAAGGGCCCACCGGACTCCGTGCGGCAGGAGACAGCGGCCACTGTCGGGACTGCCGTCGCGTGAGCGCCGGAGTCGCCGGCGTCCGCCGAACCGGGGCTCCCGCCCGCGCCGGCCCGCGGCTTCGCAGCGTCCTTGGCCGTGAGCGCCCGGAAAGCCGCGATCACCTGTTCCGGGGCGCCCTGGGCTCGGACCCGACCGTGGTGCAGCAGCGTGACCTGGTCGCAGAACTCGCTGACCTGGCCCATGCTGTGCGAGACGAGCACGATCGTGCGACCCTCGTTCTGCATGCGCCGGATCACGTCGAGGCACTTGGCCTGGAACTGCTCGTCGCCGACTGCCAGGACCTCGTCGACCAGGAGAACATCGGGATCGGTGTGGATCGCCACAGAGAACCCGAGCCGCACGAACATGCCCGACGAGTAGTACTTCATCGGTGTGTCGATGAACTGCTCGACGCCGCTGAACTCCACGATCTCGTCGAACTTCCGGGTGATCGTCGCGCGGGAGAGCCCGAGGATCTCGGCATTCAGGAAGACGTTCTCCCGCCCGCTCAGGTCGCGATGGAACCCCGCACCCAGTTCGAGCAGCGCGGCCAGTCGACCGCGCCGCAAGACCTGCCCGTAGGTGGGCGTGAGCACCCCACCGATGATCTTCAGCAGCGTCGACTTTCCCGAGCCGTTGTGCCCGATCAACCCGATCGTTGACCCGCTGGGTATGGTCAGGTTCACGTCATTGAGGGCCAGGAAGGTGTCCGTGTTCGGCGGGTGTCCCTTGACGACGTTGACCAGCAGGCCCTTGAGGGTCTTCTCGTGGCGCAGCGAGAACCGCTGTGTCACCCCCTCGACCGAAACAGCGACCGATCGGTCGTCACAAGCGGGCTGCAGCACCATGCGTTCAGAGCTCCGCGGCGAACCCGGTCTGCATGCGGGCGAACACCCGCTGGGCGAACCAGACGAACGCCGCGCACCCGGCCACCATGAGCCAGAGGCGCGCGGCAAATGGGCTGTCGAAGTAGGCGTACGAGGGACCCATCGAGGTCTGCATGCCGGGCCAGAAGGCCTGCCGGAAGGCGAGCACCGAATTGGCCATCGGGTTGAGCATGTACAGCTCGAACACCCATGGCGCAAAGCCGGCGGCGGCCAGGTTGTCCTTCACGTGGTGCCACGAATACAGCACGGGGGTCATCCAGAACATCACCATGAGACCCACGTCGACGATGAACTGCACATCGCGCAGGTACACGTTCAGCGCGCTGAGCAGCAGGGCCATCCCCGTGCCCACCAGCGTCACGATCAGCAGGGCAGGGACCGCGTACCCCAGCGAACCCCAGTTGGGATGGCTGCCGGTCAGCAGGTAGCCGATGCACAGGGCCACGAACTGGAAGAACGAGTTGATCAGGGCCCCTCCGACCGCCGCGATGGGCAGGAGCTCCCGGCGGAAGGCCACCTTCTTCACCAGGGGTGCCCCCCGGAAGATCGACGTCGCCCCCTGGGTGGCCGACTCGTTGAAGATGCCCATCATGATCAGCCCGGTCAGGATGAACAGCGGGTAGTAGGGGATGGACCGGCCGAACCCGAGGAACAGGCCGAGGACCACGCCGAATATGAACAGCTGGGTGAGGGGCTTGACGAGGGCCCACAGGACGCCGAGAACGGACTCGCGGTAGCGGACCATGAGTTCCTTGCGCACGAACGACGTCAGGATGATCCGGGATGTCCACGAGTCCTTCAGGAACTGCCCGAACCCGCGGTGGAAGGATTCGCGCTGGTGCACGACCACTATCTGCCGAGAGTCCGCTCCCATAGGGAAGCGATTGTACCGGGACATGCCGAGGCCCCGGCACGAAGGATCGGGCAGGGGGGCGAACGGGTGCGACACTGGTGCCGTGATCCTGTTCCTGCACCCAGCCGACGAGTTCTACGGAGCCGACCGGGTCGCACTGTCGGTCGTGGCCAGACTCCGGGAGTCCGAAGAATTGCGCGTCTGGCTGCCCACGGACATCCGCTACCCCCGGGCCCCGTTCAGCCGGACGCTTGGCGAGAAGGGCGTTCCCGTCGAGTTCGTCGACCTTCCAGTCCTGCGACGCGCCTACTTCACCCCCCGCGGCACGGCCGCCACGGTCGGCCGGGCCCTGCGCCTGCGCGGGCTGCTGCGCTCGGCCGGTGCCGACGCCCTGTACGTCAACACGACCGCCCTCGCCCCGGTCATCCCGGTGGCCCGGTCCCTCGGGATCCCGGTGGACGTCCACGTGCACGAGGCCTTCGGCGCGAAGGAGCGCCGGGTGATCGGCCCGCTGATGCTGCCGGCTCGGCGGATCATCGTGGTCAGTGACTCGGTCAGGCGAGGCCTGCCCCGGCGACTTGGTGAGCGCGCCGAGGTGATCCGCCACACGATCAGCGACCCGGTCCGTCCCGTGGACCGAGCGGGGGCTGACACCCTGCGTGCCTCCATGGGGCTTGCACCCACCGACACGGTTGTGCTGCTGGCCAGCCGGTGGTCCCCGGCAAAGGGAGTCCCTGTCGTCGTCGACGCCCTTGCCCGCGCCCGTCGGCCCGACGTGCACCTGGTCATCGCTGGTGGCCCTCCGCCATCCGGCCGGGCTGTGGATGTGGCAGGCCAGGCCACCCAGTCCCCGGTCGCCAGCCAGATCCACGTCGTCGGGGAGTTGGCGGACATGCGGGGGTGGCTGGCGGCCGCCGACGCGGTCGCGGTGCCCAGCGTGTTCCCCGACCCCTACCCGACGATCGCCCTGGAGGCTGTCGCGGCAGGGCTGCCGGTGCTCGCCTCGAACACCGGCGGACTGCCCGAGATCGTCACGCCCGGGGCCGGAAACCTCCTGCCCCCAGGGGACGTGGCAGCGTGGAGCCGGGCGCTCTCGGACCTGCCGCGACGCGATCAGGCCGTGGCGTGAGCGCCGCCTTCGCGCCAGTCGCGGCGATCGTCGTGACGCACAACCGCCGCGAGCTGCTCGGGATGTCGCTGGCGGGGATCGAGGCCCAGACCAGGCCCCCGGAACTCGTAATCGTCGTCGACAACGCATCCACCGACGGGACCCGGGAGTTCCTGACCAACCGGGCGTGGGTGCTGCCGCACCGGATCGAGCGGATGACGAGCAACACCGGAGGTGCCGGGGGGTTCGCCCACGGGATCGACCTGGCGGCCAGCCAGGGGTACGCGGCCTGGATCCTCGACGACGACGCGGTGCCCGAACCCCGAGCCTTGGAGGTCCTGCTCGACGACGTCTCGGCGCTGGCGGCGGCCGGCTTGGTCCCCGCGTTCATCTGCTCAGCGGTGGAGTGGGTCGACGGGAGCGCGAACCGGGGCAACGTGCCGCGGCCACTGGGCCAGTGGAACGACGCGGCGATCCGGACCGGTCGGCCCGTCGTGCAGGTGAGCGCGGCGAGCTTCGTGTCGACGCTGGTCCCCGCTGAGCATGCTCGCGCGGTCGGGCTGCCGTTCGCCGGGTACCACAAGTGGTTCGACGACGTGGAGTACACGACCCGGCTGTATCGCCGCTTCGGACCCGGGATCTGCTCGCTGGGTTCCCGGATCCGCCACCACACCGTCGGGAACGACGGAGTCCAGCCGTGGACGGCGACGCCGGAGACACTCGAGGACCACGTCATCGGGCTTCGCAACCGGGCCAACGCAACCCTGACCAACAGGGATGCCCGAGGGGCGTTCGAACTTGCCCGTGACCTGGCCCGAACGGCGCGGAGCCGCCAGGTCCCCAGGCGTGACCGCCTCCGCCTGCTGGCCGGGGCCGCCCGGGGGACGTGGTACCGCGAGCCGGTCGTGCCCGTCAGCACCGACGTGCCCGTCAGCAGGTACGAGGCCCCCGAACCCCAGACGCGTTGACGGCGCTTCGGGCGGTCCCCGGGGACCGGTGATCAGGCCCCCGCGACGTCGGCCTCGACGTCGTCGGACCGGCACTCGGTGCCCTTCTTGGGCAGCTCCCCCTTCAGCAGGTACGCGTCCACGGCGTCGTCGATGCAGGTGGACCCGCTCCGGTAGGCCGTGTGGCCGTCGGCGTCGTACGTGAGCAGCGTTGCGCTCTCCAGCTCCTCGGCGACCTGGACACCCCACTCGTGCGGAGTGGCCGGGTCGTAGACGGTGGAGACGACCAGGATCGGATCGGCGCCCTTGGCATTGATGACTGCGGGCTGACCGACGACGAGTCCGCCCGGTGCGGCACTTCCCGCAGCGCTGGCGGAGCCGACCGGCAGCGGCCAGCGCCAGCACGTCAGGTTCGACCACGCTAGGTAGCTTCCGAACACCGGCGCGTCATGGGCCCAGTCCTCGGCGAGCTCCGCGGTGTGCTCGACACCACCCAGCGACGGCCGGTCGAGGCACGAGACCGCCAGGAACGCCTCGTTGCCGTTGTTGGCGTAGGTGCCGTCCTGGCCGCGCTCGACACGCTCGTCGAACATCTCGAGGAGCACGCTGCCGTCCCCGGCGAAGGCGCTCCCCAGGCCGAACCTGAGCACGTCCCAGTCGGTCGGCGGGAAGTAGAGGTAGCTCAGGATGGCGTTGGCCGCCAACGCCTCGGTGAGCTTGCGGTCCTCGATCCCATCGATCGGCTGCTCGTCGAGGTCGGCCAGGAAGTCCTGGATCCGCTGCACGCCCTTGTCAACGCCGCGGGGGAGCGGACAGTCGTCCTGGTTTGCGCAGTCCGCGACGAACCGGCGCAGCGCGACATCGAACGCCTTCGCCTGGCCATGGGAGACCTCGTCGGCATCCAACGAACTGGGCAGGACCCCGTCGAGCACGAACCGGCCCACCCGCTCGGGGAACATCTGCGCATACGTCGCACCCAGCAGCGTGCCGTAGCTCTTGCCGAGCAGGTTGAGCTTGTCGTCGCCGAGGACGGCCCGCAATATGTCCATGTCGCGGGCGGCAGCGATGGTGTCCATGTGGGAGCCGATCCCCGGGGAGCGCTCCTTGCACCCAGTACCGAACTGTGCGGACTGGTCGACCAGCGCCGCCTTCTCGGCAACGTCGTCAGGGGTTCCGTCGGCCGTGAAGAAGGCGTCGAGCTGCTCGTCTTCCACGCAGTCGACCGGGTCAGAGCCGACGACGCCCCGCGGATCGAACCCGACTACGTCGTAGGCCGCCGCCACCGCCCGCGTGACCACGACTCGAGCGGCCCGCGCGTACTCGACCCCGCTGCCCCCGGGTCCGCCCGGGTTGAGCACCAACGAGCCGCGCGGGTCCTCGGCCTTCTGGCGCACCACGTCCAACTCGATGACCTCGCCGGCGGGCTCGGAGTAGTCCAGGGGCACCTTCACCTTCGTGCAGTCGAAGCTTCCCTCGCAGCCCTGCCACCTGACCTGCTGGTCGTAGAAGGCGGACAGGTCGGCCGGTTCAGTCGACGCGGCCTGGCTCGATGCCTGAGGGGACGGCTGCGGCTGGGAGTCGGGGCTGCAGGCGGTCAGGAGCATCATTGCCACGACCCCCGCGGTCCCCGCGGCGAGCAGCCCGGCATGCGGTGCGCGCAACGGATCCCTCATCTCGATGCCGGGCACCATCCCGAGGGTGGCGCCGTGCGATAACTGCCTCTGCGTCGAGCCTACCCGCTCCACCCTCGCGTGGCTTGGGCTGCCTTCAGGCCGTGGGCATAGGCCTCGAGGGAGATGATCGCCGGGGCGAGGACCTCGGTGACGCCGTCGACGATGTCGGGCGCTGCCAGCATGCGAGCGGACGCGCCGATCAGGTCCTCCAGCGCGTCGGCACCTTCCCGGAGCCGCCCGGCGATCTCGTTGCTCGCCTCGACGGCTGCGACAGCGGCCCGCGAGCCCGGCATCTCCCATTCGATCCGGTCAAGCGCGGCCAACCGCTCAACCTGTCCGCGCAGGAGGGGCTCGACGGTGCAGACCGCGCGCCAGAGCTCGGCTCCCGCCTGCGGGTAGAGCCGAGCCACGCTGGGAACCAGGTCGTAGAAGTGGAGCAGCGCGTTGGCGACGCGATCAGCCAGATCGGCGCCTCGCGCACCCGGCCGCAGCCGTGCCGGCGGCAGGGGTGGCAGCCTCGGCACGGGCGGATGCTCCGCGACGACCCGGGCCCGTCGTGCGCGAACCCACCCCCAGGCACCGCAGCCGACAGCCGCGAGTCCGGCGACGGTGACCCCACCGGGCGTGTCCGCACTGGCCGACACCACGGTGAACGTCGCTGCTCCCGCGGCGCCCGCAACAGCGCTGGCCTTCAATGAGGCCACGCGACTGTGGTGGCGGCGCAACTCGATCCCATGGCGGGCCACCGCGAGGCGGTGCGCGTCGAGCATCCTTCGCTCCAACGCAGGTCCCGGTTCGGTGCCGGACTTGGCCACCTCCCGCGCCGTGCGGACCAACTCAATCCCGAGCTGGACGGCTCGCTCAAGCCCCCGGCCCGCGCCAGAGCTGGGGGCAGGGCGAGCGGCAGGCATGCTCCAAGGGTAAGCCTGCGCCGCACTTCCGGGCCACCTTCGTGAGCGCCTCCCTCGTCACGGGCCCACTCCACCCGGAAGGAGCTGGACCATCAATGCCTCAAGCGCCAGGATCGGTGCGACGGACGCCGCGATCGCCAGCCGGGATCGATCCAGCGCCTCGAGCCGGGCCATCGTCCCAACAATCTGGCAGTGCGCGGCGAGGCCCTGGAGCACAGGGCGCATCTCGTCGTTGATCAGCCCAACCTCGGCACTGGTCTGCAGGACCAGGATGTCGCGGTAGAAGCCGGTCAGGTCCAGCAGCGCGCGATCGATCTGGTCGCGGACCGCTCGTGTCCGCCGCGACTTCTGTCGCGCCTGCAGGTCCTTCGTGGCGGCGTCGGCCACGCGCCTCACGCGCGCAGCCATCGCTCCGGACGCTCCCTCGCCGAAGGCCTTCATCAACCTGGCCAGCTCGGCCTCGTCGAGGGCGTCGGTGACGGCGGCGGCGTCGGCTGTGGCTGTCTCCAGCAGGTTCTGGGCCGCGATGAAGCAGGACGTCACGTCGCGCAGCGCCCCAGGTATGGCCAGGACCTCGTTGCGCCGCAGTCGGACGGCTTCGTCCAGCGCGAGCGCCCGGGCCCGACCGATATGCCCCTGGGCGGCTCTGGCGGCAAAGGCAGCGATGGCAGGGTCCACACCCTCCCGGTGGACCAGGGAGTCAGCGACCTCCCGGATCGACGGCGTGCGCAGCCTTATCTGGCGCGTCCTGGAGGCGATCGTCGGCAGCACGTCCTCCGAGGTGGGCGCGCACAGGATCCACACGGTGCGGACGCTGGGCTCCTCCAGCGACTTCAGCAGGGCGTTGCCGGAGATGTCGTTGAGGCGGTCGGAGTCCTCGATGATGAGGACGTTCCAGCGCCCCAGGATGGGGGTCAGGGATGCGCGCCGGATCAGCCCGAGGGCTTCCTCGGCCGTGATCTGCAACTTCTCGGGGGAGAACTGCTCCACGTCGTCGTGGGTGCCCTCGATCACGCGGCGGCAGTCCTCGCAGGTTCCGCAGCCCCCCTCGGCGCACTGCAGCGCCGCAGCGAAGGCGCGGGCCGCCGTGGAGCGACCTGAACCCGGCGGGCCGGTCAGGAGCCAGGCGTGCGTCATCGCCGGACCCGGCTCCCCGCGCAGGACGCGAGCAGCGTCCGAGGCGGCGCGACGCAGCGACTCCACGAGGTTGGGCTGCCCCACGACCGCACCCCAGAGGAGGCTGGGATCGACCTCGGTCCCGGCTGCGCCGCTGACGCTCACGGCCAACTCCTGTCGGAGGGTCCAGGCAGCACGGCCAAGACAGCGGCGAGCGCTGCTGATGCGGTCTCAGCGACCGGCCGATCCACTGGTATGACGACGTACCGCTGCGGTGCGGCCGCCGCACTGCGCAGGAACGATGAGCGCACCGCATCGTGGAACGCCTCGGGCTCGGCCTCCATCCGATTGGCGTCCCGTGCGCGGCCAAGCCCCATTGCAGGCGCGACGTCCAGCAGCAGGGTCAAGTCCGGAAGGAGTCCCTGAGTTGCCCATGAGTTCAACTCCGCGATGCGATCCTCCCCGAGCCCGCGCGCGGCTCCCTGGTAGGCCACCGAGGAGTCGACGTACCGGTCGCTGATGACCACGGCCCCTCGGTCCCGGGCTGGTCGGATGAGGGCGGCAGCATGCTCGGCGCGGGCTGCCGCAAACAGCAGCGCCTCAGTGCGGGCCGCCATCCCGTGGCCTGCCACGCCCAGCAGGACCTCGCGGATCGCATCGCCCACAGGTGTGCCGCCAGGCTCCCGCGTCACGACCACCTCGTAGCCGATGGCGCGCAGATTGTCAGCCAGCAGGCAGCACTGGGTGGACTTGCCCGCCCCATCCCCACCCTCGAAGACCACGAAAGCCCCTTGCATGCCCGGAACACTACCTACCCTCGCCGACATCGCCGACCGTCGCAGTCTCCGTCCGGACGGCGGATCTAAGGCCCGCAAGGGCTGTCAATACGCAGTTCACCCGATGTGCCGGCCCCACCTCAGGGAGGACCGTTGGCAACGCAGAGGAGAGGCACCGACCGAGGAGGTCACCGTGATCATGAGCACCCAAGGGGATCTGGTCATCGACTCGCCCGTTCAGGCGTTGCCCGCGCCCCGGACTCCCGTCGAGCCCAAGACCGCCGGCAGGACTCACGATGGGACCCCGACCCGTCAGAGCCCCGCCAGCGAGCGGGCCCGGAACCGGCGGGCGAACGCTCCTGCGGGTGGATCCAGCCGGTCAACGGCACAGGCTCTCGCGGCGAGCCAGAACCGTCCGGAGAGCCAGACAAGCCCAGTGCACACGCTCCGCCTGGCGGCTGAAGCCGGGCCTGCAGTCCCACCGTGGATCCGACGCGGAACAGACCTGAAGATGCAGGGCCTGCTGGCCCATTCCCGACTGGCCCTGTTCCGGTAGCCCTGGTGCCGCCCGTCCCACGATCCGAACCCATCTGCCAACAGGTGGTGTCGGAATCCGGCATCCGCTGGCACCATGTGGATATGACGCGGCAGGCTCTGGCCGACTCCACCCGGGGTCCGATGGTGGGCCGCGCGCGCGAGCTCGCCGAGCTCCGGGAACGGTTCGCCGTCGCGGCCACCGGGGATCCGCAGGTCGTGGTGATAGGCGGGGAGGCGGGGATCGGCAAGTCCCGGCTGATGGCGGAGCTCGCTCGGGTGATCGGTCCCGAGGGGCGCGTGGCAGTGGGTCACTGCCTGGAACTGGGCCCTGACGGGCCACCGTTCGGACCGTTCGCGATGATGCTGCGCTCCCTGATCGCCGATCTCGGGCCGGAGCGCTTGTCCGAGTTGGCCGGTCCCGGAAGGTCGGACCTCGCCGGGCTCACTCCCGAGCTGGGCCCGGTGCGCCACGAGGATCCGATGGGACGCGGGCGCTTGTTCGAGGCAATGGCAACACTGTTCGAGCACGCGGCCGCTGAGCTCCCCCTGGTTCTCGTGTTCGAGGATCTGCACTGGTCGGACACGTCCTCTCGGGATCTCCTGCGCTTCCTGATGCGGACGGTCGGCGAGGCCCGGATCCTGTTCCTTCTGACGTACCGCACGGACGAGATGCACCGCAGTCACCCACTCCTGGCCTGGCTGGGGGAGGTGGATCGACTGCCGCATGCCCACCGGATCTCACTGGGGCGCCTGTCCGACGAGCAGGTCGACTCGCTGGTCCGCCAACTCGTCGGTGAGGTTCCGCCCCGAGCGGTGGCCCGCATCCGGGAGCGCAGCCAGGGGATCCCGTTCTTCGTCGAGGAGCTCAGCGCCTGCGCCCACCGTGACACGACGCGAATCCCAGAGACGCTTCGTGACCTCATGCTCGCACGCCTGGGCCGGCTCTCGCCGCGGACTCACGAGATGCTCAGGATCGCCTCGGCCGCCGGTACGCAAGTGGACCACACCGTGCTGCTGGCGGTCGTCGACAGCGACGAGGCGACGCTCGAGGCCGATCTCCGTGAGGCGGTGAACGGCCAGGTGCTCATGGTCGACACCGCCCGCCAGGCCTATGCCTTCCGCCACGCCCTGATGCGCGAGGCCGTGCATGCCGACCTGCTGCCCGGGGAGCACGCCAGGCTCCACGCTCGCTACGCAGAGGCATTGGAGAAGTCCGCGCGCCCCGAGCAGGCAGGCGAGATCGCCCACCACTGGAACTCGGCGCACCAGGCAGACCGGTCCTTCCAGTGGTACCTGCGGGCGGCTGACCATTCCCGCTCGATCTACGCGTGGCGCGAGCAGATGGCGAATCTGGAACGTGCCCTCGAGCTGTGGGACCAGGTCGAGGCACCGGCGGACCGGGCCGGAATCGACCGGATCGAGCTGCTCACGCGCGCCAGCCACGCTGCGGCGAACGTCGGGCTCCCCGACCGCGCCGTGGGGCTGCTGGATGCCGCCCTGGCCGAGCTCGATCCCCAGGAAGCCCCACAGCGGACGGCCCACCTGCTCGTCAAGCGGGCACTTCAGTGCGAGGGAGCCCGCCGGGACCCCCTTGCCGACTTGGAGCGGGCCATGACGCTTGCCCCGCCCAGCTCCGTGGACAGGGCCGCGGCCCTGTCCGTCAAGGCCGCGATCCTCATGGTGGAGGCGGACCTGCGGGTGGCACTTCAGACCGCCCAGCAAGCCCTGCTGGCCGCTCAGGCCTGCGGCGATCAGGTCCAGCAGAGCAACGCCCACAACACCCTCGGCTGCCTTCTGTTCCAGCTCGGAGACGGGGCGGACGGACAGCACCACCTGGACCTGGCCCGCGACTTCGCGACCTCGGCGGGTGCCGCGACTGAACTGTTCCGCTACTACGGCAACTACTCCGACGTGCTCATCGGCGCGGGTCGGTTCGCCGAGGCGATCGCAATGACCCGGGAGGGCCGCCGGGCGGCTGCCGATCGCGGCCTCTCCCGCACGCAGGGGGCCTTCCTCGCCGGCAACGAGGCGGAGGCCGAGGTGCTGGCAGGGCTCTGGAACGAGGCCCTGGACACCATCCGCGAGTCGCTGCGGCTGGAGCCCCCGCCGATCACTCGCGGCCACCTGAACACGCTGCGGGCCACCATCCTCGTTCGCCGTGGAGACATCAGGGCCGGCTCCGACGCGGTTGACCAGGCCGCTGAGCACCTCGTTGGCGCACGGCGTCAGCCACAGCACATGCTGCCGCTGGCCGTAGCCAGGGCAGAGCTGGCCCTGGCTGACGGGGATCAGGACGCGGCCCTGCGGATCATGGAGCAGGCCGCCGCGTCCGCGGGTCCCCTGGTCCCGACCGCCGCAGGCTGGCCGTTCGCCTGGGCGTGGAGCAGGCTGCTGCTCGACGCAGGCGCCCCACTTCCCGACGCCTTACTCGGGATCCTGGCCCACCTCACCAGCGTCAGCCCGCACGCCGGCTGGCGGGCGGTGACCGCCGCCCTGTCGGCGGCCATGTCGCCAAGGAACGAGCCCGCGCCATCCGCAGCCAGCGTGGGCGCCAGCCAGACAGGTGATCCCGACTGGGGAGCTGCGGTCCGCGACCTCGCTGGCGGGGAAGGCCTGGCCTATGAGCAGGCCGACTCACGTATCCGGCTCGCCCGCCAACTGCTGGCCGGTGGCTTGCGCGACGATTCCCGCGCCCAGCTCGACCGCGCCTGGTCGACCATCGAGCGACTCGAAGCCCAGTCACTCGTGGCCCCGGCCTCCCGCACCGCAGCATCGGCACGGTTCCCAGTTCCCCGCGGGGAGCGCACCCGGTCGATGCGCACCGCGGGCCAACTCCCCGAGGCCCTCTTCACGCCCAGGGAGCGCGAGGTCCTGCGGCTCGTGGCGGCTGGGCGCAGCAACCGAGTGATCTCCGAGGAGCTGTTCATCTCCGTGAAGACTGCCTCCGTGCACGTGTCGAACATCTTGGCCAAGCTCGGGGTGGCCTCCCGCACAGAAGCTGCGGCCTGGGTCCACAGCCACGCGGCGGAAGTGGACGCCTGAAGCCCGCGGCCACACGTGGCCGGGGACGCCCGCGGCCACTGGCGTTCCCGCGATCTGGGCCTACGCCTACTTGGCTGGCGCCTTCGCCGCCGCGGCCTTCTTCGCAGTCTTCTTGGGCGCCGCCTTCTTGGCGGCAGCCTTCTTGGGCGCCGTCTCAGGCGCAGCCTTCTTGGCCGCGCCCGACTTCTTCGCCGCCGGCCCGGCAGCGCGACGCTCGGCGAGCAACTCGGCCGCCCGCTCTAGAGAGATCGTGGTCGGGTCGTCACCCCTGCGCAACGAGGCGTTGGCCTCCCCATCTGTCACGTACGGCCCGTACCGGCCTTCCCGCAGGGTTATCGTGCCTCCGCTGGCCGGATCGACGCCGATCTCCCGCAGCGGCGCAGCGGCCCTTGCCTGGCCGCGACGCTGCTTCGGCTCGGCGAAGAGGGCCAGGGCCTCGTCAAGGGTCACGGTGAACAGGGCCGCCTCGTCGGGCAGCGAGCGGTTGTCGGACTTCCCATCGACCGTGCGGGACAGGTAGGGCCCGTAACGACCGTTCGCTGCGGTGATCTCGTGGCCCTCCGGATCCACCCCGACGAGTCGGGGCAGCGACATGATCCGAAGCGCGTCGTCGAGCGTGACCGTGTCCAGCGACATGCCGGACAGCAGGGAGCCGGTTCGGGCCTTGGCCGACTTCGGCGCATCCGCGGGCAGGACCTCAGTCACATAGGGTCCGTAGCGACCGGTCCTGGCAACGATCTGCAGCCCAGACTCGGGATGTTCACCGAGCGGTCGATCACCGCTGGGAGCCGAGAGCAGGGCCTCCGCCAAGGCCATGTCCAGCTCGTCGGGTGCTACGTCCTCACCCACGTTGCCCTTCTCGTCGCCACGTTCCAGGTACGGGCCGTACCTGCCCACGCGCAGCACGATCTCTCCTGGAGCTCCCGTCACCGGACCCTCGGTGACGCCGTCTGGCCCGATCGGGAACGACGCCAGGGCGCGCGCATCGATGTCACCCAGACCGGAGACCAACGGGTGCAGGCCGGGGAAGCCCCTGGCCGGCTCACCGTAGAAGAACCCCCTGAGCACCTGCAGCCGGTTGGTTGCGGCGTTGGCCACGAGGTCCAGGATCTCCTCGAGGTTGGCGGTGAAGTTGTAGTCCACGAGCGCCGCGAAGCGCTGCTCCATCAGTCGCGTGACGCTGAATGCCAGGAACGTCGGCACCAGGGACGTGCCCTTCTTGCGCACGTATCCGCGATCGACGATCGTGGCGATGATCGAGGCGTAGGTCGAGGGCCTGCCGATGCCACGCGCCTCGAGGTCCTTGACCAGCGAGGCCTCGGTGTAGCGGGCCGGCGGCGTCGTTGAGTGACCGTCTGCTCGCAGTGCCGTGCAGGCCAACGGATCCCCCTGGCTCATCGCCGGGAGCCGTCGATCAGCCGCGCGGCCCTCCTCGGGCTCGCCGTCGCGGGCCCTGTCGGTCCCCTCCTCGTAGGCCGCGAGGAACCCGGCGAACAGCGTCACGGTGCCAGAGGCGCTGAACTCGACATCGCGCCCGTCGCTCGCGCTCGCCCCGAGCCGGACCGTGGTGGTCGCCAGCCGGGCGTCCTGCATCTGGGAGGCGATCGTGCGCCTCCAGATCAGGTCGTACAGCGCGAAATCGTCGGGCCCGACCTGCCCGGCCAGCTCCGCCGGTCGCGGGAACGTGTCACCGGCGGGACGGATCGCCTCGTGCGCCTCTTGGGCGTTCTTGATCCTGCTGTAGTACTGGCGCGGCGAGGCAGGCACGTACGCCGGCCCGTAGATGTCCGTCGCGGTCTGTCGAGCGGCTTGCAGCGCCGCGGACGACAGGTTCGTCGAGTCCGTGCGCATGTAGGTGATGTGGCCGTTCTCGTACAGGCTCTGGGCGACCCGCATCGTGCGTTGGGCGCCCCAGCGCAGCTTCCTCGAGGCCTCCTGCTGAAGCGTGGACGTCATGAAGGGGGCGGAGGGATGCCGCGTCGTCGGCTTCTCGGTGACCGAACGGACGGCGAACGCCGCCCCGTCCAATGCACCGACCAGCCCGCGGGCTGCCGGCTCGTCCAGACGGACCACCCCAGCAGCAACCGCCGGCGCCTTCAACTGGCCATCGTCGCCGAAGTCGCCGCTGCCGGCGACGCGCGCCGCGTCCACCGTCACGAGCCTTGCGGGGAACTCGCCCCCAGTCGCCCCGAATACGCCGGAGATGTCCCAGTACCCGGCTGCGCGGAACGCGATCCGCGCCCGCTCGCGGTCGACGATCAGTCGGGTCGCCACCGACTGGACGCGGCCGGCGGACAACCCCGACAGGATCTTGCGCCAGAGGACGGGCGAAACCTCGAAGCCGAACAGCCGGTCGATCAGGCGGCGGGCCTCCTGCGCGTCGACCAGGTCCTGGTCCAGGTCGCGGGTGTTGGCAGCCGCCTGGGCTATCGCGTCCTTCGTGATCTCGTGGAAGACCATCCTGCGGACCGGCACCTTGGGTTTGAGGACCTCCCGCAGGTGCCACGCGATCGCCTCCCCCTCGCGATCCTCGTCAGTGGCCAGCCAGAGCTCGTCCGCTGCCGCCAGGGCTCTCTTCAGCTCGGCGACCTTCGCCCGCTTGTCCGCGGGAACCACGTAGTAGGGCCGGAACTCGTCCTCAACGTCGATGGCCAGACGGGCCCAGGACTGCCCCTTGATCGCGGCGGGAACCTCGTTCGCGCTGTCCGGCAGGTCGCGGACGTGCCCGACCGAGGCCTGCACGTCGAAGCCCGTCCCGAGGTAGCCCTGGATGGTCCTGGCCTTGGCGGGGGACTCGACGATCACGAGCCTATGGGGGCTGGCTGAGGTTCTGGCTGGCACGTTCCTCACCTTGTCCTGCGGGGCGCTGGGCCTCGCGACGAGTTGCGGGACGGCAGCATCTCCCACCCGCATGGCGATCGGGTCCCCCGCGGTGGGGCGGCGGGCGTCCGACCGGGTGGTCCGTGGGCGACCATGATGGCAAACCCAGTCAACATCGCGGTCAGCAGGTCCTGACTACGCTCGCGCGCACCAGTTCGCGGAGGCCGATCAAGGACGGGCCCAGCACGTCCAGCGGATCGATGCCCTCAGCCTGGGCGGCAGCGTCGATGCGCTCCCCGATCGTGGCGGCACCGTCGGCCAGCAGCGCCGCGGCAAGGGCCGGGGGTACGGCGATCGCCGGCCGCCAGCCGCCGGGGCCGACAACGCCGGCAAGCCCCAGCCGGGGCGGAGCGTCCACGTGCGCACCGCCGGCGACGTGGGTGGTGGTGGTCACCGTCGCCCCGTCGGCCAAGCATGCCGGCAAGGCCAGCAGGTCCGGCGCCGTCAGGTTGGCGACGGCCTGGCACCCCGCGAGGAATGCGAGCACCTCGTCCCCACGGGGCAGCCGCTCGCTGCGCGCGAGGTCCTCCACCACGATCCACGGCTCAGCCGCCGGACTATCCACAAGATGGCCGGGGGGCGTGGCGGACCCGGCATCGGGGGCCTCCCGCGCACCGCCTCCGGTTCCGCTGTTGCGCGGATCCACCAGGATGAACCAGCCGAACCCCACCTCCTCAGCCGACTCGTCGGCGAATGCGTCCAGCCACTCGTGCATCGCGTCGTCGAACTCCCGGCCCTCGGTCGAACCGGCGTCCCGCAGCCAGGTCGCCGCGTAGTCGCTCACCGACTGGGAGTCGCGTTCGACTATCCACGCGTTGACCCCGGTTCCGGCCACCCACTCGGACACGCGTTCGGTCCAGTCCTCGCCGGTCACGTGGAGCCAGTTGCCCAGGACAGCGGCCATGCCGCCGGGAGCCAAGTGGGCCGCCGCCCCACGGACGACCAGCCGTGAGAGCTCGTCACCGGGCAGTCCGGCGTCGCGGTAGGTGAACCGATGAGACGGTGAGATCACGAATGGTGGGTTGGAGACCACCAGGTCGAAGCGCTCATCCGAGACCGGGCCGAAGAGGGAGCCCAGGCGGACGTCAACCAGCTCGGCAGGAACGCCGGACAACGCAAGGCTCAGCGAGGTGAGCGCGAGCGCCCTGGGGTTGGTGTCCGTCGCTACGATCCGGCCGGCGTGGCGCGACGCGTGCAGTACCTGCACGCCCGCACCGCACCCGACGTCCAACGCCCTGCCCACGTCCCTTCGCGGCGTGATCTGGGCCAGGGTCACCGAGGCGCCCCCAAGGCCGAGCACATGATCGGGGGTGGCGGGGGCGCCCACGTCGCTGACGATGAACCAGTCGGTGTCCGGCTCGCCGTAGGGATGAACCTCAACGAGGGGAACGATCGCGTCACCGTCGCGGCGGACCATCCCCAACTCCACGAGGTCCCCAGTCACCCAGTCGGGCACCCGGGTGGCCCGGACGGCCGAGCTCAGGAGGAAGGCCTCGACGAGTGCATCCAGAGGTGAGGACCCCGGCTCAGCATCGGCCAGGGCGCGACGGACGGGCACGGTCAGACCCCGACCCAGGGCGGCGAACGCCGCCGATCCGACCCGGGCGAGCACGCCATCGGCCGTGAACCCCGACTCGAGGAGGTACTTGCGAACCCGGAGGGCCGATTGCATCGTCATGGGTGCATTCTTCCCCCGGGGGCTGACAGACGGGATGAGCAAGCGCGCAGGCGGCCCAACCACGTCCGGTCACCCCCGCCGGGCGGACGGGTGACGGTCGTTCCGGGTCGACCGCCTCCACGCGCTACTGACCGATCGGCTTCTCCGCAGGACGCTCGCCGCGCACATCCACCGACGAGTCAGCCACAGCCCCGGTTCCCTGAGCCCCCAGATCACCGGCCATCGTGTCCACGATCTCCTCGCCGGCCCCCCGCCGGCGAGCGGACACGATGAGCGACCCCACGACGATGGCCACAGCTACCAAGGCGATACCCAAGCGGATGCCATCCCTTCCGTCCAGTGTCAGAATCACGACGGCCGGGGCGATCAGCAGCGCCACGAGGTTCATCACCTTGAGCAGGGGGTTGATCGCCGGCCCGGCTGTGTCCTTGAACGGGTCGCCGACAGTGTCGCCGATGACCGTCGCAGCGTGCGCCTCGGAATACTTGCCGCCGAGGTGGCCGTCCTCGACATACTTCTTGGCGTTGTCCCACGCCCCGCCAGAGTTTGCCAGGAAGACGGCCATGAGGGTGCCCGTAGCGATCGTCCCGGCAAGGAACGTCCCCAGCGCGCCGACTCCCAGCCCGAAGCCGACCGCGATCGGAGTCAGCACGGCCAGCAGGCCAGGGGTGCTCAGCTCGCGCAGGGAGTCGCGCGTGACGATGTCCACGACCTTGGCGTACTCCGGCTTCTCGGTGCCTGCCATGATCCCGGGATGGTCACGGAACTGACGGCGCACCTCGTAGATCACTGCACCGGCCGCCCGAGACACCGCGTTGATGGCCAGACCGGTGAAGAGGAACACCACAGCCGCCCCCACGAGCAGGCCGACGAGGTTGCGCGGGTTGGCCACGTCCAGCACGCCGATGTACTGGCCGAGCTGCGCGAGGTTGCGGATCGCCTCACCCGCCGTCTGGCCGGCATCCACTGCCGCTGCTGTCACGGACTCACGGAAGGCACCGAACAGGGCAGTGGCCGCCAGCACGGCCGTGGCGATCGCGATGCCCTTGGTGATGGCCTTCGTGGTGTTCCCGACCGCGTCCAGCCTGTTGAGCACCTGGGCGCCCTCCCCGTGGACATCGCCGGACATCTCCGCGATCCCCTGAGCGTTGTCCGCCACCGGGCCGAAAGTGTCCATGGACACGATCACCCCGACCGTGGTCAGAAGGCCGGTTCCGGCCAGGGCAACCGCGAACAGGCTCAGGACGACCGAGCCCGCACCCAGCGAGTAGGCCCCGAAGACCGCGCTGCCGATCAGGAGCGCGGAGTACACAGCCGACTCGAAGCCGACCGCGAGACCAGTGAGAATGACCGTCGCCGGTCCGGTCAGCGACGACCTGGCGACGTCGTCGACCGGGCGCCGGCCGATCTCAGTGAAGTACCCGGTCAACTGCTGGATCGCGGCGGCCAGCAAGATGCCGATGAGCACCGCGCCGATTGCCAGCAGTCGCGGGTTGAACGTCTCGGCGCGGACGAGGTCGATACCGAGTGCCTCGAGCCGGATGCCCGTGATCCGGGCCAGCCGATCGGGCAGGAAGACGAAGGCCGCCGCGGCCACCAGCAGCGCCGACAGCGTCGCGGAGATGAAGAAGCCGCGGTTGATGGCGGACATGCCCGAGCGATCGCCAGGCCTCGGAGTGACCGCGAATATCCCCACGACGGCCGTGATCACCCCGATCGCGGGGACGACCAGGGGGAAGACCAGGCCCAGCGTCCCGAACGCGGTCGTGCCAAGGATCAGGGCTGCGACGAGGGTTACCGCGTAGGACTCGAACAAGTCGGCTGCCATCCCGGCGCAGTCGCCGACGTTGTCACCAACGTTGTCGGCGATCGTGGCTGCGTTGCGCGGGTCATCCTCGGGGATGTGGGCCTCGACCTTGCCGACGAGGTCTGCGCCGACGTCCGCGGCCTTGGTGAAGATGCCACCCCCGACGCGCATGAACATCGCCAGCAGGGCAGCGCCGAAGCCGAACCCTTCAAGCACGCGGGGTGCCTCGCCCTGGTACACCAGCACGACGATCGCGGCACCGAACAGGCCCAGGCCCACGGTGAACATGCCTGCCACTCCGCCGGTCCGGAACGCGATGCGCATCGCCCGCTGCTCGCCGCTGTCCTGGGCCGCGGCAGCAACCCGGACGTTGCCGCGCACGGCCAGCCACATGCCCGTGTACCCGGTGGTCGCGGAGAACAACGCCCCCACGAGGAAGAAGATGGACCGGCCGATCCGCTCGCCTGTCGAGTTGGCAGGCAGGAGGAAGAGCAGGAAGAAGACCAGCGCAGCGAAGACGCTCAGGGTTCGGAACTGCCGGCTCAGGTAGGCCGCGGCGCCCTCCTGGATGGCGCCTGCGATCTCGCGCATCCGGGCGGTGCCCTCGCCCGCCGCCAGCACCTCCTTGGCCAGCACCCCCGCGACGCCCAGCGCCGCAAGTGCGATCGCTGCCACCACCCCGACCGTCAGCATGCTGCTGCTGTCCAGGGTGACCCCTGCCGCCGCAAGCACCTCAGTGTCCATGTGCCATCTCCTTGCTGCTCAGGTCATAGACCGGGAACCGCCGAGTAGTGCACCAACCGGGACGGAAGAACCGGCCTCAGCTGCGTCGATCAGGGGCAGTTTAGGGGTCGAGATCCACTCCCCCATGCGCCCCCCCTGCACGACCCACAGGCGATGCATCAAGACAAACGGGGCGAACAGCACGAGGCGAACAGCAACGGTGTTGTCCTGATCGGCAGGGCCGCCGCCCACATGCGAGGCACGCCGATCAGGCCGGGGGCGACTGGCTGCTACTCCAGCTCGAGGCCGTCTCCGGCCAACGGCCATGCGAGCCGGATGAGGCACCCGCTTCCAGCCGGCAGCACGTCGCACTCGAAGGCGAGCGCCTCGGCAACGGAGAGCGCCATGCCGCCGTCCTCGTCGGAGAACTCGGGGGACGTGGCATCCTGGACGCGAACGGTGAACAGCTCGTCGTCGTCGGTGATGTCCACCACGACCGGATCGGGCAGGCCTGCGCGCTGCTGGCGGAGCACGGATCGTGCGATGACCTCACCAACGGCCAGCCGGATCTCGTGGATCCGATCCTCGGAGACACCGCACCGACGTGCGGCGGCGGTGGTGACCAGGCGGGCTGTCCGTACCTGCTCGGGCTGGGGCGGAATCGTCAACGTCGCTGTTGCCATCGCAACCCCTCCCTCGGGAAACGCCCTGATCATGCCGTTCTACACCCCGCCACCGGGGACAGCGGTCAAGCGACGGCTGCGCCGACCGTGTCGAAGATCGGCATCGAGGCGTCCAAGCCCGTGATGTCGAAGATCCTGCGGATGCGGTCGCTGGTGACCACGAGACGTATCCATCCACCGGCCTCGCGAGCCCGCTTCAGGTTCTTGACCAGCACGCCCAGCCCAGTGGAATCCAAGAAGACCACGGCCGACAGGTCGATGACGAGTCGAGAAGCGCCGGCGTCGAGCTGGCCCACGAGCGCCGCGTCCAGACCCGGAGCGGTGAACACGTCGACCTCACCGCTGGCGGACACGACGACCACGTCACCCTCACTCCGCGTCGCCAGCTGCAGATCCATCCCCGTCCTCCTCCACGCGCCGGTCGCGCCCAACTCTGGCACATCGCCGCATCCGACGGACGATCGAGGGGCACCCCGGACCGGCACGCCGCCGACGCGGGGGAGGATGGTGGCGTGGGAGCGCCGCACGTGGAAGAGGTGGCCAGCCGGCTGGCCGGGGATCCGAGAGCGGTCCATGTGATCCACCTGGCGCCCCGCACCGGGTCGACCACGCCCTGGCCCGAGTGGCTGGACCCCCTGGTCCGCATGGCGCTGACGCGGACCGGCATCAGCGAGCCCTGGCGACACCAGGTCCGCGCGGCTGACTTGGCCTGGGCCGGACAGCATGTGGTCGTCGCCACGGGGACAGCCTCGGGCAAGTCCCTCGCGTTCGGGATGCCCGGCCTGACGGCTGCCCTTCAGGAACCGGCACCTGGGGCGACGCGTGGACCCTCGGTCCTCTACCTGTCACCGACGAAGGCCCTCGCCCATGACCAGCTGGCTGGCCTGAGGGCCCTGGATCTGCCCGGCCTCAGGGCGGCGTCCGTCGACGGTGATACCCCTGACGAGGAGCGCGAGTGGGCACGCTCGCACGCCCGATGGCTGGTGACGAATCCCGACATGCTCCACCGCAGCATCCTGCCCGCACACGAGAGGTGGCACGGCTTCCTGCGCAGCCTCCGCTTCGTCGTGATCGACGAGGCGCACGTGTACCGCGGTGTGTTCGGATCGCAGGTGGCCCTGGTCCTTCGCCGGCTTCGTCGGGTCGCAGCCCTTCACGGTGCGGACCCGACGTTCATCGCCGCTTCCGCGACGGCTGCTGATCCCGGCCCGTCGATCTCGCGCCTCGTAGGCGTCGACATCTGCGTCATCGACTCGGACGACTCCGCGCACGGCCCTGCGGAACTCGTCCTGTGGCAGCCGGACGGCGTCAGCTCAGGCGAGCTCGTCCGCAGCACGGTCGCCGAGGCGGCCGACATCATGGCAGGCCTGATCGACGCCGGACAATCGACGCTCACGTTCGCGAGGTCCCGCCGCGGCGCCGAGGGGGTGGCCTCCGCTGTCCGGCAGAACGCCGAGGCCGGCGCTCGGGTGCGCGCCTATCGGGGCGGCTACCTGCCCGAGGAGCGTCGCCACCTCGAGGCCGACCTGCGCTCGGGAAAGCTGCTCGGCCTGGCAGCCACCAGTGCCCTCGAGCTGGGCATCGACATCAGCGGGCTCGACGCGGTCGTGATGGCCGGCTGGCCCGGGACCACGGCATCGTTCTGGCAGCAGGCAGGCCGGGCCGGACGACGCGGGGCGCCTGCCCTCATCGTGCTCGTGGCGCGCGAAGACCCATTGGACCAGTACCTGGTCAACCATCCAGACGTACTGACCGGGCGGCCTCCGGAGCAATGCGTGATCGACCCGGACAACGACTACGTCCTCGCCGGTCACTTGTGCGCTGCGGCCGCGGAGGCCCCGCTCATCGACGGTCGCATCGAACCGTTCTTCGGCGCCGCTGCCGAGGCGATGTGCCAGGCCCTGGCAGCACGTGGCCTGCTGCGTCGCCGCCGCGACGGCTGGTACTGGACCAGCCAGTCGCGAGCCGCCGACCTCGTCGACCTGCGCGGCGCGGCGGGGGGCCCTGTGCGAATCGTCGAAGAGGGCACCGGACGGCTCCTCGGAACGGTGGACCCCGCCACCGCGCCAGCCGTGGTCCACCCCGGCGCCATCTACGTGCACCAGGGATCGACCTTCGAGATCGGAGGGCTGGATCTCGGAGCTCGCGTCGCCACTGCCGCGGCCACGACCACAGACCTCAGCACGCATGCCCGAACAAGGTCCGAGGTGACCTTCGAGTCGGTCCGAAACAGCGCACGCTGGGGGTCGGCCGAGGTCCTGACCGGCCATGTCCAGGTGACCAGCCAGGTGACCAGCTTCCTCGTCCGCCGCTGGCCATCCGGCCAGGTCGTGGCCGAGCACCCGCTTGACCTGCCACCCGCCTGCCTTCCCACTGCCGCGACCTGGTGGTCGATCCCGGAGGAAGCCCTGGTCGACGCCGAGATCGACGAGGCGCAGGCCCCGGGAGCCGTGCACGCGCTCGAGCACTCGATGATCGGGATCCTGCCGCTGTTCGCGACCTGTGACCGATGGGATGTCGGGGGCTTGTCGACTGCCCACCATCCGCAGACCGGACAGGCGGCGATCGTGATCCACGACGGCCATCCCGGCGGCGCGGGATTCGCCGAACGCGGGTACCTCCGGGCCACCGAGTGGATGCGCGCCACGAACGAGGTCATCGCTGGGTGCCCATGCGTCGATGGCTGCCCCCGGTGCGTGCAGTCCCCGAAGTGCGGCAACGGCAACCGGCCGTTGGACAAGGCCTCGGCGCTTCGACTGGCGCGGGCCCTCCTCGCGATGAGCGGCTGACCCCGGCTGCGGGGCCCGCGTCCCGGGACCCTCCCCCCCGCCACCCTCCCCGCCGGGACCCTCCGGGACGGCCGGAGGGGCCCGCGTCATGACTGGCCCTGGTCACGGGCAGATTCCCCCGACAGGGAGGGACCGCCGGGGACCAGTTCCGCATGGGCCCTGGCCCGCAGCGTTGGAACGCCTCGGCCGAGCACCGAGGTCACTCGGTGCGTCGCTGCAGCTTCGGCCACGACCCATGCCTCCGTGCCGTCGACCTGGCAGCTGCCCAGCCGCGCCCCGTTGGCCATGGCCACCTCTCGAGCGCGGCCGCACGCCGAAGCCGGCTCGGACAGCGTCGCCCCAGCAGCGGCCAGGGCGGCCAGGTCGGCCGCCGCAGCGACCTGGACCCGTAGGTTCAGCAGGGAGGCCAGGAGCGCGACCCCGGAGGCGACGACGACCAGGACCGTCATCCAGATAGCGACGAGGATGCTGCCCGACCCGCTCTCGTCGGCTCCTCGGATCGAGGCCCTCACCAGTCCTCCGACCAACTCGTAGCGCTCGCCCTCAGCGTCTGGCCGAGTGGGTCGAGGAACCGCAGGGGCGGCACACGGTCCAGTTCGGCGGTCACCACGACGCGTCGGCCCTGCCGGCTGACGTCCACCGATGCACCGGGAACCAGGCCAACGACCACGTCCCGCACCTGACTGGCCGCGTCACCACGGGCAGCAGCGCGGGCACCCTCGCGGGCCGCCTGCGCGAGTGTCATCTGGCTGGTCCCCAGGCTCAGCATCCAAGCCACAGCCACGGCCACGGCAGCCAGCGCCGGAAGTGCAACGGCAAGCTCCGCGGTGACCATGCCCCGATCCGCGTGGGTGGCGGCCCGCGGCCGCCACCCACCCTGCAGCCCACCCATCAGAGAAGGAACTCGAACGCCTTGGAGATGACCTGCCAAAGCAGTTCCTGCACCCTGTCGCTGCTCAGGAGCTTGATGAGAACCCCCCCGAGCCCGCACACCGCAACGGTCCCCACCGCGTACTCCGCAGTTGACATGCCCTGCTCGTCGTCGCAGATGCGGACGATCAGATCGTTCATTGATACCCCCAACAGCCCCGGATCACCGGAGCCGCCCGACCTGGGCGGCTGGACCCCACCCTCGCCACAGAAGGCCGATCCGAGAAGGGCCCCCGAAGCATCTGTGGACAACCGCTCTGACCGACAGGGCTGGCTGGCCAGGCAGGACGGCGCCGGCCGGACCGCATGAAGCCGGCACGGCCCACCCAGTCGGCACGGTCCCGCCAAGCAGGGCGCTCGAGCAAGCCAGTCACGGCATCGGGATCAGGCCACCCACGATCGGGACGATGCCCAGGAGCGCGAAAGCCGGCAGAAGGCACAGGCCCAGCGGCAGGACGGCGCGCACGGAGGCGGCCCGCACCTCGGCCAGCGCCGCAGCAGACGCAGCGGACCTCAGGTCATCGGCGGTGGTCGACAGCAGACCGGACAGCGGCGCACCCGTCCGTGCCGACCTGGCCACAGCACGGGCGATGCCGTCCAGTCCTGGCCTTCCCGTCAGCGCCAGCCATGCCATCGCGGGAGGCTCGCCAAGTTCGATGCGTCGGTGGACCCCGCTGAGCGCGGACCCCGCCACGCCGCCCACGGCGCGGGCCACCACGGGCAGGGCGCGCTCCAGCGGAGACCCCGCGGCAAGTGAAGCTGCGAGCAGGTCAGCGACCAACGGTGCGCTGCGGATCAGGTTCAGCCGATCACGCCTCGCCCGGGCCGATTCGAGTCGCGACAGGCCGGCGGCGAGGAGCGGCGCAACAACTGCACCTGCCACGACCCCCTGCACGCCACCGAGGAGCAGCCAGACAGCGACTCCAGCGAGGCCGGCGACGGATCGAGTCAGCCCAGGCGACGGACCTGCCGGCGCGTCCCGGAGCCCCAAGGGCCGCTGCAGCCCGACCGCGCCGGGCTCAGCTCCGGAAGCCGGCGGGCCGGCTGACCCAACGGCGGGCGGCGCGCACCGAGCCAGCGGACCCGACGGAACCAGCAGGAGCGCAGCCACCCCGGCCAGGAGCGCCGCGAGGATCAGCACCGCACACCTGAGCCTGGGGGCAGTCGATGGATCAACACCTTCACAGCCCCTCCCGGACCCCCGCGACAAGCCTGCGCAGCCACATCAGGCCGGCGGCCTGGAGCGCGGCGCCAAGGAGCAGCACGAGCCGGCCCCACCACCCACCCAGCAACCAAGCAAGCGGGTGGGCGCCGATCCATTGACCTGTGACCAGCCCGAAGACTGGAAGGGCCGCCAGCATCCGCGCGGAAGTACGGACCGCAGCGAGCTCGCTCGTCAGTTGCGCCCGCGCCAGTTCGCTGGCCCGCAGGCCGTCCGCCAAGCGAGCCACAGCGGCGGACAGCCCCGCCCCGGAATGCTCCGCCACCTCCCAGCAGGCCGCCAGCGCCGCCAAGCCCGCCACCCCGGACTCGACGCCGTCGCGGCGCAGGGCGGCGGCAACGTCCCCTCCCATGCGCACCGCCCGCAGCGCCCGGGGGCAGGGGGGAGGAACCAGTCCAGCTGCCGCCTGCTCCAGGGCGACGCCGGTGGGCTGCCCGGCTGCCAGCTCAGCTGCCAGGCCTGCCAGCAACTCGCCGACCGGGGGTTCCTTGCTGGGCCGCAGCCTTGACAGGAGCGTCCCAGTCGGGCTGTGCAGCCGGCCGAGTGCCCGCGAAGCTGGGGCCGGGCTGGTCCGTGGCCATCTGAGCCACACCGCCAGGCCAGCCGAAGAGGCAGCCAGGATGACGAGTGCGCTCGTGGTCACGGTGAGACACCGAGCCGATCGCCCAGGACCTGGATCCCGGGACCCGGCCGGAGCTGGACTCCGTCGCGAACCAGCGCCGGCACGACGACCGCCTCCCCACCCGAGGAGGAGACGACCCCGATCTCGGCGACCACCCGCAGACCGCCCGACACGCGGGCCAGATGGACCACCGCATCGATCCCGGCGTGGACCTGGGCGTGCACGCCGGACATCGGCATCCCGGCCGCCAGCGCCAGACCGGCGAGTCGGGCAGGAACCGCCGTCGCAGAATTGGCGTGCACCGTGCCGCACCCGCCCTCGTGGCCGGTGTTGAGCGCGGCCAGCATGTCAACGACCTCAGCGCCGCGCACCTCACCCACGACGAGCCTGTCCGGGCGCATCCGCAGGGCCTGCCGGACGAGGGTTCGCATGGGGATCTCACCCTGCCCCTCCAGATTCGCCGGGCGGGCCTCGAGGCTGACGACGTGCGGATGGACCGGATCCAGCTCGCAGGTGTCCTCCACGATGACCATGCGCTCCCGAGCGGGCACCAAACCCAGGAGTGCTCCAAGCACGGACGTCTTCCCGCTGCCCGTGCCCCCGCTGATCAGGAACGCGGCGCGGGCCGCGACGAGTGCCGAGAGCCACCGGGCCCCAGCCTCGTCCACCGCACGCGCACGAACGAGATCGCCCAGCGTGAATCGGCGCCGACTGGGGATGCGCAGCGAGATGGCGGTGCCCCGCACGGCAAGCGGGGGGACGACGGCGTGGAGTCGCTGCCCGCCGGGAAGCCGGGCATCGACGAATGGCATGGCGTCGTCCAGACGTCGGCCGGCCCTCGCCGCCAGCCGCACCGCGAGCTGGCGCACTGCTGCCTCATCCTGGAAGGCGATCGCAGCCGGGAGGAGCCCCTGGCCCCGGTCGACCCAGACCTCCCGGGGTCCGTTGACGAGCACATCGGTCACGGCCGGATCGGTGAGCAGCGCGTCAAGTGGCCCCAGCCCGGTCAGCTCTCCCTGCAGTGCCCTGGTCAACACGGCCAGGCGGGGCCGGTCCAGGACCACGCCGGAGTCCCGGACGACCGCTCCGATGGCCGCCGCGTCGGCCGGTCCGTCCGTCGCCGCCAGCCTGTCCCGCACAGCGGCGAGCAGCGCGGGATCAACCACGGTCACGCGCACACCTCCCAGATGCGCTGCCCCAGCCGACGCAACGACCGGCCGGTGCGGCCGGAGTCCAGCTCCCCGCAGTCGGCCAGCTCGGCCGCCCTCGGCAGGCGCGGCAGCTCGACCCAGGATCGGCCCTCCAACTGGTCAGCGACCTCATGCACGGGCAGCCAACTGCAGGGGGCCACCGCCAGGACGAGCTGATCCCGGCCCGGCAGTGCGGCCAACGCGCGCCGGCCAGCCAGGATCCCCGCCAGAGTCCCCGTCACGACCAGGACATAGGCATCCCCGGGCTCGACCTTCGCCCCCAGCGGCACTGCGCGGCCAGAATCGACCACCTGGTGGGCGAACGCCGTCCGGCCGACCCCCAGCACAGAGTTGAGCCGGCCGGCCCATCCCGGTTCCGGCAGCGGACCCGTCAGCACGCTGACCCCGGAGACGCTCGGCAGCGCCGACCGGATCGATCCAGGATCCAGCGGCGCGTCGGACGCGGGGATCGCCGACCAGCGCGCGCCGGAGCCCTGGGGGATCCCGAGTGGCAGGTCCAGCCCGGGCGCGAAGGGATCGGCGTCGACCAGCAGGCAGTCCGGTGCGGCCGCCAGGGCACATCCGATCGCGACGGAACTGGCGCCCAATCCGCCCAGCGCTCCCAGCACCCAGAGGGTTCGAGCTCCGCTCTGAGCGGACAGCTGCTCAACCAGCCAGTCGGCACCCGCCGGCAACTCCACGACATGGCCAGCCCCGACAATGACTGCTGCCGCCTCCCCGAGTGCGGACTCCCCCGGCGAGCACACGACCACCACCGGCGCACGTCGGCCGCCGGCGCCACCGGGCCCCCCAGCGACCACGGCCCTGACATCCACCAGCACGACGTCGACGAAGCTGCTCTCCGCGGCCTCCAGCGGCACTACCTGGGCACCTGCCCGGGCGGCGACCGCCGCCACCTCGATGGCCAGCGCCGTGCGCTGAGCCACGAGTCCGACCCGCATGGCCCTCTCACCCCCGTCCACTGACCGTCCCGGATGCGAGCAGCGTGCGCCACGTCAGCCGGGAAGCCAAGGGCCTGCGCATGATCTGTGGACGACCGCGACCTCACCGCGTCGCCGATCTGCGGTCGGGGTGGGCAACACGCGGTGGGATGGGGAGAAAGGGGACGGCCCCCGCCGGGGGGTGCGGGGGCCGTCGTGAACGTCAGCTCGGGGGGGAGGAGCCGACGGTTCGGTCATCAGTGGACCGGACGAGAAGAATTATGGATGGTGGCCTGTGGGAACACAACAGGGGGACCCCCCATTTCGCGGACCACGCCGTTGCCTATGATCATCTCTTACGCCGATTCGGCCGTTGCTCCTGCCTTCCAGCGCGAACCACTACTCGGCAGGAGTTGCGAAAGACCGCGCCCCCTCGCACACAGCGCTGGCCACCAGCTCGATGAAGGTCGCCACCCCTTCGGGCGTGCCCTGTGCATAGCCGCGGACGGCCTTCACGTACCTCGGCCTGCCGGCCAGCCGCAGCCCGATCTCGGGCGCCCCCAGCATCTGCGGGTCCACCCCTCGCTGGGCCAGCACGAGCCGGATGAGCGCCCGGGCGACCAGTCCCGAACCCCACCCGAACGGACGCATGGCCGCGACCTCGCCGTGGGCGATGGCTGCGACCAGGATCCCGGGCGCAGTCGACGACCTGAGCACCCGGCTCAGCCCCGCGAGCCGAGCGACCACTTCGTCGGGGGGAGGAGTCGCCCCGATGCGCAGCGCATCGTCGGCGAGAACGCCCGACCGCGGCCTGCCCAGTTCCAGGTCGGGGACGAATCCCACCGCGACGAGGCTGTGCATCCGGGCAAGGGCCTGCGCGGGGGCCGTCCCCACCACAGGTACGAGATCGGGCAGCTGTGCCTGCAGGGCCACCGCACCGGCCAGCAGCCGACCGACCGGGGACCGGTCCAGGGAAGCGCCGGATCGAAGGTCCGGCAAGCGGCACTCGGCACCCTCGAACCATGCATTGGCCCAAGCCCCGCGCACAGCTGACTCTGCGACCACCTCAGCCCGGCGCTGCCGGACGTCCCGGTCCCAGATGAGTGCATCGACGGCCGAGCGGGCAGCCTCCAGCGCGGCTGCCACCCCTGGGAGATCCACCAAGGGGCCGAGCGGGTCACCAGGGGGAACCACGCCGGTTCCCGCCTACGCCGGCGCCGTGGCCGCCAGCCCCTCGCCGATCAGACCCATCACGGTCGGATCGGCAAGGGTGGTGACGTCCCCAAGCGTCCGGTTCTCCGCCACGTCACGCAACAGCCGTCGCATGATCTTGCCAGAACGGGTCTTGGGCAGCTCCGGGACGATCAGGATCTGGCGCGGCTTGGCGATCGGGCCGATCTCATGGGCGACATGCCTGCGGAGCTCGGCAACGACCCCGTCGTCGGCCTCGACCCCAGCGCGCAGGATGACGAAGGCCACGATTCCCTGCCCCGTGGTCGCGTCGGCGGCGCCCACGACAGCCGACTCGGCGACCTTGGGGTGGGAGACCAGCGCCGACTCAACCTCGGTCGTGGAGATCCGGTGCCCGGAGACGTTCATCACGTCATCGACGCGCCCCAGCAACCAGAACGCCCCGTCATCGTCGAGCTTGGCCCCATCGCCGGCGAAGTAGACGCCGGGCCAGCGCGACCAGTAGGTGTCCACGTAGCGCCGGTCGTCACCCCAGATTCCGCGCAACATGGCCGGCCACGGCTCGGTGAGCACCAAGTAGCCGCCGCCTCCGGGGCTGACCCGCTCGCCGTCGTCGTCGACGACTGCTGCCCCGATGCCCGGCAGCGGGTCCATGGCAGAGCCGGGCTTGCACGCGGTGATCCCAGGAAGCGGACTGATCATGATGCCGCCGGTCTCCGTCTGCCACCAGGTGTCCACGATCGGACAGCGATCGCCGCCGATGACCCGTCGGTACCACATCCAGGCCTCTGGGTTGATCGGCTCACCGACCGAGCCGAGCAGACGAAGCGAGGACATGTCGAACCCGGCCGGCACGTCCTCGCCCCACTTCATGAACGTGCGGATGGCGGTGGGCGCGGTGTACAGGATGGTGACCCCGTATTTGGCCACGATCTCCCACCAGCGCCCACGGTGGGGGCTGTCCGGGGTGCCCTCGTAGATGACCTGGGTCGCCCCGTTGGCAAGCGGCCCATACACCACGTAGGAGTGTCCGGTGACCCATCCCACGTCCGCCGTGCACCAATACACGTCGGACTCCGGCTTCAGGTCGAAGACGTTGAAGTGCGTGGAGGCCACCTGGGTCAGGTACCCGCCAGAGGTGTGCAGGATCCCCTTCGGGTGCCCGGTCGTACCCGAGGTGTAGAGGATGAAGAGCGGATGCTCGGAGTCGAAGTCCTGCGCGGCGTGCTGGGGCGACTGGCGGTCGACCGTCTCGTGCCACCAGTGGTCACGGCCCTCGTGCCAGTCGATGTCGCCCCCCGTCCGACGGACCACCAGGACGCTGCGCACGCTCGGCGTGTGCGCAACGGCCTCATCCACCGCGGGCTTCAGCGGCGAGGCAGACCCCCGGCGGAACCCACCGTCGGCGGTGATGACAGCCACCGCCTGCGCGTCGTCGATCCGCGAGCGCAGTGCCTCGGCCGAGAACCCACCGAACACCACGGAGTGGGCCGCACCGATGCGGGCGCAGGCAAGCATCGAGACCACCACCTCCGGGATCATCGGCAGGTAGATCGCCACCCGGTCCCCGGCCCGCACGCCCAGCTCGGCCAGCGCGTTGGCGGCCCGGGCCACCTCCTCCGCCAGCTGGGCGTAGGTAAGGGTCCGGGTGTCCCCGGGCTCGCCCTCGAAGTGGATGGCGACCCGGTCGCCGTTGCCGGCCGCGACATGGCGGTCCACGCAGTTGTGGGCGACGTTCAGCCGCCCGCCGACGAACCACTTCGCGAAGGGCGCACCGGACCAGTCCAGCGGCGTGTGCCACGGCACGGTCCACTCCAGCCTGTTGGCCTCGGCCTCCCAGAAGCCGATCCGGTCAGCGGCGGCCAGACCAGCCAAGCCTGGCTTGGCATTCGCTGAAGCCGCGAACTCGGGGGGCGGCGCGAACGCGCGGTTCTCCTGGAGGAGGTTCTCAAGCGCCTCGTTGCTCACGGGCGACATCCTGCCTGCGGCTCCACGAGGTGGCAAGGCACCCACAGGGGGACGACACGGCTCGGCAGCACCTGACATGCTGGTCCCCGATGGCTGCCACCCTGTTCGAGCGTCCACCGTTCGCCGAGCGCGGGTGGCTCCTGCGCGTGCTGCGACTGGAGACAGTCGGCGGCCTCCTGATGCTGGGAGCCGCCATCTTCGCCCTGGCGTGGGCCAACTCGCCCTGGTACGAGTCCTACCTGGCTCTGATCAGCACCGAGATCGGGCCGGAGTCCCTGCACCTGCACCTTCCGCTGAGCGTCTGGGCGGCGGACTTCCTGCTGGCGTTCTTCTTCTTCCTTGCCGGCCTGGAGCTCAAGCACGAGATCATGCACGGCTCCCTGAGCAGGCCAGCCCAGGCCGTGCTCCCCATGGTGGCGGCCGTGTGCGGGATGGTCGTGCCTGCGCTGATCTTCGTGGCCTTCACGGCCACGCTGCCCGTGGAGCGGACCGGGTGGGGCATCCCGATGGCCACGGACATCGCCTTCGCCCTGGCCGTCCTGGCGATCATGGGCCGCGGCCTGCCCCTGGCCCTACGAGCGTTCCTGCTCACCCTGGCCGTGGTCGACGACCTCGGCGCGATCATCGTGATCGCCATCTTCTACTCGCATGGTTTCGAGCCGGTGCCCCTGGCGATCGCCGCGGCCCTGGTCCTGTTGTGGTGGGTGCTGCAGCGGTTGCGGGTGGGAATCAACTGGGTTGGCCTGCTGATCTTCCCGGCGCTCTTCCTGGCGACCTGGTACTTCACCCATGAGTCGGGCGTCCATGCGACTGTGGCCGGCGTCGCCCTGGGCCTGGCGACCCGCGTGGGCACCGACCCCGGCGAGTCGAGATCCCCCGGACAGGCCGCGGAGCACCACTTGCGGCCGTTCGTGTCCGGTGTCGCGGTGCCCGTGTTCGCCTTCACCTCGGCGGGCGTCTCCCTGCGGGCACTGGCAGCGGAACCCGGCGGCGGGTCGCTGACCCAGATGCTGACAGACCCGGTGACCCTCGGAGTCATGATGGGCCTGCTCGTGGGCAAGCCGATCGGCGTGATCGGCGGGGCGTGGCTCATGGCCCGATTCACGCGGGCCTCGCTGAACCCGATGCTGCGCTGGGCAGACATGGTGGCCGTCGGATTCCTCGCGGGCATCGGGTTCACCGTGAGCCTGCTCATCGCCGAACTGGCCTACTCCGACCGCCCAGACCTGCTCGGTGGGGCCAAGCTCGGGATCCTCAGCGCAACGCTGGCCTCGGCACTGCTCGCTGCATTGGTCCTCCACCGCCGGCGAAGGGACATCGAGGCGTTCATGGCCCGTGAGGAGGAGGACCGCAATTCCGACGGGATCCCAGACGTGTACCAGGCGTGACCCGGCGCGGCCACGCAGGCGGATCCCAGCTCGCGGTAGCCTGTCCGCGACTGCACGGCGCCCGGAAAGGACGATCGGGATGAACACCCAGCAGGACAACAGCGTCGCCGACTTGGTCTCCGCTGCCATCACGGACACGCAGGCCCTGGTCAAGCACCAGATCGACCTGACGAAGGCCGAACTCACCCAGACCGCCAGGGAGGCCGCCGCCGGCTCCGGCATGTTCGTGGGCGCCGGCGTGCTCGGCTTCCTCGCCTTCGTGTTCGCCCTGGTCGCGGGGGCCTATGGCATGGTGGCCGCCGGCCTTGCCGAATGGGCTGCGTTCCTGATCGTCTCGGGGATCCTGATCCTCGTGGCGGGACTCCTGGCCCTGATGGGTCGAGGCCGGATGGAGAAGCTCGGACCGCCTGAGCGAGCGATCACGGCCGCCGCGGAGACCAAGGCTGCGCTCACGGCGCGGCGCGGCTCGCCCAGCGGACAGGCGAAGTGACCCTGCTCGACCCGGAGGAGGTCGTCCGGGTCGCCGGCCCTTGGACGCACCGTGACGTCGCCGCGAACGGCGCCCGCTTCCACGTCGCCGAGATGGGCCGAGGACCCCTCGTGCTGCTCCTCCATGGCTTCCCCATGTTCTGGTGGACCTGGCGGCACGCCCTGCCCGTGCTGGCCGGGGCCGGCTACCGCGCCGCTGCGATGGACCTGCGCGGGTACGCAGGCTCCGACCACCCACCCCGCGGCTACGACCCGTTCACGCTGTCGTCGGACGTTGCGGGGGTGATCCGTTCCCTCGGGGCTCGTGATGCCGTCGTAGTGGGCCACGGGTGGGGCGGGTTCCTCGCCTGGGTCACGGCGGTCACGCACCCAGAGGTCCTGCGCGGGATCGCCCCAGTCTCCATGCCGCACCCCAGGCGGCTCCGGGAGACCCTGATCCACGACCGGGAGCAGCGCCGCGCCTCGGCCTACGTCTACGGCTTCCAGGTCCCCACGACGCCGGAGCGGGACCTGCTCGAGGACGGCGCCGCCGAGATCGGCCGGATGCTCTCCTCCTGGTCGGCGACCCCGCAGTGGCCCGACGAGCACACCGCAGCCACCTACCGGGCGGGGATGCTCCTGCTGAACACGGTGCATTGCGCACTGGAGTACCACCGGTGGGCCCTGCGCTCGGTGCCGCGTCCCGATGGCATCCGGTTCGCCAGCCGCATGAAGGACCCGATCTGGACTTCCGTGCTGCACGTCCAAGGGGCGCTCGACCCCACGGTGCTGCCCGGCAGCGCCCGGGGATCCCAGGAGTACGTCCGCGGGAGCTACCAGTGGGTCGAGATCCCGGATTGCGGGCACTTCCCGCACGAGGAGCGCCCGGAGGCGTTCCACGCCGAGCTCCTGGGCTGGCTGGACGGCCTGTGAACGGCGGGGGTCTCATCCCCACGCTGACCGCCGGCACCGAACACGTCTGGGACCGGGCACCCGGACGCCCGCAACCCGGGAAGTCGGGCGATCCGGTCGGGCGATCCGGTGATCCCGCAGACACGTCACCCGGGTGCCGTCAGGACCTCGAGGAGCTCGAGCTCGGCCGTTCGATGCAGCGTTGAGACCTCACCGCACGCGGGACACACGGCAATGGACCCGTTGATCAAGTCGTGGTGCCCGAGGACGCCCGCATAGCCACAGCCGCAGTTCAAGCTGATATCGAACGTCTCGGCCTCGAGGGTGGCACCCGCCAGAGCACCGCCCTCGGCCAGCATCCGGAACGCCTGCTGCAGCGCGACCTCGGGGATGCTCGAGGCGTGTCGTACCCGAACGAGCCGGACGACCTGGCCTGCCGATCGACGTTCGCATTGGGCGATCAGGTCGGCGACCAGCGAGACCTCATGCATGGGTTCCCTCCGCGGCAGGATCGGCTCCAGTGCAATTCCCACGCGAGGCAACCAGGTCCGCGACCGCGTCGACGACCCGCGGCAATGCCGCCTCGACGACGGCTGAGAGTCGATCCCCGACCTCGAAGCACTCCGCCCCCGCGCTGACGAGGAATACCTCGGGTGCCCTGCCGTACAGCTCGTGGGCCAGTGCGACGAGGCTGGGCGGGCTCAGATGATGCGACCACGTAGTCCCGGCGTGGCTGGCTTGTCCCACCTGCGTGACGGTCAGCGTGCCCGGAGGGAGAGCGTGACTAGCGTCCACGAGCACCACGAGCGACGCGCTGCTGACATCCAGGGCGAGCTCGGGCATCAACTGATGGCGCTGGACAACCACCGCCCCAGCCAGCCGCGGATCGTCGGTGAGGAGACTCGCGGCGTGCCAGCCAAGCCCGTCGTCGCAACGCAGCGTGTTGCCGTAGCCGACCACCAGGGTGCCGCCGGTCATCGCCTGACCTCGTCCAGCACCGCCCCGGTCGGGCCGATGAGCTGGAGGTGGAGAGCCATCTCGCCGATTGCGTGCGTCGAACAGGACAGGCAGGGATCGAAGCACCGGATGACAGCCTCGACCCGGTTGAGCATCGGCTCGGTCAGCTGCGCGCTCTTGACGTAGCGCTTGGCAACTTGACGGACGCTGCGATTCATCGCCAGGTTGTTGTGCCCCGTTGCGATCACGAGGTTCGCCCACGCGACGATACCGTCGTCGTCGACCTTGTAGTGATGCAGGAGCGTGCCGCGGGGCGCTTCGGACACGCCGATTCCCTCGTTGCTGTTCACCCCGGCGGATGACCGGACGCGGGGTGCCAGGATGTCGGGCCCGCTCAGGAGCCCTTCGATCCGCTCCGCCGCGTGGAGCGTGTCGATGAGCCGGGCGTAGTGGTAGTGGAACGAACTGCTGGGAACGCGCCCCAGCCGCCGCCGGAACTCGTCGAGCTCCAGGTCAGCCCGCGGCGTGCCCATCTGGTCGGCAACGATCACCCGGGCGAGCGGACCCACCCGGTAGACCCCCTCGGGATAGCCGAGCCCCTTCCAGTAGGTCGACTTCAAGTACGTCCACGGCTCGGCCGCCTCGCCGAGATAGTCGGTGTACGTCGTCGGGTCGATGCGGTCGGCCAGCAGGTTGCCGTCAGCGTCCATGACCCGCAGCAAGCCGTCGTAGTGCTCGACGTTGCCGTCCTTGTCGACCAGAGCCATGAAGGCGGACCGGAAGTCCCCGAACGAGGCTGCCTCCTCCTCCCATCGGAACAGCGCGGACTTGTACCACGCGAGCGCCCGCTCGATCGCGGCGATCGCCTCGGGGATCGTGGACAGGATCCGGTCTCGAGTCTGGGCCGTGAGTGGCGCGTCGACACCCCCGGGCACGACCCAACCCGGGTGGATCCGCTTGCCGCCCAGCCATTCGATGATCTGCTGCCCGAAACGGCGAACCCCAACCCCGTCGCGCGCCAGCTGGGGGTTCGACCGGGCGACACCGATGATGTTGCGCTGCGCCGGGTCGGCGTCGAAGCCGAACAGCAGATCCGGCGACGAGAGGTGGAAGAAGCTGAGGGCGTTCGACTGGACGATCTGGGCCAGGTTCATCACCCGGCGCAGGTCGACTCCGGTGGGGGGCGGCTCGACCGCGAGGATCTGGTCGCATGCCTTCGCCGAGGCGATCAGGTGGCTGACCGGGCAGATCCCGCAGATGCGCGCCATGATCGACGGCATCTCGTGGACAGGGCGGCCCTGGACGATACGTTCGAAGCCGCGGAACTGCGTGACGTGGAACTGGGCATCGCAGACCTCGCCCTGGTCGTCGAGGTAGATCGTCACCTTCGAATGGCCTTCGATCCGGGTGACCGGGGATATGGCTATCTTGCTGCTCATGACGTCCTCAGCGGCCGAAGCGGGCGCCGTGGACGTCGGGGGTTCGTCCCTCGAGCAGGTCCACGAGCGACTGGTAGATGAGATCGGCCGACGGCGGACAGCCCGGCAGGTAGACGTCGACCTTGACGACGCGATTCACCGGCATAGCCATCGGAAGCAGCGCGGGCACAACCTCGGTCGGGATCCCGGGATTCAGCGTCACGTTCTCAAGGTAGGCGCGATCCAGCAGCGGCTGTACGCCGATCGGGTTGCGCATCGCCGGCACGTTGGCGGTGATGGCGCAGTCCCCGAACGAGATCAGTGTCCCCGTCCGTGCTCGGATCATCATGATCTTCTGGAGGTCCTCCTCGCTGGAGACTGCACCCTCCACAAGGCAGAAGTCGACGTGTTCGGGGTACTCCTTGATGTCGATGAGCGGGCTGTAGACGATGTCGGCGCGCTCGGCGATCTCGAGGAGGCGCTCGTCCATGTCGATGAACGACATGTGGCAGCCCGAGCAGCCGTCGAGCCAGACAGTGGCGAGGGTGGGATGGGTCATGTCAGCTCACCCTCGTGTGCAGGCAGCTTCAGGTAGGGCAGGAAGGGACGGCGCACCTTGCTGCCCTCAGCGATGGAACGGCCCTTCTCGAAGAGCGCGCCGGTGGGACAGACCTGAACGCACTTCCCGCAGCTCGTGCAACTGGTGGAGTCACCCCACGGCGTACCCATGTCGGTGACGACTCGCCCTTCGATCCCTGAGCCCATCACAGCCCACGTGGCCGCCCCCTCGATCTCGTCGCAGACTCGGACGCAGCGGAGGCACATGATGCAGCGGTTGTGGTCGATAGCGAAGAGCGCGTGGCTGGCGTCGATGCCAACCGTGGGGTTGATGACCGGAAGCTCGAAGTGGTCGATCCGCATCTCCTCGGCAAGGTCCTGCAGTTCGCAGTGGTTGTTGGCGACGCAGACCGCACAGATGTGGTTGCGCTCGAGGAACAGCATCTCGGTGATCGTCCGGCGGTACTCCTGGAGTTGCTCGGAGGCGGTGGTGATGTCCATGCCCTCGTAGACCATCGTCGTGCATGCCGGGGCAAGCCTGTTCGAGCCCGCGATCTCCACGACGCACAGGCGACACGCGCCGATGTCCGACAACCCCTCGAGGTGACACATCGAGGGGATGTCGATGCCGTTCTCCCTGGCAACGGTGAGGATCGACTGCCCGTCAGTCCCGGCCACGTCGACCCCGTCGATCCGCAGGGTATGGACCGTGGTCATGCGAGCACCGGCTTTGGCTTGACCGTGCATACGCCCGCGGGGCAGGACCGGTCGATGATGTGGGCGAGGTACTCGTCACGAAAGTACCGCAGGGTGCTGAAGATCGGGTTCGGGGCGCCCTGGCCCAGTCCGCACAGGCTGGTCCGCTGAACCATGCGGCCCAGACGCTCCATCTGGGCCAGGTCGTCCATCGTTCCCCCCCCATGGACAATCCGATCGAGAAGCATGAAGAGCTGTGTGGTGCCCACGCGGCACGGGACGCACTTGCCGCACGACTCCTCGCGGCAGAAGTCCATGAAGTACCTCGCGACGTCGACCATGCAGGATGTCTCGTCCATGACGATCATGCCTCCGGAGCCCATGAACGAGCCGACACCGACGAGCGACTCATAGTCGACTTCCATGTCGAGGAACTCGGCAGGGATGCAGCCGCCGGACGGACCACCGGTCTGCACTGCCTTGAAGGCCCGGCCCTCCAGGATCCCGCCGCCGATGTCGAAGACGATCTCCCGCAAGGTTGTGCCCATCGGAACCTCGATCAGTCCCGTGTTCACGACCCGGCCGGCGAGCGCGAAGACCTTCGTCCCCTTGCTGGTCGCCGTCCCGATGCCGGCGAACCAGTTGGATCCCCTGCGGATGATCGGCGCGATGTTGGCAAACGTCTCAACGTTGTTGATCAGGCTTGGCTGGTGCCAGAGACCGGCCACGGCAGGATACGGCGGGCGGGGCGTTGGCGTGCCCCGGCCGCCCTGGACTGAGGCGATCAGGGCGGTTTCCTCGCCACACACGAAGGCACCCGCGCCGAGGCGCACGTCGACCTCGAACCCGAACTCGGTATCAAGGATGTGCGCGCCGAGATAGCCTGCTCTGACTGCCGCCCGGATGGCCTTGCGGAGGCGGCTGACCGCGAGCGGGTACTCGGCCCGGCAGTAGACGTAGCCCCTGCTGGCGCCGACCGCATAGGCCGCGATCGCCATCCCCTCCAATACCCGGAACGGGTCACTCTCGAGGACGCTTCGGTCCATGAACGCTCCGGGGTCACCTTCGTCCGCATTGCAGATGACGTATTTCGGCGAGCCCTCAGCCTTGGCAACGGTCTGCCACTTGAGGCCGGTCGGGTAGCCGGCTCCACCGCGGCCCCGCAGGCCACTCTGGGTGATCTCCCCGCGCACCTCCGTCGGCGTCATCGAGGTGATGACCGACCGGAGCGCCTCGAACCCACCACTGTCGACGTAGTCCTCGAGGTTCTCGGGGTCGATGCGACCGGAGCTCTCCGTCGCGATGCGCAACTGCCGGGCGAAGAACGGCGCCTCGGGCGGTCGCTCGCCACCTGGCGTCACGGCGGTGAGCGCCTCGACGATCGCGCCGAGGTCGTCGGGTTGGACGTGGGAGAAGAGCTGGCCGGTCTCCGGAATCCGGACCAATGGACCCGAGGCACACAACGACAGACAGCCGACGCGCTTGACCGCCACATCGGTCAGACCCGCGTCGGCAACCTTCTCCCCAAGGCCCACCAGTACGTCGTGGGACTGTGCAGACAAGCAGCTGACAGCCTCGCAGACGTGCGCCGACGCACGCGCCGGTCCTTCGGGGGCCGGGAGGCCGCCGGCACGCCGATGCCGCGGCCGGTCGGGCCGTGTTGCAGGCGTGGATTCGCTCATGGCGTCTTCAGCTTGGCCACGAAGTCGTGCGGGCTGACCCGGCCCTCGACCACCCCGTCGATGGTGGCCACGGGAGCGAGGCTGCACGCGCCCAGGCAGCGGGCGGTGAGCAGTGACAGATGTCCGTCAGCGGTGGTCTCCCGGGGCTTCACGCCCAGCCCTGACTGGATCGATGCCAGGATCTGGCTCGCGCCGTTGATGTAGCAGGCGGTACCGGTGCAGACGACACAGGTGTGGTCGCCGTGCGGCTTCAACGTGAAGTAGTGGTAGAACGTGGCGACGCCGAAGACCCTCGAAGGCGGAACGTGCAGGCTGTCGCCGATGTATCGAAGCGCGTCATCATCGAGGAAGCCGAAGGCCTCTTGCGCCGAGTGGAGCGCCTCGATCAGTGCGTCGGGACGGTGCCCGAGACGGCGCATCCGCGTCTCGACGATGCGCCAGCGCTTGTCGTCACTGGGCACTGCGGGCCTGGCTGGGCGGACTGGCACGAGCCTCACTCCACGCGGCCCGGGTGCTCGGACGCCGGCGACCGCTCTGTCGAAGGTAGCTACTCTCTCGATCAAGAAACGTAGCATCACGGTTGTCTTCGATCCGCACCGACTGCGAGCAGGTCGCGGCGCGTCAACACGGCTGCGCGCTCTGTTGGGAGACCACCAGCCCCGTTCGGGAGCCGACCCGGCCCGGGGCGACCCGCACCGTCGCGGTCGCCCCCCTGCGCGGCGATCCCGCTCAACGTCAGCCCCGGCCGGGGAGCGGGGCTGGGCTACCAGCCCTCGGTGCCGGGTGCGCCCTTGTAGGGGCCGACGATCCGGCTGGTCGGCCAGTCGCCGTAGAAGCGGCTGGTCAGCGGCGTGACGATCTCCCCGGCCACGGTGCACTCGTCGACCCGCTGGGGGTAGAAGCAGATGGCGCCGGCGAACGCGCGGTAGCTTGAGGACGGCTGCGGATACCACCAGCAGGCGTCGCGGACCCGGGTGCCGTCGGGCAGCATGAGGTCGGCGTAGCTGGCAGTGCCCTTGTACTCGCACGTCGTCGTGGTGTTCGACGCAACGAGCAGGTCCAGGCGCACGTCCTCGCGCGGCACGTAGTAGGCGGGGGCATGCGCGGTCTCCAGTATCCGCCAGGCGCTCCTGGTATCGGCCAGGACGATCCCGTGGTGGGTGACCGTAACGTGGTCGGAGCAGCGCTCGAGCGCCGGAGGTCGGGGGTAGTCCCAGACCGACTCCTGACCCGGTCCTATCGGGTCACGACGGGGGCGGCGCAGCACGGCACAACCCGGGCCTAGACGGTCGGGCAGGCGCCGCTGGGGACTGCTCGCGTCGACGTCCTGGTGTCCTTGATCACTGGGACCACCTCGGAGGCGGCCAGGGCGAAGCCGGTCCGGTCATCCTGCGCGGAGTTGGCGAAGACAAGCCCGATGACGCGGCCATCGAGGTCCAGGAGCGGACCGCCCGAGTTCCCGGGCTGGACGAGCCCGCGGAACACGACCACCTCGCGTGTGCCCGAACCTGCATCGTCGGCGACGGCTGCTTGACCGCGCACCCGGGCCTCGCGCAGCCTCATGGGTCCTCCCCGCGGGAATCCGGCAACCACGGATTCCGTGCCCTTGCGGGCACTCCTGGCCCAGGTCGGAACCGGCGCGTCCAGGTCCGGCACGCGCAGGATGGCCAGATCGGTCCCGCGGTCCATGTGGATGAGCCGCGCGGCCAGGGCACGCCCGCGACCCGCCAGCCGGACAGCGATCGATCGGGCCCCGGTCACCACGTGGGCATTTGTGGCGACCTGGGCCCGGCCGACGACGACTCCTGACCCCATGCTGGATGAACCGCACTCAGGCGACGTCGTCGCCACCTGGACGACCGACTCGCGCGCGACTTCCTTGACCTCGTCGGTGACCTCAACGTCCGAGGGGTCGCCCACGCTGGGCAGCATGGCTGTGTTGAACGGCAGGCTGGGCAGGTCCAGGTCGGCCAGGATCGCCCTGGCGTCGTCGAGGAACTGGTCCCCCGGTCCGGACATCAACTCGTCGAGGATCGGGTAGGTCCGGGACTCATTCACCTGGGCGGCGGCCAAGCCACCGCCGGGCATCGACGCAGCCACCGAGAGCAGCAGCCAGGCGCTGAGCAGGAAGGCAGCCGAGCTGACCACCATTCCAGAGGCGCTGTCGAGGAACCTCGCGGTCCCGGAGTCAACGGTCTGACGGACCTCCCGGCCGATACCGCCCAGGACAGACTGACCGAGCAGGCCCAGGACCAACATGATCGCCACCAGCAGGAGCCCTTCCACCAGGTCGCTCCAATTCAGCTCGGCGAGGATCCGGGGCGCCAGCCAGGCGCCTCCGATCACGCCGCCGATGAATCCCGCGAATGCGGCGGCGGTCGTGATCACCCCGGTCCGCCACCCCACCATGGCCATGATCAACAGGCCCACGACCAGGACAACATCGATCCAGTTCAGCGGGATCACAACAAAACCTCCACCAAGCGCTCCTTGTTCCACGGACTCGTCCATCCGGCGTAGGCCAAGATCCGGTCCAGGAGTCCCGCCGTGAACCCCCAGACCATCATGTCCGCCACCAGGAAGCCAGGCCCCCGGAAGCCGGACGGATGCACGACAGTGACCCTGTTCGCCGGATCAACCAGGGCCCGGACCGGAACCCGCTCGGCGCGGGCGACCTCGCGTGGGTCGACGGCACTGACGGGCACCGGGTTGCTCCAGTAGCCCACGACCGGGGTGACCGTGAACCCGCTCGGCGGAAGCCACAACTCGGGCAGGACGCACGCGACGGACACGCCGGCAGGGTCGAGGCCGGTCTCCTCCTGCGCCTCGCGAAGCGCAGCGGCCACGGGCCCATCGTCACCCTCGTCCAGCGCTCCCCCCGGGAATGCCGGCTGTCCCGCGTGCGACCGCATGTCCGGGGCTCGCTCGATGAGAAGGACGTCCGGGCCGTCATCGCCCTCCCCGAACAGGATGAGGACAGCTGACGCGCGCAGCGGTAGACCTGCTGGCGGAGTGAAGGACAAGGCGCTGCCGGGCAGGCCGTCGAGCGCGGATACGAGGGCCCGGAACCAGTCCGGCGTGTCGGCCAGTCGTGCCAGCGACCCGCTCATGTCCCCGCCTCCACGGGGCCGGGCGTCTTGACCAGCCTCGCTGCCTCGACCGGATCGGTCGGCCCCAGGCCGAAGTTCGGGCACAACCGCGCCAAGGGGCAGGCCCCGCAGGCCGGCCTGCGCGCGAAGCACACCCTGCGGCCATGCCAGATCATGCGGTGGGAGAGCATCGTCCAGTCAGACCGGGGGAACAGGGACGCGACCTCGGCCTCCACCTTGTCGGGATCCTCCTGTTCGGTCCACCCGAACCGACGGGCCAACCGCCCCACGTGGGTGTCCACGGTGATGCCAGGCGTGTTGAAGGCGTTCCCGAGCACGACGTTCGCCGTCTTGCGACCTACCCCGGGAAGCGTGACCAGGTCCTCCATCCGGCCGGGGACCTCGCCCCCGTACTCGGCCACGAGCCGGGCCGCCATGCCCTGGAGGGAGGCGGCCTTCGCCCGGAAGAAGCCTGTGGATGCGATCATCGACTCGAGCTCGGGCCGGTCGGCGCCGGCCAGTTCCGACGCAGTAGGGTACGTGGCGAACACCAGTGGCGTGACCATGTTGACGCGCTCATCGGTGCACTGCGCGGAAAGGATCGTGGCCACCAGTAGTTGCAGGGGAGTGCCGAAGTCAAGTTCGCAATGCGCATCCGGGTAGGTCTCTGCCAGGACTCGCCCCATCCGCCGGGCGCGCCGCACCAGAGCGGTTCTGGTAGGCTCCGCCCCCGCGGACATCTTGGACATGCAAGTATGGTAAGTCCAACTTGGTGCTGCACCAACCTGCCCTTAACGACGCGTTCGACCTGACGTCGCATCCGGGCATTGGCGCCCGTTCCCGACTACTCTGGGTGCACCGGCAAGTTCGGGGCACAGGAGGTGCGGACGTGCGGGATCACGTGCGCAGCGCACCCCTGTTCGCTGCTCTGGACGACGACGCCGCAGCCGCCCTCCGGGCATCGATGGTCGAGCGGCGCCTGACGCGGGGCCAAGTGCTCTTCGCCGAGGGCGAGCCCGGCGAGAAGCTGTACCTGATCGAGTCGGGCAAGATCAAGCTCGGCCAGACCGCCGCCGACGGCCGAGAGTCGCTCATCGCCGTGCTCGGCGCCGGTGAGATGCTCGGCGAGCTGTCCCTGTTCGACCCGGGCCCGCGGACGGCCACGGCTGTGGCGCTGACGAACTGCAAGGTGCTCTCCATGGGCCACGAGGCCCTCCTGCCCTGGCTCGTGGGGCGCCCCGACCTGGCCGTCTCGCTGATGGCCTCGTTGGCCCGACGCCTGCGCCGGACCAACGAGGCGCTGGCGGACCTGGTCTTCTCCGACGTGCCCGGACGGGTCGCCAAGGCCCTCATCGATCTGGGCGGGAAGTTCGGCGAGCAGGCTCCCGATGGACTGCTGGTGACCCACGACCTGACCCAGGAGGAGCTCGCCCAGTTGGTCGGGGCCTCCCGCGAGACGGTGAACAAGGCCCTGGCCGATTTCTCCCAGCGGGGCTGGATCCGAATCGAGCAGCGGTCGGTGACCATCCTGGACATGGATCGCCTCGCACGGCGCGCCCGCTGAGCGCCGGAGTCCGAGCCCCGGGCCCGCGGCAGCAGCCAGCCCGCCAGCACGGCCGACGGATCGATCCGGCAGGGCCTAGATTGGCCTCATGTCCGAGCGCACAACCTGGGAGTATGCGACCGCGCCCCTGTTGATCCACGCCACGCAACAGATCCTGAACAACTGGGGCTCCGACGGCTGGGAGCTCGTCCAGGTCGTCCCCGGCCCGAACCCCGAGCAGCTGGTGGCCTACTTCAAGCGCCCGGTCGCCGGCAGGTGAGCAGCGTCGAGGTCCGGCTCGACGCCATCGGGCGCTCCGTACCCGAGCTCGCGCCGCCGGTCGCCGTCTACGTTCCAGCGGTCCGCTCCGGGAACCACGTGTTCACCTCCGGCCAGCTGCCGCTGGTGTCCGGATCCCTGATGGGCTCCGGGAAGGTCGGCGCCGAGGTGACCCCGGAGCAGGCCAGGGAGATGGCTGCGCAGTGCGCACTCAACGCGATCGCGGCGATCCGCTCGGTGATCGGTGACCTCGATCGCGTCGTCCGGGTGGTCAAGGTCGCGGGCTTCGTCGCCTCCGAGCCTGGCTTCAGCGGGCAGGCGGGCGTGGTCAACGGTGCGAGCGAGCTGCTCGGCGTTGCGTTCGGGGCCGCCGGCGCGCATGCCCGCTCAGCGGTCGGCGTGGCTGTGCTTCCACTGGACGCACCCGTAGAGGTCGAGGTCCTCGTGGAGGTCGCCTGAGCATCGGCCCACCGCCGGTCCAGCAGCGCCGTGAATGGGGCAATAGTGTGCTGCCGTGGCAGGCGATCGACTGTTCCCGCGGGTCCGGTTGCACATCGTGACCGGCAAGGGCGGCACCGGCAAGACGACCGTGGCCGCCGGCTTGGCCCTCGCGCTGGCTGCCGGCGGGCGGCGCACGCTCCTCCTCGAGGTTGAGGGGCGGCAGGGGATCTCGCAGCTGTTCGACACCGCGCCCCTGCCCTACGAGGAGCGTCGCGTGGCGCTTGCCCCCGACGGCGGTGAGGTGCGCGCGCTGGCTGTCGACCCGGAGGCAGCCCTCCTGGAGTACCTGGAGATGTTCTACAACCTGCGCAGGGCCGGTTCCGCGCTGTCCAGGCTCGGCGCGATCGACTTCGCCACGACCATCGCCCCCGGCGTCCGCGACGTGCTGCTGACCGGCAAGGCGATCGAGGCAGTGCGAAGGACCGAGGCCGGACACCTGGCCTTCAACGCGGTCGTGATGGACGCCCCGCCGACCGGTCGGATCGCCAAGTTCCTCAATGTGAACTCGGAGGTGGCCGGGATCGCACGGGTCGGCCCCATCCACAGCCAGGCCAACTCGGTGATGGCCGTGTTGCGCTCGCCACGCACGGCGGTGCACCTGGTCACGCTGCTGGAGGAGATGCCCGTCCAGGAGACCCTCGACAGCATCGAGGAGCTGCGCTCCAACGGCCTGCCTGTCGGGGCCATCTTGGCCAACATGGACAGGCCGGCCGTCCTGACGACTGCACAACTTGACGCCTCGCTGGCCGGCAGGCTGGACCGCGCAGCGCTCACTGAAGCGGTGCGCCGAGCCGACGTGGTCACCGCGCATCACACCAGGACTGTGGACGTCGTGGTCGATGCCCTCCTGGCCGAGGCGCGCGACCACGCCGAAAGGGTGCTGATCGCCGAGCAGGAGCGGGCCCGGCTGGTCTCCAGTGGCCTGCCCGTGGTCTCCCTGCCGCACATAGCTACCGGCATCGACCTCGGTGCGCTCTACGAGCTGGCTGCGGACCTGCGGTCTGCTGGGTTCGGGCCGGAGTCCCGGCCATGATCGGCGCACTGTGGGACCAGGCGCAGATCCTGGACGTCGACCGCCTGCTTGCCGATCCGACGACCCGCATCCTTGTCTGCTGCGGGTCCGGCGGCGTCGGGAAGACAACGACAGCCGCCGCACTCGGCGTGCGCGCCGCAGAGTCGGGCCGCCGAGCCGTCGTGCTGACCATCGACCCCGCGCGGCGCCTGGCCCAATCCCTGGGCCTCTCGCAGCTGGACAACAGCCCAGCACCAGTCCCGGGCATCGACGCATCAGCGGGCGGATCCCTGGACGCCATGATGCTGGACATGAAGCGCACCTTCGACGAGGTGGTCGAAGCGCACGCAGACCCGGAGCGGGCCGCCGCCATCCTTGCCAACCCGTTCTACCAGGCCCTGTCGAGCTCGTTCGCCGGCACGCAGGAGTACATGGCGATGGAGAAGCTGGGCCAGCTGCATCGTGAATCCCGCGCCGTCGGCCGCTGGGACCTGATCGTCGTCGACACGCCACCCTCACGTTCCGCGCTGGACTTCCTGGATGCGCCCAAGCGTCTCGAGACCTTCCTCGACGGTCGGCTCATAAGGATCCTGGCTGCCCCCGCCCGGGCGGGGGGCAAGGCGTACGCGCGGCTACTCTCAGCCAGCCTCGGGGTGTTCAGCAACGTGCTCAACCGCATCGTCGGGGCGCAGATCCTGCGCGACCTGCAACTGTTCGTGGCCTCCTTCGACGCACTCTTCGGCGGGTTCCGGGAGCGGGCCGAGGTGACTCACGCCCTCCTGGCCTCTCCCGGCACGTCATTCCTCGTCGTCGCCGCACCTGAGCCGGACGCGCTGCGGGAGGCGTCCTACTTCGTCGAGCGCCTCGCGTCCGAGGGGATGCCCATGGCCGGGCTCGTCCTCAACCGAGTTGCCCCCGTGCGGCTGCCCGAGCTCACCGCGGAGCAGGCCGGCGCCGGCGCCGAGCGCCTCCGCGACCCGGATCCCGACCCGGACACGGCGGCGGCGCTTGCTGCCAGCCTCTTGGACCTTCATGCAGACCGCATGCGCCAGTCAGCCCGGCAGCACCACATCGCCGACCGATTCGTGGCTGCGCACCCGCACGTCCCGGTGGTCGCGGTGATGGCACTCGCGCAGGACGTCCACGACCTCGATGGGCTGCGTCGCATCGGCGGCCTCCTGGCCGAGGGGACCCCGGATGTCGCGCTCACGCCGGCGAAGCCGTAACATGCCGTAGACTCGGGACATGCGCTCCCCCCACAGGACCAGGCGCGTCAGACTGGGGACTGCGCTGGCCAGCCTCGTCGGCTTCACCGCCGTGGCGTGTCTGGCCGGCGTGATCGTAGCGGGAATGGCCCTGCCCATCATCGGCCCCCCGAGCCTCGTCGTGCGCAACTCCATCGAGCGGTTCGAGGACCTCCCCAAGGAGTTCCGGACGCCGATGCTCCCCGTTCGAACCCGCATCTACGCCGCCGATGGCACGAAGATCGCGACGGTCTACGAGGAGAACCGCAAGGAGATCAGCCTGGCCAAGGTCGCCCCGATAATGCGCCAGGCAGTGGTTGCGATCGAGGACTCGCGGTTCTACGAGCACAACGGCTTCGACCCGCGGGGGACCATGCGCGCGGCCGTCACCAACCTCGGCGCCGGCGAGATCACCCAGGGCGGCTCAACGCTGACCATGCAGTACGTGAAGAACGTCTTCGTCACCGCGGCACGCAACGCGGAGGAGCAGTCCGCCGCCAAGGAGGACACGATCAGCCGGAAGCTGCGCGAGATCCGCTATGCGATGGCCCTGGAGAAGAAGCTCAACAAGAACCAGATCCTCGAACGCTACCTGAACATCAGCTACTACGGAGCGAACGCATACGGCGTCGAGGCCGCCGCCCAGCGGTACTTCTCCAAGAGCGCGAAGGACCTCAAGCTCGTCGAAGCCGCCACGCTGGCCGGAATCGTCCAGCAGCCTTCACGCTTCGACCCGACACGCAACCCGAAGCTGTCCCAGGCGCGCCGTGACGTCGTCCTGAACCGGATGGCCGAGCTCGGCTACATCACGATCGACCAGGCCAGGACGGCGAAGGCCACGCCGATTGCGAAGTACCTGAACCCGAAGGTCCTGCGCAACGGCTGCACGACGGCGTACGCCCCGTTCTTCTGCGACTACGCGGTCCGGATGGTCAAGCAGATGAAGGCCCTCGGCGCCACAGAAGGCAAGCGGGACGCCGCGTGGCAGGTGGGCGGCTACAAGATCTACACGACGCTGGACATGAAGGCGCAGAAGTCGGCCACGAAGGCCGTCATGCAGGCCATCCCGCCGAAGGACTCCAGCCGCAAGGCCGTCGCGATCGCCATGATCGAGCCGGGGACGGGCAACATCCGGGCGATGGCCCAGAACCGAACGTGGGGCATCAAGGGAAAGGGCAAGACCACCTACAACTACGTGGTCGACTACGCCGACGGTGGAACCGCCGGCATGCAGGCCGGGTCGACGTTCAAGATCTTCACGCTGGTCGGCGCACTGGAAGCCGGCCTGAATCCCCTGACCGTGATCAACGCCCCCGCCAGGAAGACCTTCTACGGCTTCCGGGGCTGCGGTGGTGAAGGGTTCCCTGCCTACACGGTCAAGAACTCCACCCGGTCGGGCAACTTCGACATGTTCCGCGGGGCTGCGTACTCGGTGAACACGTTCTTCGTCGAACTCGAGCGGCGGGCGGGGCTGTGCAGCACGGTGAACGTGGCCAAGAAGATGGGCGTGACCCTTGCCAAGGGTGGCGAGCTCCCGGCCTACCCGTCCTTCACGCTGGGCTCGATGGAGGTCTCGCCGCTGACCCTGGCCAACGCCTACGCGACAGTCAGCGCGCACGGCGTGTACTGCGAGCCTCGGGTTATCACGAAGATCGTCGACCGGGCCGGGCGGGAGATCCCGGTCCCAGGTCCCAAGTGCAACCAGGCGGTCAGCCGCAACGCTGCGGACGCCGCCGCAGCGATCCTCACCAACGTCGTCGACGGAGGGGTCCCGGGCCGCACGGGCTCGGCAATGTCCATCGGCCGGGACACCACTGGCAAGACTGGGACCACCGACAGCAACGCCGCGGTCTGGTTCGCGGGGTCCACGCCTGACCTGGGGGCGGCGGTGTGGGTCGGTGACCCGCGCGGCGGGTACCGGCACCCATTGACGTACCTGACGATCAATGGCCGCTACTACCGCCAGGTGTTCGGCTCATCCCTGCCTGGACCCACGTGGAAGAAGGCGATGATGGGCGCCCTCGCCGGCAGCCGCCCGGTGGCGATGGATCTGCAGAACCAGTGGGGGCTCAAGCCCGCCCGCCAAGCGGGCACCCCTGCGCAGAAGACCCCGATCAACCCCAAGCCGAAGAAGGTCGCGGACAAGAAGCCCGACAAGAAGGAATCGGACAAGAAGTCCGACAAGAAGGAATCGGAGTAGCCCCGACTGCTCGTCATACGCGGGCTGAAGCGTCATCCGGGCCCCAAAGTCACCACCAGCCCTGGTGCCGGGCCCACCGCAGGAGTATCGCGGACATGGTGATCATGACCACCAGCGCAACGGCCAACGGTGCTTCTGCGGTCCTGCTGTTCACGATCACGTTCATCCCCAGGATGGACGCCAGTGCCGTGATGGGCAGGGTGACCACGGCGATCACCGCGAGTCGCTCAGCTGCGATGGTCATCTTCACGTCAGTGCGAGTTCGGTAGAACTCGATCACGCCCTGCAGGTACTCGCGCTGCCCGGCGGCCAGACGTTGGACGCGACGGAACTGGTCGATGTTGTCGGCCAGATGCCTGCGCTCCGAATCGGCGACTCCGCGGGCCGACGACGTCATCCGCTCGTAGACCTCACCTCCGGTGGACGACACGTTCGCGACCGCGAGCAGAGCGTGGCGGGTGCGGAACATCTCGTCCAAGAAGACCTCGGGATCGCCCATCTTCCCCAAGGTCACCCGCTGCTCGAGGGCCCAAACACCTTCGGTCACCACTTCGAGGGTCTCCTCCATGCCCTCGCACATCGAGGCCACGATCGAGCGGGACAGGTCGAAGGCGGAGAGCGGGCGGAAGCGGCCAGCTTCGATCCGTTCCCAGACCAATGACGTGTCCCTCAATGGCACGTGCGCTGGCACGGCCGGATTCGTCGGTCCGTGCACCGTGACCAGGTAGCGCTGGCTGATGAACTGATCTAGCTCCACGTAGTGGACATGTCCATGACGGCCCAGCATCGGGGCGTGCAGCACCACGAACACGTGGTCGGAGTACGGATGGAACTTGGGCATCCGCTGCCGCTCCCGGCACTCCCAGAGCGCCACCGCGTGGAAGCCGAAGATGTCCCGCAGCACCGTCAGCGACTCCTCGTCGCACTCAGGGATGTCCACCCACACGACCGCCTCGGGGTCGTCCAGGGCCGCGGGAAGGAGGGCGAGCGGTACGACCTCGGCCCAAGTCCCCTTAATGACCCGAACCTCCATGGCTGGCCTCCTCCTCAGCTCCGATGATCCCACCGGCGACCCTGACGCATCGACCCGAAAGCGTCACCGGTCACCGGACCGAAGAGGGCCGAGGCACCGGGGGACTGGGCCCATCCGGCGGAGTGTCCCGATCAGCCCAGCGCCGAACGGACCAGGGATGCCAGGAGTGCACCGTCGAACCGCCCTGCCGTCCGAGGCGTCAACTCCTTCATTACGCGACCCATCGCCGGGAGTCCGGTGAAGCCCGCAGCAGCTGCCGACGCGACTGCCTCGGCCACCATCGCAGCCACTTCGGCCTCGGTGAGCGGCTCTGGCATGTACTTGACGATCACGCCCAGCTCGGCGATCTCCCGCTCAGCCAGCTCAGGTCGCCCCCCTTCCGCGAAGGCTGTGGCGGCCTCCCGCCTCTTCTTCGCCTCCCGTACCAGCACGCCCACGACCTCGCCGTCGGTGAGAGTCCGCGCGCGCTTTCCCGACACCTCCTCGTTGGTCACAGCCGCCAGGGCCATCCGCAGAGTGGCAGTGGCCAACTCATCACGTGCCTTGATAGCAGCGCTTAGATCCGCCTGCAAAGTGGCCTTCAGATCGGTCATGTGGGACATTCTTGCCCTCCAGTCCGACATTGTCTCCGCGGTCCCAGGCCCAGCCTGCCCAAGCAGGATCACCCGGACCGCCCGGACGTCACGAACGAGCTTCGACCCTGCCACACTTGGCGCATGGCCGGACATGCTGCGACTGCTGCCCGATCGGTGGCCGGGCTGGCCGGGCTTGGCGCCGCCGTGCTCGGGTACAGCCTCTGGGAGGCTCGCCAGTACACGCTCCGCCACGTCATGGTACGGATTGACCGACCCGGACCGGACCCCGCGCAGGATCTGTCGATCCTGCACCTATCGGACCTGCACCTGTCACCACGGGATACCGACCGGATCGCCTGGGTGCGCAAGCTTGCTGAACTCGAAACGGACCTGACCGTCGTGACCGGGGACTTCCACGGTGATGCTGACGGCCCCTCGCTGGCGCTGAAGGCCCTGGGGCCTCTCCTGGAGCGCCCCGGGCTCTACGTCC
>JBAVLA010000302.1:0-12449 GCA_049688595.1 Candidatus Nanopelagicales bacterium | reverse complement strand
GCACGCCGGCGAGTCCGGCGGCGGCGTAGAGCACCATCGACGCCACGCCTCGCCACGCGCCCAGGGCAGCGGCCGTCAGCAGGACTGCGAACGTCTGGCCCGTCAACGGGACGGGGGTGAACGGGAGCGGGATGGAGACCTGGGCGGCCAGCCCGACGAACGCGGCCCCCGAGACTACGAGGATCGCGTTGCGCGCGGCGCTGCGCGGGAAGGCGTCAGCAAGGACGCCGGGTGCGGGGGAGGCAAGGGTCATGTTGGTGACCTCCGTGTCGGGGCCGGCCGGTGCCGGAGGGGACGCGCGCGAGCCTACCGGGGGGCGGGCCGGAAATGTGAGGGCAGTGTGACACGTCCGGGCGCCATGCGGGTAGACGGAAGGCTCCGGATCCCGTGGCACTTGGTTCGCCGGGCACCGGGCGGAGCGCTCGTGCTCCGCCCGAGAGTGGCGCGGGCGTTAGCCTGTAGCCCGTGATGAGGGGAGTCGCTCTGGGCGCGCTGGCGGCCCCGGCGGTGCTGTCCGTGCTGGGATTCGCTCCGTCCGGGGGCTTGGAGTCCGCTGTGCCAGCGATCCCACTCGGCGTGACCGGCGCCCAGGGTCCCGGCACGCGGGTCGTCGCCGTGGGCGATATCGCCTATCCAGGCGGACCATATGCCCAGACGGCAGCACTGACCCGGGCCCTCGCCCCCCAGCGGGTGCTGATGGCTGGTGACACCGTCTACCCGAGCGGCACGGTAGCCCAATACTCGGCGACGTTCGATCCCTCGTGGGGCGAGTTCCGCAGCATCTGGCTGCCCGTGCCCGGGAACCATGAGTACCGCACCAAGCGAGCAGCGGGCTATCGGACCTACTTCGGGGAGCGTGGGGGGCTGTACTGGTCGCGGAAGGTCGGGGCCTGGCGGGTGATCGGGCTGGACTCTGAGAGGATCACGCGAACGCAGAAGCGGTGGCTGAAGAGGACGCTGCGCCGACACGACGGAAAGCCGACCCTTGTCATGTGGCACCGGCCCCGCTACTCGCGCGGGGACCATTCCGACCAGCGTGACACCCAGTCGCTGTTCCGGATCGTGCGCGCGGACCGCGACGTGAAGCTGCTCATCTGGGGCCATGACCACAACTACGAGCGCATGGCCATCCCCGTGCGGTCGCGCCGCCTCGATGCGTTCGTGGTCGGCACCGGCGGGGCCGCGCTGCGCTGCGGGATCACCAATTCGGCCAGGGCGTGGAGCAGCGTCCACAACTGCAGGACGCACGGGGTCCTCGACCTGCGACTGGCCAAGAGCTCCTTCTCCTGGGCGTTCGTCTCGGTGGATGGGAAGGTGCTCGACCGGGGCACGCGCGAATGGTGATCCCGAACCGGCGCACGGTCATGCTGCCCTCCGACGTGATGGCAGGGCTGCCTCCCGATCTGGCAGCCTCAGCCGTCGCCTGGGACTCGGGTGACCCAGACCCCGAATGCCTCGGCGAGCTCGGCCGTGGGCCTGATGCTGGCCAGCCTCCGCCACGTCGACGACTTCGCCCGGGCGATGCCCGACGGCCGGTGGCTGCCGCGGACGTGGTCGTGCTGATAGTGCCCCTCGACGCGGCCACTCGGGGCTTGGTCGACGCTGCGTTCCTCGCGCGGATGCGCACCGGAGCCCTGCTTGTCAACGTCTCCCGCGGCCCGGTCGTCGACACGAACGCCCTCCTGGCCGAGTGCGCCGCCGGGCGGATCCGGGCTGCGCTGGACGTCACAGACCCCGAGCCACTGCCGTCCGATCATCCACTCTGGCGGGCCCCGGGGGTGCTGATCAGCCCGCACGTCGGGGGCAACACGTCGGCGTTCCTGCCTCGGGCCAGGCGGCTCGTGGCCGCCCAGCTCCGTCGCTTGTCGGCGGGGGAGCCGTTGGCCAACATCGTCGCGGGCTGAGCCGGGTGTGACGCACTCCCAAGTTGCGAGGCCCGTTGCCCGGTCCGAGGGATTGCGCAGCCCAAGTAGAAGGCGTCCATCGCTCGGCCCGCGGATCGTCCGCATCACGTACCCGGGCCGCGACAAGGGTCGGGGCGCCGAGCTTGACGGCATCAAGGGGGGCGTCCGGCTGAGCGCCCGACCGATCTCAGCGGCCCCGGCTACTCTGCGTCCATGACAACCACCGTCGACATCAAGCCCCGCAGCCGTCAGGTCACCGACGGTCTTGAGCGGGCGGCTGCCCGAGGCATGTTGCGCGCCGTCGGCATGTCCGACGAGGACTTCGGCAAGCCGCAGATAGGCATCGCGTCGAGCTGGAACGAGATCACGCCCTGCAACCTTCCGCTGGAGCGCCTCGCTCGCTCGGCGAAGGAGGGCGTGCATGCCGGCGGCGGCTATCCGCTGCAGTTCAATACGATCTCGGTCTCGGACGGCATCTCGATGGGGCACGAGGGGATGCACTTCTCGCTCGTCAGCCGCGAGATCATCGCCGACTCTGTCGAGGCCGTGATGCAGGCCGAGTGCTTGGACGCCATGGTCACGTTCGCCGGCTGCGACAAGAGCCTGCCTGGGATGCTCATGGCCGCGGCACGCCTGGACGTGGCCAGCGTGTTCGTCTACGCCGGTTCGATCCTGCCTGGCCGGGTGGGCGATCGCGACGTGACGATCATCGACGCCTTCGAGGCGGTCGGGGCCTGCGCGCGTGGGCTGATCAGCCGCGCTGAGGTCGACGCCATCGAGCGCGCAGTCTGCCCCGGCGAGGGTGCCTGCGGCGGCATGTACACCGCCAACACGATGGCTTCAGCCGCTGAGGCGATGGGGATGAGCCTGCCCGGCTCCGCCGCCCCCCCCGCGGTGGACCGGCGCCGCGACGGGATAGCGCGACGCTCCGGCGAGGCGGTCGTCGATCTGCTGCGGCAGGGGATCACCACTCGGGACATCATCACCAGGGCCTCCCTGGAGAACGCCATCGCCGTCGTGATGGCACTGGGCGGATCCACGAATGCGGTCCTCCACCTCCTGGCCATCGCCCACGAGGCCGGCGTTGAGCTGGAGATGGAGGACTTCCACCGGATCGGCTCGAGGGTTCCCCTGCTCGGCGATCTCAAGCCGTTCGGGCGATACGTCATGAGTGACATGGACCGGGTTGGCGGCGTGCCCGTCGTGATGCGAGCGCTGCTCGACGTCGGGCTTCTGCATGGCGACGCCCTGACCGTGACCGGCCGGACCATGGCCGAGAACCTCTCCGCGGTTGACCCGCCGGACCCGGACGGCACGATCCTCCGGGCGATCGGCGATCCGATGGCCGGTGCGGGGGGGATCACCATCCTCGGCGGGTCACTCGTGCCCGAGGGGGCCGTGGTGAAGAACGCGGGCATTCCCGTGGAGGTGTTCGAGGGCCCGGCGAAGGTCTTCGAGCGGGAGCGCGCGGCGATGGACGCCCTCGAGGACGGGTCCATGCAGGCCGGCGACGTTGTGATCATCCGGTACGAGGGCCCGAAGGGCGGCCCGGGCATGCGCGAGATGCTGATGATCACCGGCGCGATCAAGGGCGCGGGCTTGGGCAAGGACGTCCTGCTCATCACGGACGGGCGGTTCTCCGGTGGCACGACGGGGTTGTGCGTCGGCCATGTCGCCCCTGAGGCGGTCGATGGCGGGCCGATCGCGTTCGTCCGCAATGGGGATCGCGTTCGAATCGACATCCCGAACCGCCGCTTGGACCTGCTCGTCGATGACGCCGAGCTCGCCGCGCGACAGAAGGGCTGGACGCCGTTGCCGCCGCGTTACGGCAGAGGGGTGCTGCACAAGTACGCCAAGCTGGTCGGCTCAGCGTCGCGCGGGGCGGTCTGCGACTGAATCAGGCGTCCGAGCCGGCGCCGGCGGTGGGGGTCGGGTCCGGCTGGCGAGTCCTGATCTCGGCCACGGCATCCGGCTGGGTCACCAGGGCGCCGACGCACCGGGAGTCGAGCGTGCCGTCGGTCCCGTGCTGCTCGAGGCGGGCGAAGGCCTCATCCTGGGTCCACGCGCGCTTGTAGGGCCGCGGACTGGTCAACGCGTCGAACACGTCGGCGACTGCGACGATCCGCGACTCGAGGGGGATGTCGTCCCCGGCCAGGCCGTCCGGGTACCCGCTGCCGTCGAGCTTCTCGTGGTGGTGGGCCACGATGTTGTGCAGCACTCGCGAGTCGAGGCTGTCCGGCAGTCCGAGGTCGGCCGCGATCTCGGCGACCATCTGGCCGCCGCGCACCGTGTGGCTGCGCATGACCTGCCACTCGTCATCATCGAGCGGACCGGGCTTGAGCAGGATGCGATCGGGGATGGCAATCTTTCCGATGTCGTGCAGCGGCGCATACAGGCGGACCTGCTCGATGAACTCATCGGTCAGGTCGAGCTCCGTGGCCAGCCGGATCAGCATCAGCCGGGTGTAGCGCGCCATCCGGGCCAGGTGCGCTCCCGTCTCGACGTCGCGCAGCGCCGTGAATCCCTGCGCGATCTGCATCGTGCTGACGATTGCCTGTGCTGCGAGCAGGGCGTTGGCGATCTCCAGTGCGATGACGCTGCCGTAGAGCATCAGGCCGCGGCGGACGTCTGGGGTGAACGTGTCTGGGGAGCGGGAGTCGAAGAAGACGAAGCCCAGGAAGGTCGAGCCGTGGCTGATCGGCACCGTGAAGGAGGCTTGGAACCCCTCGCCGACCACGTACGACGAGTGCATCGTCGTGGGCCGCAGCTCATGCTGCAGGTCGGTCAGGAGGCGGACCTCCCGCTTGCGGGCCAGATCGCTCAGGGATCGGCTGTCGGAGAGCCGGTAGTCATAGGCGCGAAGCACCTGCAGTCCCTGGCGCGTGCTGTTGATGAACGTCTTGAGCAGGTCATCATCCGGGTCATAGAGCGCGCACGCGACCCGATCGATGCCCGGGGAGAGCTCCAGCATCCGATCGTGCAGGACGGCCAGCCGCTCGCCGAGCGACTCGTACGACGCGGATGTGAGGTCCAGTTCCATCAAGGGGAATCGTGACACGGCGGCCAGGTACGGTCCAGATCAGGATTCGCCGGCCCGCCTGATCAGGATCCCCGGGCGTGCGCCGGAGTCCTGTCTCGCATTCTGGACAGATCGGGTCCTGAGTTGCGCACCCATCGGACGCGTCGGCAGGATGAACCCATGCGAATCGTCGGTGTACTGGAATGCGCCGGGGGCGGGACCCCAGCCTGACCAGTCCCTACCTCGACGCGACCTCGTGAGCCCCCGGGCCACGAGGTCTTTCATTTGCAGTGACAGGATCGACCACCGCAGGCAGGATTGACCACCGCAGCCCACGAGAGCAAGGGATGACATGACACAGGCGACTGGAAGCAGCACGGCGACGATCAGCGGGGCCAGCAGCCTCGTGCGCTCCCTCGAGGCCGCCGGCGTCGACACGGTCTTCGGCATCCCCGGGGGTGCGATCCTGCCCGCCTACGACCCGCTGATGGACTCCACGCAGGTCCGGCACATCCTCGTCCGCCACGAGCAGGGCGCCGGGCACGCTGCAGCCGGCTACGCATATGCGACGGGACGGGTGGGCGTCACCATCGTGACCTCCGGCCCCGGCGCCACCAACCTGGTGACCCCGCTTGCCGACGCTTACATGGACTCCGTGCCGATCGTGGCCATCACAGGCCAGGTGACCTCGGCCGCGATCGGGACCGATGCCTTCCAGGAGGCCGACATCCGCGGCATCACGATGCCGATCACCAAGCACAACTACCTGATCACGAAGGCCGACGACATCCCGCGCGCCGTCGCTGAGGCGTTCCACATCGCGAGCACCGGTCGGCCCGGGCCGGTCCTGATCGACGTCTCCAAGGACGCTCTCCAGGCGCCCACGACGTTCCACTGGCCGACCCGGCTGGACCTGCCCGGATACCGCCCGACCACGCGTCCGCACACCAAGCAGGTCCGGGAGGGTGCACGGGCAATCCTGGAGGCGCGCCGGCCAGTCCTCTACATCGGCGGCGGGGTGATCCGGGCGGGCGCCTCGGCCGAGCTGCGCGCCCTGGCCGACCTGACCGGCATCCCAGTGGTCACCACGCTGATGGCGCGCGGGGCCTTCCCGGACAGCCACCGTCAGCACCTCGGGATGCCCGGGATGCACGGGACGGTGGCCGCCGTCGGGGCGATCCAGGAGGCCGACCTCCTCATCGCGCTGGGCACGCGGTTCGATGATCGGGTGACCGGGCTGCTGTCCAGCTTCGCCCCGCACGCCAAGGTGATCCATGCCGACATCGACCCGGCGGAGATCTCCAAGAACCGGCGCGCCGACATCCCGATCGTGGGGGACGCCCGCGAGGTCATCATCGAGCTGCTGTCCGCGATCCAGGCGGAGCTTGCGACTGGGCGGTCGTTCGACCTGGCCGAGTGGTGGGAGAAGATCGACCACTGGCGGAGCACGTACCCACTCGGGTACGACACGCCCGCCGACGGCACCCTCGCCCCGCAGTACGTGATCGAGCGGCTCAGCGCGATCGCCGGCCCGGACACCATCTACGTCTCAGGCGTGGGCCAGCACCAGATGTGGGCCTCGCACTACGTGAAGTTCGAGAAGCCGGGCACCTGGATAAACTCGGGCGGCCTGGGGACCATGGGCTTCGGCCTGCCCGCGGCGATGGGCGCCAAGGTCGGCGCCCCGGATCGGACCGTGTGGGCGATCGACGGCGACGGCTGCTTCCAGATGACCAACCAGGAGTTGGCGACCTGCACCATCAACAACATCCCCATCAAGGTCGCGCTGATCAACAACGGCGCTCTGGGGATGGTGCGGCAGTGGCAGACGCTGTTCTACAACGAGCGGTACTCCAACACCGACCTGCACACCCACCAGTACCCGGACTTCGTCAAGCTGGCCGACGCGTACGGCTGCATCGGGTTGCGCTGCGAGTCCGCGGACGATGTGGACGCCACGATCGAGAAGGCGATGGCCATCGACGACCTGCCGGTCGTGGTCGACTTCCGTGTGCACAAGGACGCGATGGTGTGGCCGATGGTGGCCGCTGGAACGAGCAACTCCGACATCAAGGTGGCGCGTGACATGGCGCCCAAGTGGGACCGGGAGGACTGAAGCGATGAGCCGTCACACGCTGTCCGTGCTGGTGGAGGACCGACCGGGTGTGCTGGCCCGGATCGCGGGTCTGTTCTCCCGCCGCGGGTTCAACATCGAGTCCCTCGCCGTCGGGCCGACCGAGACCCCGGATCTCTCGCGGATCACCATCGTGGTCACCGTTGAGGAGCTGCCCCTGGAGCAGGTGACCAAACAGCTGAACAAGCTGGTCAACGTGCTCAAGATCGTCGAGCTCGAGCCCGGCGCCTCGGTGCAGCGGGAGTTCATGCTGGTCAAGGTTCGCGCCGATTCGGCGACCCGCAGCCACGTGCTCGAGACGGTGCAGCTGTTCCGGGCCGGCGTTGTGGACGTCAGCCCGGACGCGGTGACCATCGAGGTCACCGGCAGCCGGGAGAAGCTCGACGCGATGCTGCGGGTGCTCGAGCCGTTCGGGATTCGCGAGCTGGTCAAGTCCGGTGCAGTCGCCTTGGGCCGAGGGTCGAAGTCCATGACCGAGCGAGCCCTGCGACCGGTTGAGCGCTCAGCCTGAGACAATCCGATCCGACCCGGCGTCCGCGCGCCGGGACCACCGTCCACACATATCCGAGGAGCCCATCGTGGCTGAGCTGTTCTACGACGACGACGCCGACCTGTCCCTGATCGCTGGCCGAAGGGTTGCGGTCCTTGGCTACGGAAGCCAGGGCCATGCGCACGCGCTGAGCCTGCGCGACTCCGGGGTGGACGTCCGCGTCGGGCTGGTTGAGGGCTCGAAGAGCCGCGCGAAGGCCGAGGCCGAGGGGCTGCGGGTCGTGGACCCGTCGACCGCGTGCGCCGAGGCCGACGTGATCATGGTGCTGGTGCCCGACCCGGCCCAGCGCGGCCTGTACGCGCAGGCGATCGCCCCGAACCTGAAGTCCGGGGACGCGCTGTTCTTCGCGCACGGATTCAACATCCGGTTCGGGTACATCAAGCCCCCGGCCGACGTCGACGTCTGCATGGTCGCGCCGAAGGGCCCGGGACACCTCGTCCGCCGGGAGTACGTGGCCGGTCGCGGCGTACCGGCGATCGTGGCCGTCGAGCAGGACGCCAGCGGGAATGCCTGGCCCCTGGTCCTGTCCTACGCGAAGGCGATCGGCGCGCTGCGTGCCGCTGGGATCAAGACCACGTTCACCGAGGAGACCGAGACCGACCTGTTCGGCGAGCAGGCGGTCCTCTGCGGTGGTGCGTCGAAGTTGATCGAGACCGGCTTCGAGGTGCTGACCGAGGCCGGCTACCAGCCGGAGGTCGCCTACTTCGAGTGCCTCCACGAGATGAAGCTCATCGTCGACCTGATGTACGAGGGCGGCATCTCCAAGCAGCGCTGGAGCATCTCGGACACCGCCGAGTATGGCGACTATGTGTCCGGCGCCCGAGTCATCGACGCCCACGTCAAGGACAACATGCGTGCCGTGCTGGCCGACATCCAGTCGGGCGCGTTTGCGGCTCGCTTCATCGCCGATCAGGACGCCGGGGCGCCGGAGTTCAAGGCCATGCGCGCCGAGGCCGAGAAGCATCCGATCGAGGCCACGGGTCGCGAGCTGCGCAAGTTGATGTCCTGGGTGAAAGCGGCGGACAGCGACTACCAGGAGGGCACCGCAGCGCGCTGAGCACGGGGGGCCCCTAGCGACCGCCACGGCCCGGACGCCCCAGCAGCGGCGTCCGGGCCGTTCGGCGGGAAGGCCGAGCCCATTGGCCGGACGGTACCGCCATCCCCGCTGGCTAGAATTCCCGTGTCGTTTGACCAATCGTCCAGTGAAGAGGGTGCAGATCGTGACCAAGCCCGTTGTCCTGATCGCGGAGGAGCTAAGCCCGGCCACAGTCGAGGCGCTGGGACCGGACTTCGAGATCCGGCATTGCGACGGTGCCAACAGGGCTGAGTTGCTGCCGGCCATCGCCGACGTCGACGCGATCCTGATCCGGTCGGCCACCAAGGTCGACGCCGAGGCCATCGCGGCTGCAGGTCGGCTGAAGGTCGTCGCCCGCGCCGGCGTCGGCCTTGACAACGTGGATGTCCCCGCCGCCACGCAGGCCGGCGTGATGGTGGTCAACGCGCCGACGTCGAACATCGGGTCCGCCGCAGAGCTCGCCATCGCGCTGCTCCTGGCGTGTGCGCGCAACGTCGCCCCGGCGAACGCCTCCCTCAAGGGCGGGGCGTGGAAGCGCTCCAAGTACACGGGCGTGGAGCTGGCGGACAAGGTGGTCGGCGTGGTCGGCCTGGGCCGCATCGGCATGCTCGTGGCCCAGCGCCTGAGCGCCTTCGGGGTCAAGCTGATCGCCTACGACCCCTTCGTCCAGCCGGCACGCGCAGCGCAGATCGGGATCCGCATGGTGTCCCTCGACGAACTGCTCGCCACCAGCGACTTCATCACCGTGCACCTGCCCAAGACTCCCGAGACCATCGGCCTGATCGGCGACGAGGCACTGCACAAGGTGAAGCCCAGCGTTCGCATCATCAACGCTGCGCGTGGCGGGATCGTGGACGAGGCCGCGCTCTACGACGCCATCGTGGACGGCCGCGTGGCCGGCGCCGGGATCGACGTCTGGGCGAAGGAGCCGTGCACGTCGTCCCCGCTGTTCTCCCTCGAGCAGGTGGTGGTCACCCCGCACCTGGGCGCATCGACGCACGAGGCCCAGGAGAAGGCCGGAATCGCGGTGGCGAAGTCGGTCCGCCTGGCGCTGGCCGGCGAGCTCGTCCCGGACGCCGTGAACGTCAAGGGCGGTGCGATCGCCGCCGACGTGCGACCCATGCTGCCCCTCACCGAGAGCCTGGGGCAGATCGCATCGGCCCTGGCGCAGGCACCTGTCGCAGCCATCGAGACAGAGGTCCGCGGCGAGGTGACCGAGAACGACGTGAAGGTCCTCGAGCTCGCCGCCCTCAAGGGCGTCTTCACGCCGCTGTCAGAGGAGCAGGTCTCCTACGTCAACGCCCCGCTGATCGCGCGGGACCGGGGAGTCGAGTCGTCACTGGTCACCGACGCCGACGCCTTCGACCACCGGAACCTCATCCGGGTTCGCCTCGCCATGACCGACGGGACGTCGGTCCGGGTCGGCGGCACGCTGTCGGGCCCGAGGAACGTGGCCAAGCTAGTGGAGGTAGATGACTTCGACCTCGAGGTGCCCCTGTCTGAGCACCTGGTCGTGATGCGCTACGAGGACCGCCCCGGTGTGGTGGGGGCGGTCGGCGGTGCACTGGGCGCGGCAGGGGTCAACATCGGCGGCATGCAGGTCTCCCGCGGTGCGGTCGGCGGTCCGGCCGTCATGGTCCTGACCGTGGATGGATCCCCGGCCGGCGAAGTCCTCGCCGGGATCGTCGAGGAGGTGCGGGCCGACCTCGCTGTGGCGGTGCACCTGGTCTGACCGACCGCGAAGACATGAGTGAGCCCGGGGGCCACTGACCCCCGGGCTCAGTCGTCTGCGCTCTCGAGCGCTCGTCGCGCGGCGGATCGGCGAATCCTGACTCGTGCCGCTTGCGCTGGCGCCCAGTCGGAGCGAGCGCGGCCACCAGGTCGCGTGCGCGCGGCCAGTCGGGGTCGACGGGGGCGGGCCCGTGCCGGGATCACGCCCAGGGCCGGAGACGACCCCATCTGCGGCAGGGACCTGCGCGGATTCCCGCCCCCCCGGTCAGCCCTGGGCCAGCACCCCGCGAATCGCCCCGGCGACCCGCTCGATGTCGGAGTCGGTGAGCCCGACGCCGCTGGGAAGGCACAGGCCCTCTTCGAACAGCCGGTCGGCGATGCCAGTGTTGAACGACTCGGCGGCGGCGAAGACCGGTTGATGATGCATGGGCTTCCAGATGGGTCGGGTCTCGATGTCCTGTGCCTCCAACGAGACCCGAACCCGGTTCGCCGCGGCGGGGCGGATGGCGCGGTCGAAGCGGACTGTGCTCAACCACGAGTTGCCGGTCGCCCACGACGGGTCCTGGGTGACGCGCACGCCCTCGAGATCCCCCAACAGCTCGGTGTATGCCCGGCGGATGGCCTGACGTCGAGCGACCATCTTGGGCAACCTCTGCAGCTGCGCGCGGCCGAGCGCAGCCAGGATGTTGCTCATCCGGTAGTTGTAGCCGATCTCCTCATGCCAGTACCACGGGAACGGCTCCCGGGACTGCGTGGACCAGAACCGGGCCTTCTCGACCAGGTCACGATCATCGGAGACGAGCATCCCGCCGCCGGACGTGGTCATGATCTTGTTCCCGTTGAAGGAGTAGACGCCGGCGTGGCCCATCGTCCCGGCGGCGCGGTCTTGGTGCCGGGCCCCGAGAGCCTCCGCGGCGTCGATCAGCACGGGCACGTCGTGCTCGCCGGCCACGGCCAGGATGCGGTCGTAGTCGGCCGGGATGCCGAACAGGTCCACCGGGATGATCGCGGCGACCTGCCGTCCTGACCGGGCGCGCTGCTCGAGGACCTCGGCCAACAGGTCCGGGTCGAGCCCCCACGACTGCTCCTCGACGTCGAGCAGGAGCGGCCGGGCACCGGTGTACGTGACCGAGAACGCGGTTGCACCGAAGGTCAGCGTCGGGACGATCACGTCGTCACCGGGACGAACGCCCAGCCCCAGGAGGCCCAGGTGCAGGGCAGCCGTGCCGGAGCTGAGCGCCACAGCGTTGGCGACCTCCACGAAGCTGCAGATCTCGCTCTCGAAGCCGTCCACCTCGGGCCCCAGCGGAGTGACCCAACCCGACTTCACGGCGCGGCTGACTGCCTGCACCTCAAGGTCGGTGACGTTGGCCTGCGACAGCAGGATCCGCTTCGGCTTGGCCGTTGGCTGCGGATCCGCTGGGACCACTTGCTCGACGCGAATCGCGCCATCGTCGACAGTGACCGAGATCTCGGGCACGCCCAACGTCGTCGGCATGTTCATGACTGCCGAACCCCCCAAAGCATCTATGTTGGCTTGCGATCAGGCCCTGCGGATCTCCCCCCGAGGGTCGTGAGTAGGATACCCGAATCCCGCGCCGTGCCATACGGGCGCCCGCTGGTCCGATCCTGCCCAAGCGGTCCCAGCCCCAGGCAGGCAAGCCCAGGGGTGCCGTGATCCGCGCCTGCTTCCGGACCGACGACGACCCAGCCCCGAGCAGGCACGCGCAAGGGGCCCGGCTCGATGCTCTCCCGCGACCTGGTTCGGACGGGTCCGCGGATCAGGTACCATTTCTCACGGCGCCCAGCGCGCCTCGCTCTGCGGGGGTTGCGGCTCGGGTGTCGTGTTGATTGCTGGGGGGTTCTTCTCGTGCGTGTGATAGCGCTTGAGTTGTTGTTGTCCACCGCTTTGCGGTTGCCTGACAAGGAGGCGGTGCGCAGCGAGGATCGTTCGTTGACGTTCGCGGGTCTGCTGGGTGAGGCGCATGCGCTGGCCGGGCGGATCCCGACGGGGGAGCGTCCGCGTCCGGTGATGG
>JBAVLA010000301.1:0-27146 GCA_049688595.1 Candidatus Nanopelagicales bacterium | reverse complement strand
GTCGCGCAGCGGCCAGCCCGTGGCCTCCGCCACGAGCTCGGCCAAGCCGCGTGCGGGCCAGTCGAGGCCCGCGCAGGCCAAGTCGTCGCAGCGGCGGTCGGCACAGCCGAGTCCCGCACAGCCGAAGTCCGTGAAGTCGAGATCCCCTCAGCCACGGTCCGTGGCGCGCACGGCCCCCAAGCCGGTCCGCAGGCGGCAGCCGAGCCTCGTCGGGCGCGCGCTGCGCGCCGTGGGCCTGCTGCTCGCGGCGATCTGGTCGTCGATAGCGTCGGTGCTCGGTGGAACAACGCGCGCCGTGGGTCGTGGCGCCCGCGACGTCGATGCGACGCACAGGCGGGACGGCATCGGGCTGCTCCTGTTCGTGATGGCCGTCGGCGCGGCCGCAGTCGCCTGGTTCTCCGTGGACGGCTGGCTGACTGGTCCGGTGACGGCCGTCGTCACCGGGGCCGTGGGCGCCTTGGACGTGGTCGTCCCCGCGCTTCTCCTGTGGGGGACGCTGAGGGTCCTGCGCCACCCTGATCAGGGCCCTGCTACGGGTCGCCTCGCGATCGGGTGGGCGATCGTGGTCGCTGCGACCTGTGGGCTGTGGGGGTTGTTCCAGGGCGCGCCGACACCAGCTGACGGCGCCGAGGCCATGCGCGCGGCAGGGGGCTGGGTCGGCTACCTGGCGACCGGACCGATCGAGTCCGCCGTCGGGACGTGGCTTGCCTACCCGATCCTGGTGGCCCTGTTCGGATTCGGCCTGCTGATCGTCACCGGGACCCCCCTGAGCGCGGTGCCGGCCCGTCTGGCATTCGTGCGCGACATGCTGCTGCTGCGCAGCCGAGTCAGCGCACCGGAGCGGGAGATCGGCGCAGCTGGCGGCGACATGGCTGTCGACGGACCGACCCGCGGTGCCGAGCTGGCTGAGGAGCCCGAGCCCGACGGCGCCGGGTCGGCGTCCGGCGATGGCGGCGACGCGGCTGACGACGCACACGCGGACGTGGACGAAGCGGCGCCCCTGGCCCGGCGGCTGCGCGCCTGGGCCACGGCAATCGTCAGTGGGCTTCGCCGCTCGGAGCAGGAGGCCGCTGAGCCCTACGACGGGCCCCTGGCCGGCGATGAGGCCTTCATCTCGGCGGTCTCCCCAGGACCTCAGGGCGTCGCGCCGGACGACGGGCAGCCCAACGTGACCCGGGCTGCAGACGGGGCGCCGGATCCGGATCGTGATGTCGTGAAGCCGGCAGACGGTTCCGCGGTCGGCCCGGCGTCGCGTGGCGCCGAGGCAGTCGGGGGACCACTGAACGCGACGAGGGCCGGGAAGGCTCCCGCGGAGGGTGCGGGGACTGGCGACCCCGGGCTCGCCTCGCTAGTGGCGACCGTGACGCCGCCGGCCGGCGGCGATTCGTCCGGTCACAGCACGGTCGCGCTCGAACAGCCCAAGCCGTCCCGCCTCGGTGGCACTCCCGACTACCGGATGCCCACGCCGACGCTGCTGAAGTCCGGCTCCGCACCCAAGGCCAGGACGTCGGCCAGCGACAGGGTGGTCGCGTCGCTGACCAGCGTCCTCGAGCAGTTCGAGATCGACGCCAGGGTGACCGGGTACACCCGGGGGCCGACGGTGACGCGCTACGAGGTCGAGCTCGGCCAGAGCGTCAAGGTTGAGCGGGTGACCGCGCTGGCCAAGAACATCGCCTATGCCGTGGCCAGCGCCGACGTGCGCATCCTGTCGCCGATTCCGGGCAAGAGTGCCATCGGGATCGAGATCCCCAACACTGACCGGGAGATGGTCTCGCTTGGGGACACCCTGCGCGCTCCGGCGGCGATGGCTGACCACCATCCACTCATCGTCGGCTTGGGCAAGGACGTGGAGGGCACCTATGTGTGTGCCAACCTCGCCAAGATGCCGCACCTGCTCGTGGCCGGTGCCACCGGCGCTGGCAAGTCCAGCTGCATAAACGCCCTGGTCACGAGCATCATGATGCGGGCCACCCCGGCGGAGGTCCGGATGGTCCTCGTGGACCCGAAGCGCGTGGAGCTGACCGCGTACGACGGCATCCCGCACCTGATCACGCCCATCATCACCAGCCCCAAGAAGGCCGCGGAGGCCCTGCAGTGGGTCGTCCGGGAGATGGACGCGCGCTACGACGACCTTGCCCATTTCGGGTTCCGGCACATCGACGACTTCAACCGCGCCGTGCAGAGCGGTTCCCTTCGCGTGCCCGCTGAGTCGCAGCGGGTGCTGGCTCCGTACCCGTACCTGTTGGTGATCGTCGACGAGCTGGCCGACCTGATGATGGTCGCCCCCCGCGACGTCGAGGACGCGATCGTGCGGATCACCCAGCTGGCCCGCGCCGCAGGCATCCACCTGGTGCTGGCCACCCAGCGGCCGAGTGTGGACGTGGTCACAGGGCTGATCAAGGCCAACGTGCCTTCCCGGCTGGCATTCGCCACGTCGAGCCAGACCGACAGCCGGGTGATCCTGGACCAGACTGGTGCGGAGAGCCTCGTGGGCCAGGGCGACGGGCTGTTCCTGCCGATGGGCGCGTCCAAGCCCATGCGCATCCAGGGCGCGTTCGTCCCCGAGTCGGAGATCCGCGCGGTCGTCGCCCACGTGAAGAAGCAGATGACGACTCAGTATCGGGAGGACGTGCTCATCCAGGCGGCCAACAGGCGTGACGTGGACGACGAGGTCGGCGATGACCTGGACCTGCTCGTCGCAGCGATCGAGCTCGTCGTGACCACGCAGTTCGGCTCCACGTCGATGCTGCAGCGGAAGCTGCGGGTGGGATTCGCGAAGGCCGGGCGCCTCATGGACCTCATGGAGTCCCGGGGCGTGGTCGGCCCCTCGGAGGGATCCAAGGCCCGCGAGGTGCTCGTCAGGCCCGACGACCTCGAATCAGCCCTCGCCGATCTCCGGCCCGGCGGCTGAGGAGCGCGGTGGCCTACGCTGCGAAGGTGAACGTTCCCCGGGTCGCCCTGATCACATTGGGGTGTGCGCGCAACGAGGTGGACTCCGAGGAGCTCGCGCAGCGGTTCGACGGCGCTGGATTCGAGTTGGTACCAGGAGCTGCTGGTGCCGATGTGGTGGTCGTCAACACTTGCGGATTCGTCGAGTCGGCGAAGCGGGAGTCCGTGGAGACGCTACTGGCAGCAGCCGGGACGCACGGCGACGCGGGGCGCCCCAAGGTCGTAGCCGTGGGGTGCATGGCCGAGCGATACGGGATCGAGTTGGCCGAGGCCCTGCCGGAGGCCGATGCGGTGCTCGGGTTCGACGACTACCCGGAGATCGTTGCGCGACTGCGCACGGTCATGGCCGGTGGGACAGTCGCGGCGCACGTCCCCAGGGATCGCCGCACGTTGCTGCCGCTGGCGCCCGTGGACCGTGCTGGGGGCGGCGCTGCCGTGCCGGGCCACGGCGCCGCGGCGCGGCCAGCTCGTCCGGCGGCTCAGTCGGTCGCGGTCGGGGCTGGTGAGCCGTGGAAGCGCCGGCTCGTGTCGACGGGGCCGGTCGCACCCCTGAAGATCGCCAGTGGGTGCGATCGAAGGTGCGCATTCTGCGCGATCCCGTTGTTCCGGGGTTCCCTGATCTCACGTTCGCGGGCCGACATCGTCGCTGAAGCCCGATGGCTGGCCGAACAGGGCGTTAGCGAAGTCGTGCTGGTCAGCGAGAACTCGACCTCATACGGCAAGGACCATGCCGAGCCGCGCGCCCTAGAGCGGCTCCTGACCGAGCTGGCCGGGGTGGACGGGCTGGAGCGGATCCGCGTGTCCTACCTCCAGCCCGCGGAGGTTCGCCCCAGCCTCCTGGCTGCCATGCTGGGAACGCGCAAGGTGGCTGACTACTTCGACCTGAGCTTCCAGCACGCCAGCGCCGGGCTGCTGCGTCGGATGCGGCGGTTCGGCAGCAGTGCGGAGTTCCTGGCGCTCATCGGCCAGATCCGCGAATCGGCGCCCCGCGCCGGCATCCGCAGCAACGTGATCGTCGGGTTCCCGGGTGAGACCGAGGAGGACCTGGCCGAGCTGATCGATTTCCTCGGGGAGGCCCAGATGGATGCCGTCGGCGTGTTCGGGTACTCGCAGGAGGAGGGGACCGAGGCCGCTGGGATGTCCGGTGCGCTGGACGAGGATGAGATCCGCGCCCGGGTCGGCGAAGTCGCCTCCTTGGCAGACGAGGTCATGTCGCAGCGTGCGGAGGGGCGGATCGGCGATCCGGTCGACGTACTCATAGATGCGGTCGACGGGATGCATGCCGAGGGACGGGCCGAGCATCAGGGGCCCGAGGACGGGACGACCCGCGTGCGCCTGTCGCCAGGACGAGGCCGGCACCTGGGGCCGGGATCGGTGCTGCGTGCCCGGGTGCGGTCGAGCGAAGGCGTCGACCTGGACGCCTCGGAGGCATCCGATGTGCTGGCGTGACGCCCTCGGACCCAAGGGCTTGGGACTGCGTTCCTCCGACCCGGAGCCAGCGGGCTCTGGGTGGTCGGAGCGGTGGTCGTTCGGCGGAGGTGCGCGGCCGGTGGCCGGATCTGAATGGGAGGTGTCCGATGTCTGGATCTGAGCAGGGCGCCGCCGCCGGCGAGGCACTTCCCGAGGGCGTCGAGCCGGGAGTCACTCGTCAACGGGTGATCAAGGGCTGGGCGCAGCTGTGGAACGTGCCCAACATGCTCACGCTCCTTCGGATAGTGCTGATCCCGGTCTTCTGGTACCTGCTGATGTACGAGGACGGCACGAACGCGGGAGCCCGCCTCGCAGCGACGGTGGTCTTCGTCTTCGCGGCAGTGACGGACTGGATCGACGGGGCGCTGGCACGCAGGCAGGGCTTGGTCACGACCTTCGGGAAGATCGCTGATCCCCTTGCTGACAAGGCCCTCACCGGTGCCGCGCTCATCGGGCTCTCCGTGCTGGATGAACTTTGGTGGTGGGTGACGATCCTGATCCTGGCTCGCGAGATCGGCGTTACCATCATCCGGTTCGTCGTCCTCAAGCACGGGGTGATCCCTGCCAGCCGGGGTGGCAAGCTCAAGACGATCTTCCAGATGATCGGAATCGTCATGTTCCTGCTTCCCATCACCAGCGGGATGACGCTGCTCTGGTGGGCCCGGAATGCTGTGATGGCCATCGCCGTCGCCCTGACGGCGCTCACAGGGCTTGACTACATCGACAAGGCCTACCGGACCCGAAGCCAGTCGAAGGCGGCGAAGGCCGCGCGGGCGGCTGCAGCCTCCTGATGGTCTCGAGAACGGGGTCGCGCTCGACCATGCGCTCCGATCCCGGTTCGCAGTCGCGCCCGGGACCCGAGCAGGTTGCGGACGCAGCAGTCGCTGAGATCAACGACGGGGACGTGTTGCCGGAAGCCGACCCAGTTGCGCTCATCCATCGCCTGGTCAGGATCGGGCGGACCGTGGCGGTCGCCGAGTCGCTGACTGGGGGTCTGGTTCTCGCGGCCCTCACATCGGTCCCCGGCGCCTCGGCGGTCGTCCGCGGCGGCGTCGTGGCCTACGCCGAGGAACTCAAGACTTCGCTGCTCGGGGTGGAGCCCGAGCAGCTGCGCCGGGAAAGTGCGGTCAGCCCGGGCGTGGCCCTGCAGATGGCGCGCGGCTGCCGGACCCTGATGGGTGCCGACTATGGCGTATCCACCACCGGGGAGGCTGGGCCGGACTCCGCGAGCGGGCAGCCGGTAGGGACCTTCTACGTCGCGGTGAGCGGACCGCAGGGGGACGGCCTGTGCCGGGGGCGTGGTGCCGGAGGACGTGCGCAAGTGCGGGAGTCTGCGGTTGAGGCAGCCCTCGCGCTGCTGGACGGAACGGTGGCCGACGACGCAGCGGGCATCGGGACAGTGCTCGATGGCAGCGCGCCGGACGTGTCCCCACCCGCGAGGAGCCGGTCCACCGGCCACGGGAACACACATGCCGCGTCATGACGTTGGGCCCATTGGGAGGGTGTTCCCAGTCAGTGCCGCCGTCGCGCCCTGTAAAGTGTGCGGTGAAGGGAGGGGTGGGCCATGGTGATACTGCGCCGTGTGATTGGTGATGAGTTGCGCCGTCTTCGTCAGGACCAGGGCCGCACCCTGCGCGATGTGAGCGCGTCTGCGCGCGTCTCGCTCGGGTACCTCTCGGAGATCGAACGTGGCCGGAAGGAGGCCTCCAGCGAATTGCTGGCGGCCATCTGTGCTGCACTCGATGTGCCCGTCTCCTCGCTGCTGCGCTCCGTCAGCGACGAGATGGAGGTCTTGGAGACGATCAGCGCGATGCATGCGCCGGCCGTCGCTCAGGCTGCTTGATGGCACCGCTGCGCGTCTGACTTGCACGCTGGGCTCGGAGGCGACCCCGGGCGCCCGCCCCGCAGGCATCCAGACCGTGCGTGCCCTCTGCCCTCTGCGCGAGTTTGCTCAGTGCCGTGCTCGAAATCCCTGTGGGGTCGGCTCCATGCCGGCCACGATGAGTGCCGCGGCGACGGCTTGACTCTGCGGATCCGTCGCACCCACAACCGGGGACCCATTGATGCGGGTTATCCGCAGCGGCGGCACCCGTCCCACCGAGACTGCCTGCAGCAGTGCTCGGGCGGCGTGCTCGAGGAGCGCCTGTTGATCCTCAGCGCCGGACACCCGCGCCCCGGACCGGGACTGTGGAGCGCTGGGATGGCGAGCGGCCCACTCAGTGCCTTCGGATCCCGCTGATCCGAAGGAGAGCAGACTCGTCCCGCCGCGCTCCACGAAGAGGACCAGTCGGCCGCCGACCAGCACCACGTGGGATCCCGCGGAGCGCGACGGCCTGTGCGGCTGGGCTCCCGCCCCCGACCAGTTGCTGGGTGGCCATTCCAGTGCGGCACCGTAGGCGTTCGCCGGATCGCTGGACGCAAGGACGAGCCCGACCGGTGAGCCGTCCTCCACGTCGCGCTGCGTGGACCGCACAGCGTCCACGACGCCCGTGAGCGCGAACTGCGCCGCGCCCAGGCCCTCGACTGCGTACACACGTTGCACCCGCCCCCGTTCCTCCAACGCGGTCAGCGTCCGGTAGGCAGCCGCGAATCCACCGGGCTCGCCGGAGGATGAGATCCCCCCTCGGCTCACTACGGCGAGCCGAAGCAGTGCAGCCTCAGCCCGGGACACGGCCATGGCTGTGCCGTCGACGGCCGGCGGTGGGATCGCGAACCAACGACCGGCCAGCCGCTGTTGCGGCACCCGGACATCTGGCGAGCGGCCAGACGCTGTGCCGTTCTCCCCGGCCGATGGGGCCACCCGGCCCGGCGGTGCGTAGGGACCCCGCCACAGTGATGCGTACCTCCCGTGAGGCGCGCGGATGCTGTACGGACGCGCGTGTGGGTCGTGCCCGCGGGGTGCTGCCAAGAGGGCTCGGATCGGTCCCAGGGTGTCGTTGCCGACGAGGCCGGCCCAGAGCAGTTGCATCAGCGCCTCGGCAAGCTGGTGCCTGTCGACTGCGCCAGTGCTCGCCTGCGCGGCGTGGTGACGCACCAGATCCTCGAAGAACCAACCGCCGCCCGCTTCCAGCAAGGCCAGGACTCCACGGGCTTCGGCGGTCAGCTGGGCATTGGCGGCCCGCGGCAACAGGAAGGCCAGTTCCGACGGGGCCAGGACGACCCACCCGTCGGAGCCCGGCAGCGACCCCGCTCCGGTCCAAACGACCTCCCCGGTCGCGGTCAACTGGTCAAGGAGTGCGGGAGCGTAGTCCAGCACCCTCGCCGGCAGGATCGACGACTCGAGCGCCGAGGCTGCGACCGGCACGCCGGTCATCCCATGAAGGGCCTCCAGGACGCCGGCCACTCCGCGCAGCGGAGCTGCGCCGCTGCCCTGCACGTGGTGCCAACGGGGGAGGAAGGCTGCAAGCACCCGCTGTGGCACCGGTTCGGCCTGCCGCCGCAGCCTGGCCACGGACCGACGCTTCACCATCCGAAGGACCTCAGGGTGGCACCACTGCACGTCTGCGGTGCCCGGAACGAAGTGGCCCTGGAGCAGCCGTCCGGCGGCAAGGGCTCGGGCGAGCTGGTCGCGGACAACAGCGATCGGCAGTCCGAGTGAGCCGGCGGCCTCAAAGTCGGCGAACGGGCCATGCGTGCGGCTGTAGCGGGCGACGACATCGCCCACGGGATCGGGCACCGGCTGCAGGAGTGCCGCCGGCAGCCCGAGTGGAAGCCCGACGCCCAGCCCGTCCCGCAGTCGGGATGCATCTTCCACGCACGCCCATGCGTCTTCGCCCAGGAAACGTGTGCGGAACAGGCGCCGGTCGGTCTCGAGGTCGCCGAGCCACTGCGGATCAATTCCTCGCGCCTGTGCCTCCGTGGCGGTCAGCGGCCCCAAGTGCCGAAGCAGGTCGACTGCCTCCTCGGGCGTGCGCGCATGCCGGTCTGGGCTCAGGCGCTGGAGCTGCTCGACGACATCGCTGATCGCTTGGGGGTCCAGGAGGTCGCGCAGGTCGGGCTGTCCCAGCAGTTCCCCCAGAAGGGACGGGTCGAGCGTGAGCGCCGTCGCGCGTCTCTCCGCCAGCGGGACGTCACCTTCGTACAGGAACTCGGCGACGTAGCCGAACAGCAACGACCTCGCGAACGGGGAAGGCGCCGGCGGCGTGGTCTCCACGACTTGGATCGAGCCCCGATGGACCTGGTCGATCAGCGACGTGAGTGCGGGCAGGTCGTATTCGTCGTGCAGGCACTCGCGGACCGTCTCCAGCACGATGGGGAAGGTCGGGTGCTCGGCCGCGATCTGGAGCAGTTGGGATGCGCGTTGGCGCTGCTGCCATAGCGGTGCCCTGTGACCGGGCCTGCGGCGGGGGAGCAGCAATGCACGTGCCGCGCACTCCCTGAACCTGGCTGAGAACAGGGCCGATCCGCCGATGAGCCTGGTGACTGCGGGGACTACTTCATCGGGTTCTGGGAACAGGCAGCCGACGACACCCGCCAGCGCGGATTCCTCGGCGGTGTCAGGCAGCCTTGCGACGATTCCCTCGTCCCCATGCATGACTGCAGCATCGACACCGAAGCGCTGCGCCAGGCGCTCCCTGACGAGGAGCGCCCACGGGGCGTGCACCCGAGCGCCGAACGGCGACAGCACGGCGATTCGCCAGTCGCCGAGCTCGTCTCGAGTGCGCTCGACGACGAGGGTGCGGTCGGTAGGCAAGTGCCCGGTGCTGGCCAACTGCTGGGCAACGTAGTCGACCAGGTTCTTCGCGGCCAGTGGATCCAGCCCCAGGTCACCCAGCCACTTGGTCGAAGCATCCGGCGACTGGCCTGCCAGCCGTCCTGTGAACCGCCCGATCGCCGCGCCGAGCTCCGCCGGGCGGCCGAGCATGTCGCCCTTCCAGAAGGGGAGGCGCCCCGGGGCACCCGGGGCCGGTGCGACCAGCACCCGGTCATGGGTGATGTCGGCGATCTGCCAGGTGCTGGATCCGAGGGCGAAGCTGTCACCCACGCGCGATTCGTAGACCATCTCCTCGTCGAGTTCACCGACCCGCCCGCCGCCGATGAGGTAGACGCCGAACAGCCCCCTGTCGGGGATCGTCCCGCCAGAGGTAACGGCCAGCCGCTGTGCCCCGGGTCGGGCTCGAAGCAGATCTGCCTCCCGGTCCCAGGCGAGTCGGGGCCGCAGCTCTGCGAAAGCGTCGGATGGATACCGGCCCGCCAGCATGTCGAGCACCGAATCGAACACGCGGTCGGTCAACGTCGCGAAGTGTGCGGTGGACCGCAGGAGGGCGAGGAGATCAGCACGGCCCCAGTCATCCATCGCGACGCATGCCACGACCTGCTGCGCGGCGACGTCGAGGGGGTTGGTGGGTACCCGAAGCTCCTCGATCTCCCCCGTGCGCATCCGTTGGACGACGACCGCGCTGGCGAGCAGATCGGAGCGGTACTTGGGGAGCACCACGCCGCGGGACACGGCATCCACCTGATGGCCGGATCGACCGACCCGCTGCAGCCCGGACGCCACCGATGGGGGCGCCTCGACCTGGATCACGAGGTCGACAGCGCCCATGTCGATGCCCAGCTCGAGGCTGGACGTGGCGACCACGGCGCGCAAGCGGCCAGACTTCAGGTCGTGCTCGATGCTTGCCCGCTGTTCCTTGCTGACCGAACCGTGATGCGCCCGCGCCAGGGTTGGCGCAGCGCCGGAGCTCGCCCCCGACTGCGCCATGATCTCGGCTGGGGTCCCTGCTCGAGGGGGTGAGGAGGGCGAGGGTGCCCCGGTCTGTTCGGCGTGGATCTCGTTGAGACGGGCAGTCAGCCGCTCGGCCAGCCGACGCGAGTTGGCGAAGACGATCGTCGACCGGTGCCGGGTGATCAGCTCGACGATGCGATGCTCCACATGGGGCCAGATCGAGTTCGCCGACTCCAGCTCCACGCCTCGCCGCACAGCAAGGTCTCCCATGTCCTCGACTGGGACCTGGATCTGCAGGTCCCAGCGCTTCACCGAGGTTGCGTTCACGACCTCAACGGGCTGGTCACCGCCAAGGAACCTGGCGGCGATCTCGGTTGGCCGGACGGTCGCTGACAGGCCGATCCGCTGGATCGGCCGGCTGGCCAAGCGATCGAGGCGAGCCAGGCTCACTGCGAGGTGGGCGCCCCGCTTCGTCCCGGCCAGGGCGTGGACCTCGTCCACGACGACCGTTTCGACGCCAGTGAGGATCTCCCGTGCAGCCGATGTGAGAACCAGGAACAGGGACTCCGGCGTGGTGATCAGGACGTCCGGGGGGTGCCGGGCCATGGAACGGCGCTCCTGAGCCGGAGTGTCGCCCGTGCGCGATGCCACGGTGATCTCCGGCACCTTGAGGCCCAGTTCCACCGCTTGGTGGGCGATGCCCGCGAGGGGCGCTCGCAGGTTGCGCTGCACGTCCACGGCCAGGGCCTTCAGGGGGCTGACGTACAGGACCCTGACGCCGGGACCTGTACGAGGTCGGAGGCAGCGGTCGATGGCCCACAGGAATGCCGCGAGCGTCTTGCCCGATCCGGTGGGAGCCACCGCGAGCACGTTTCGCCCTGCTTGGATCTCACGCCACGTGCGGGCCTGGACCTCTGTGGGCACTGTGAACGCGCCCCGGAACCAGGCCCTGGTGGGCTCGGAGAAGGCATCCATCGGATCCACGCGCTCAATCTTGGACCCTTGGTCGGACATCGGGATCGCGCAGTCCCTCAGCGACACCCCGCCTGCCGAGGCGCCGCTCTGCGAGGGCGGAACCCGGTCCATGGCAGTTGTGGGACCATGAAGGCGTGCGACTGTCCGACTTCTGGGAGCGGATGGACCTGGTGCTCGGGCGCGGATACGCGCGTTCGTGGGCCGCTGACCAGCACCTGGCCGAACTCGGTGGGCGGACCGTTCTCGAGGCTCTGGCGGAGGGCGCCCAGGCGCGGGAGGTCTGGCGCGCAGTCTGCCTCCATGCTCCGGTTCCCCGCTACCTCAGGTGACGCCGGCGTGTCGACCCTGTCGAACGTGTGTTCGTACTAGAGTTAGAGTGGTGCAGGGTCACGAGCCGATCCTGTGGATCGTCCTGGATCCGCTGGACCATTCCGAATCCGCCGGAGTTGTCCACAGGGAAGGGGGAATCCGGCAGTCATTGTCGGAGTCCTCGGCTAACGTCCGGTCCGTCATACAGAAGGCGCGGAAGCGCCGCTAGAGCCAAGGAGTTTCCACATGCCAGCAAAGGACCGCGACAAGGCCCTCGAGTCGGCGCTGCTGCACCTGGAGAAGCAATTCGGCAAAGGAACGGTCATGCGCCTGGGTGACCAGGCCATCGCCCCCATCGACGTGATCCCAACCGGTTCGATCGCACTCGACGTCGCCCTGGGCATCGGCGGCCTGCCCCGCGGACGTGTCGTGGAGATCTATGGCCCCGAGTCCAGTGGGAAGACCACTGTGGCCCTTCACGTGGTCGCCAACGTCCAGCGGGCTGGCGGGATCGCGGCCTTCATCGATGCAGAGCACGCCCTCGACCCGGTGTACGCCCAGAAGCTGGGCGTCAGCCTCGACGACCTGTACGTGTCGCAGCCGGACACCGGTGAGCAGGCGCTTGAGATCGCGGACACGCTGGTCCGCTCCGGGGCCATCGACCTGATCGTGATCGACTCGGTAGCTGCCCTGACCCCCAAGGCGGAGATCGAGGGGGAGATGGGTGACAACCACGTCGGCCTGCAGGCACGGCTGATGAGCCAGGCCCTGCGCAAGATGACCGGTGGTCTGAGCAGCACCGGAACGACGGCCATCTTCATCAACCAGCTGCGGGAGAAGATCGGCGTCATGTTCGGCAGTCCTGAGACGACCACCGGAGGCAAGGCGCTGAAGTTCTACGCATCGGTCCGGTTGGACGTGCGACGCATCGAGACGCTCAAGGACGGCACCGAGCCGGTGGGGTCGCGGACGCGGGTGAAAGTCGTCAAGAACAAGGTCGCCCCGCCGTTCAAGCAGGCCGAGTTCGACATCCTCTACGGCGCGGGCATCTCCCGCGAGGGTGGCCTGATCGACATGGGGGTGGAACAGGGGTTCGTCCGGAAGGCTGGCGCCTGGTACACCTACGACGGTGACCAGCTCGGTCAGGGCAAGGAGAACGCCAGGGCGTTCCTGCGCGACAACCCGGATCTGGCCGACGAGTTGGAGAAGCGGATCAAGGAGAAGCTGGGCATCGGTCCGCGCATCGACGCCCCGGCCGGCACATCCGCAACGCCGCCCAGCCCGCGCCCGATCGACGGATAGCGGTGGCCATCGGCAGGTGGCCGACCGCGCCACCCCGCGAGCGTGACGACCCGGACACGGATCCCGAGCGGGTCGCCAGGACCATTCTGCTGCGAAGGCTGCAGCAGGCCCCGCGGACGCGGACCGAGCTGGCCGAGACCCTGCAGGAGCGGGCGGTCCCGCCTGACGTGGCTGATCGGGTACTAGGCAGGTTCGAGGAGGCCGGTCTTGTCGACGACCGTCTGTTCGCGCGGATGTGGGTCGATTCGCGCCAAGCGGGCCGCGGCTTGTCCACCCGTGCCCTCCGTGAAGAACTGCGTCGCAAAGGTGTGGCCGATGACTGCATAGCCGAGGCCGTGGGCAGAGTGACCCCGGAGGCAGAGCTGGCAGCAGCCCGCGAGATCGTGCTCCGCCGGGCGAGCTCGCTGCGCGGACTGCCGCGTCCGACCCAGATCCGCCGACTCACGGGCATCCTGGCCCGCAGGGGGTACAGCGCGGACGTGCGCGCGCGGGTCGTCCGGGAGGTGCTCGACTCTGCGGAGGGCGACCCGCTCCTCCTGGACGACGATGCCTGATGTGGGAGGCAGGGCGACGGTGGGGCCCGAATGAACGCAAAGCGGATCGGCCGGCCCTCACCCCACTGCGGGTTTCGGCGGGTCCCTCCTGCCTGGTGGCGCTCCGCCGACATGCACCTACCCTTGTCCCAATGGACCACGATCACGGACACGGTCGGACCTATCGGGTCCGGACATACGGCTGCCAGATGAACGTTCACGACTCTGAGCGGATCGCGGGCCTGCTCGAGTCGCACGGGTACACCCAGGCGGGTGCCGGCGATCCCGCGGACGTGGTGGTCGTGAACACGTGCGCCGTGCGGGAGAACGCCGACAACAAGTTGTACGGCAACCTCGGGCATCTGGCGTCAGAGAAGCGGGCCCACCCGGGCATGCAGATCGCGGTCGGCGGGTGCCTGGCGCAGAAGGACCGGGAAGGCATTGTCGAACGGGCGCCGTGGGTCGACGTCGTGTTCGGCACGCACAACCTGGGTTCCCTGCCGGCCCTGTTGCAGCGAGCGAGGATCGCCGACGAGGCCCAGGTTGAGATCGAGGAGGCGCTGGTCACGTTTCCCTCGACGTTGCCGAGCCGTCGCGAGTCGGCCTACGCAGCATGGGTGGCGATCAGCGTGGGGTGCAACAACACCTGCACGTTCTGCATCGTGCCCAGCCTGCGCGGACGCGAGAGGGACCGTCGGCCCGAGGATGTGCTTGCCGAAGTTGGCGCCCTGGTGGCCGACGGCGTGGTCGAGGTGACGCTGCTCGGCCAGAACGTGAACGCCTATGGCACCGAGTTCGGCGATCGGGGGGCTTTCGCGGACCTGCTTCGGGCTTGCGGGACCATCCCCGGGCTGGAACGGGTGCGCTTCACCTCGCCGCACCCGAAGGACTTCACCGACGACGTGATCGCTGCAATGGCCGAGACGCCGAACGTGATGCCCTCGCTGCACATGCCCCTGCAGTCCGGGAGCGACCGCGTCCTGCGGTCGATGAGGCGGTCGTACCGACGGGACAGGTACCTGCAGATCCTGGCCAACGTGAGAGCGCGGATCCCCGAGGCGGCGATCACCACGGACATCATCGTCGGGTTCCCCGGGGAGACCGAGGACGACTTCGAGCAGACCCTCGACCTGGTGGAGCGGTGCCGGTTCGCCTCAGCCTTCACGTTCCAGTACTCGCCGAGACCGGGCACACCGGCAGCCGGCATGCCTGGCCAGGTCGCGAAGCACGTCGTCCAGCAGCGCTACGACAGGTTGATCGTCGCCCTCGAGAAGCACTCGTTGGTCGACAACCGGGCACTGGTCGGGACCCTGGCTGAGGTCCTGGTCGCGGAGGGGGAGGGTCGCAAGGATGTCGCAACCGGGCGCATGTCGGGCCGGGCCCGCGATGGGCGGCTGGTGCACTTCTCCCACCGCGAGGAACCGCGACCCGGCGACATCGTCACGGTCGAGATCCGATCTGCCGCTCCGCATCACCTCACCGGAGTCGCCGTGAGGACCCGGCGCACCCGTGCCGGTGATGCTTGGGAACTCCGTTGGACCTCGTGCGAACCCAGAGGCACGGGGAACGAGTCGCCCGCCACAGTCGCGGGCCCGGTGGCCCTGGGCATGCCGCGCGTGCGGCAGGGAGCATGAACGACCGACGTTCGGCGGCAACAGGGGCCGTTCGGCACGGCGTTGAGCCGGGGGCCAGAGGTGGCTGATCGCGAATGGCCGACGGTACTGGCAATCGTCGGACCCACAGCGGTGGGGAAGTCGGCGGTGGCTGTTGAAGTGGCCCGGGCGATGGGCGCCGAGGTCGTCAATGCTGATGCCTACCAGGTCTACCGAGGCTTGGACATCGGTACCGCGAAGATCCGGTTCGAACAGCGGGGCGGCGTACCGCACCACCTGCTCGACATCGTCGGGATGACCGAGACGCTGGGCGCCGCCGACTTCCAGCGGCGCGGACGCGAGGTGCTGCGGGAGCTGGCACGGCGCGGCACGGGGGCCGTCGTGGTCGGGGGGTCGGGCCTCTATGTCCGCGCGCTGCTCGACGACCTGCGGTTCCCCGGCAGCGACCCGGAAATCCGGCGCAGATGGGAACAGGAGCTGGCCGACGTTGGACCTGTGCGGCTGCACGCAGTCCTGGCCCAGCGGGATCCGGCTGCTGCATCCGCGATTCTGTCGACGAATGGTCGGCGAATCGTCCGGGCACTTGAGGTCGGGGAACTGACCGGTCAGGGCTTCACGGCGACCCTGGCCGCCAGTGGGCCAGAACTGATCCCGCACGAATCCATCGGCCTGGATCTGCCCCGGCCCGCCCTGGACGAACGGATCGCGGAGCGGGTTGACCAGATGTTCGCAGCGGGATTCGTGGCCGAGGTTCGCGGACTGATCCACGACGGCCTGCGCGAGGGCCGCACGGCCAGCAGGGCGCTGGGGTACCCGCAAGTGATCGCCCTGATTGAGGGCCGACTCACTCAGGACGAGGCCAGGACCGAGATCATCGCGGCCACGCGCCGCTATGCCCGCCGCCAGCAGAGATGGTTCCGCCGTGACCTTCGCACGACGTGGATCGATGCCCGCGAAGGCCTCCTTTCCACAGTTGCCTCGATCCTGGCCCGGAGATCGGCCGAGCCGACTACCCTTGGACCATGAGTCCCCGGGAGACCACCTTCGTGAAGGGCCACGGGACCGGCAACGACTTCGTGGTGATCACGAACCTGGAAGGGGAAGTGGACGTAACCCCCAGTCTGGTCCGGGCCCTGTGCGACCGCCGTCGCGGGATAGGTGGAGACGGCGTGCTCGTGGTGGCCAGGACCGCCGACCATCCCGAGGTGTCGGACCAGGCCGAGATGGCCCCCTACTTCATGGACTACCGGAATGCCGACGGGAGCCTGGCGCAGATGTGCGGCAACGGGGCACGCGTCTTCGCTGCGCACCTCGTGGCGACACAGCTCGCTGGGGCCGGGTCCTTCCAGATCGCAACGCGAGGAGGCCCCCGGCGGGTGGTCGTGGACCCGTCAGTCGGGCAGGTCGTCGTGGACATGGGTCCAGCGATGTTCCTCGAGGGCACGGACATCACTGTGCGGACCGGGCAGGGTGGTTCCGAGACCGGGCGGCCAGCCGTGGGGGTCCTCATGCCCAACCCTCACGCCGTGACCTGGGTGGATGCGGTGGCTGACGCCGGAGACCTGCGCGAGAAGCCGATCGTTGCGCCGGCCGACGTGTTTCCCGACGGGGTCAACTCGGAGTTCGTCGAGCTGGTCACGGATCTCCACATCCGGATGCGGGTGTTCGAGCGGGGCGTGGGCGAGACGCTCAGCTGCGGGACTGGGGCGTGCGCGGCGGCGGTGGCCACACTGCGTCGGCAGGGAGTCGCCGCGGATGGCCAGCGGGTCCGGGTCGACGTCCCCGGCGGGACCGTAGCTGTGCTCTGGCGCGCCGACGGCGGCGTGGAGCTGTCCGGACCCGCGGAGTTCGTAGCTCGGGGCACGGTCGATCGGGACTGGTGGCAGCGGCATGGCTGACGGACCGGACATCCTGGAACGCCAGGCCCTGCGACGGGTGCCCGGTCTTGGCACCGAGCTGACCGACGTCAGGGAGGTCGAGTACCGACAGGTCCGGCTCGAGCGGGTCGTGCTCGTCGGGGTGTGGACGAGCGGCACACTGGAGGATGCCGAGCGGTCCCTCGCGGAGTTGGCCCGGTTGGCCGAGACGGCGGGGTCAGAGGTCTGCGACGGTCTGGTGCAGCGCCGCGACCGGCCTGACCCGGCCACCTACATCGGTGGCGGCAAGGTCAGCGAACTGCGGGATGTCGTGGCACAGGTGGGTGCCGACACCGTGATCTGCGACGGCGAGCTGACACCGGGCCAGTTGCGCCGGCTCGAGGACACGGTGCGGGTCAAGGTCGTAGACCGGACGTGGCTGATTCTGGACATATTCGCCCAGCACGCTCGCTCCAGGGAGGGCAAGGCGCAGGTCTCCCTGGCTCAGATGCAGTACCTCCTGCCGAGGCTGCGCGGCTGGGGGGAGTCGCTGTCCCGGCAGGCCGGCGGACGGGTGGCCGGCGGTCAGGGCATCGGGAGCCGGGGTCCGGGCGAGACCAAGATCGAGACCGACCGGCGGCGAGTGCGCGAGTCGATCTCCAGGCTGCGCAGGGAGATCGCATCGATGTCCACCGCCCGGCGCACGATGCGCTCAGCCAGGCGTCGCGGTCACGTCCCTTCGGTGGTCCTGGCCGGATACACCAACTCCGGCAAGTCCAGCCTGCTCAACCGGATGACCGGGGCGGGCGTGATGGTTGAGGACGCGCTGTTCGCCACGCTCGATCCCACTGTCCGGCGTGCGCAGACGTCGTCCGGCCGGATCTACACGCTGGCAGACACAGTAGGGTTCGTCCGGCACCTGCCGCACCAACTCGTCGAGGCATTCCGGTCCACTCTGGAGGAGGTTTCCGACGCCGATCTAATCCTCCACGTCGTCGACGGCGCCGACGATGTCCCGGAGGGTCAGATCGCGGCGGTTCGCGAGGTCCTCGCAGAAATCGGCGCCGGCGACATTCCCGAGCTAGTCGTGATCAACAAGGCAGACGTCGCCGATCCCATGGTCGTGGCGAGGTTGCGTTCCCGGGAGCCGCACTCGGTGCTGGTATCCGCGGCGACTGGTATGGGCATCGATGAGCTGACCGACGCGATCGAGGCTGAACTGCCGAATCCGCCCGAGTCCGTGGACGTCCTCGTGCCGTTCGACCGCGGCGACCTCGTCGCCCGAGTGCACGACGAGGGTCGCGATGTTCGGGTCGAATACACCCATGAGGGAGCCCAAGTGACGGCCGTGGTGGGTGCGCGGCTGGCCGCGGAGCTGAATGCGGCGGGAGAGCCATCCCGCGTGAACGAGTGAGGACCCATCGGTCGGCGTCCCCAAGTCCGGGGCCAGCACTGCCGGGGGCCGATACGCACTTCGGGCCGGACTATGCGTCAGGCGGCAGCACAGCCGATGGCGAAGCCGCCCGCCTGGCCGCCCACGGCGATGGCAGTGACGTCCAGCGCGAGGGCGCTGACGATGGGAGTGGACAGGGCCCAGATCTTCCGCCAGTGGCTCGGCTCCTGGACCTTGCCGTGGCGGAGCTCGGAGGACAGACCCGCCCCGGTCAGGTGCAGATGGCCGAGGCGGTGGGGGCCTGCATGGACGGCGGGCACGCCACGTTGCTCGTCCAGGCCGGAACCGGGACGGGCAAGTCGTTGGCCTACCTCGTGCCAGCGGCGCGGTTCGCGATGTCGGCGGACAAGCCGGTCGTCGTAGCGACAGCCACGCTGGCCCTTCAGCGCCAGCTCGTCGACAAGGATCTGCCGGTAGTGGCTCGGTCCCTCGCTCCTGCCCTGGGGCGTGAGATCCGCTACGCCGTGCTCAAGGGCCGCAGCAACTACATATGCATGGATCGCCTGAGCCGCGGGTCGCCGGACCCGGAGGAGGCGGCCCTCTTCCAGGCTCCGACCTCCAGGCTCGGGCGTCAGGCGCGCCGGCTGCAGAAGTGGGCGCAGACCACGGACACCGGTGATCGTGACGACCTCGACGAGCCGGTCGACGGGCGGGTCTGGTCGGGGCTGTCAGTGTCCGCCCGGGAGTGCCCGGGCGCCGCGAACTGCTCATTCGGACAGGAATGCTTCGCCGAAGGCGCGCGGACCAGGGCGCGCTCAGCCGACTTGGTCGTCGCCAACCACGCGCTGCTGGCCATCCACGTGGAAGGCGAGGTTCCCGTACTGCCCGACCATGGCGCCGTCGTCGTGGACGAGGCGCACGAGCTCGTCGACCGGATGACCGGCGCCCTAACCCGCGAGCTGTCCGGCTCGGTTGTCCAGCGGGCCGCCGGTCGAGCGCGTCGGTTCCTCGACCCTGAGCTGGCGGACTCCCTCCTCGACGCCGGCGGCTATCTCGATGAGCTGCTGTCCGAGCTCCCCGATGGTCGACTGCGCGCCCTCCCCGACGAGCTCGTCGTGGCGGTGACCGCCCTGCGTGACGCTGGGCACGCGGCGTTGCTCGGCATGAAGGGGGACAGCACGGAGGCGCCCGAGTCAGCCGCGGACCGAACCACGGCACGCGCCGGCATCCAGGGCGTCCATGAGGTTGCGGCGTCGGTCCTGGAACTCAGCGATGCGTCGGTCGCCTGGGTGTCGGGGCGCCCCGGGGGGACCAACTCCCTGCAAGTGGCACCCGTCACGGTCGATGGCCTTCTCCACGACAACCTGTTCGCCGGACGCCCGGTGATCCTGACCAGCGCGACCTTGGCCATCGGGGGGTCGTTCAGCCCGCTTGCCGCCAGCATGGGCTGCGCCGAGGGCTGGGTGGGGCTGGACGTGGGGTCGCCTTTCGACCATGCCAAGCAGGGGGTGCTCTACTGCGGTGCCTCGATCCCGCGCCCTGGCCGGGACGGGATCAGCGAGCAGGCGCTCCACCAGCTCGCCGAGCTGATCGACGCCGCTGGTGGGCGCTCGCTGGCCCTGTTCTCGTCGTGGCGGTCGGTTGAACGAGCTGAGGAGGTGTTGCAGCGGCGCTTCGACGGTCGGCCGGATCGCCCCCTCATAGTGGCCCACCGCGGGGATGCAGTGGCCGGGCTCGTCCGCCAGTTCGCCCAGGAGCCCAGGACGTCCCTGCTGGGCACGCTGTCCCTCTGGCAGGGCGTCGACGTGCCGGGTCCGTCGTGCACGTTGGTCGTGATCGACCGGATCCCGTTCCCACGCCCGGACGACCCGATCGTGTCGGCACGTCAGGAACAGGTCGATGCCTCCGGCGGCAGCGGGTTCGCCGCTGTGTCATTGCCCCGGGCGGCGCTCATGCTGGCTCAAGGTGCTGGCCGGCTCATCCGCTCCCCGGCCGATCGCGGGGTCGTTGCGGTGCTCGATCCGCGGCTGGCGACGACCGGCTACGGGGCGCAGATGCGCCGGAGCCTGCCTCCGCTGTGGTGGACGACTGACCTCAGGACCGTGACGGGCGCTCTGCGCAGGCTGGATGCAGAGCTGTCGGCGATTGAGTCCGGTCCGGCCGAGGCCAACGAATTGGCGGTGGCCATACCGGACCGGACCGACCACGCCGCCGCCCACAGCGGCAGCGGATGACCGTCACGCGCGGGACCACACCAGCTCTCATGTGCGTGGCTGGCGGTGGCAGCCACGCCGAGCCCGGCCGATCAGACGCCCGTGATCGACGGGAGACGGGCCATGCGGATGGCTCGGACCATGCTCTCGTAGTCAGTCTCAGCCTGGTCTGCGTATGCCACGGCCCACGTGGTGATAGCCGCCTCGAACCTGGAGCTGCGTCCCAGGTACCGGGCGATGGCTATCCGGTCGCCGGACCTGGCATGCGCACGGGCCAGCGTCCAGCCGCATGCGTTGAGCAGCAGCTCGAATCCGGAGACGTCGAGGGCTGAGAGGTCGGGCGAGAACTTCATGTCTCGTAGCTGCCGTACGTAACTGTCGTGGACGACGTTGTGCGCGTCCGTGGCAGATGTCCAGCCGATGAAGATGTCCGATGCGGCCTGCAACAACCGTTGGCCGGCGACCACTCGTGCGCCGTGGTGGTGGTACTCCGAGGGGCCCGTGTACGGCTCCAGGACCGAAGCCGTGGCCTCCTTGAACTGCAGCATCAATGGATCCCGTCCATCGACTCCCTGGAGGAGCAGTACGTAGCATCGGGTCCCCACGCTGCCCACGCCGACGATCTTCTGGGCTACGTCGACGACGTGGAAGTGGTCCAGCAAGGCGGCGCGATCCGAGACCAGCGTCGTGCGGTAGGCCAGTATCGAGTCCAGGCCGAGGAGCTCTGCGTGGTCCGGCTCCACACGGACGAGCAGGGGGGGATCGTCGATGAACCGGCGCTCGCCGTCGACCACCGTCGTCAGCTTGGCCATGGCCTGCAGGTTGGTCCGGCGCCGGGCGCCGGCGATGGATCGCTCCACTCGGGCGAGGACGGTCTCCGACGGGAGGGACTCGGCCAAGCGGCCCATGTCGGTCACGTCGAGGCGCGAGTACCACACCTGCAGCGTCCTCATCTCGGCGAACGAGCGCATGGCCCGGCGATAGGCCGAGGCACACCGGCTTGCCATTGAGGCTTGGACGGAGGTGTCCCAGCCGTTGGATCTCGCGGCCAGGACGGCTGAGGCCGCCAGTCGCTTGACGTCCCACTCGAACGGCCCCGGATGGGTCTCGTCGAAGTCATTGAGGTCGAACAGGAGCGTGCGCTCCGGGGAGGCGAACATGCCGAAGTTGGCCACGTGCGCATCCCCGCACAGCTGCACGACGAGCCCTGTGTAGGGCTGGCTCGCCAAGTCCGAGGCCATGACGACAGCCGATCCACGATAGAAGGCGAACGGTGAAGTGCTCATGCGGCCATGGCGGATCGGGACCAGGTTCTGCAGGCGGCCCTTGGCCTGCTCGATGAGGAGGTCGACGGGCTCCGGGCGATCTGCAGGCGGCTCCCACGTAGCCAAGCTGCCCCGCGGGATCTGCTTGCGCGCGGCGCTGCCCAGGGCGACTCGTTCTTCACGTTCAGGCTTGCCCAGCATGCTCACGACAGGCAGCCTAGAGCCTGCCGATGCCCGACTAGGCAGCCAACGAGTGGTTGTCAGCCCGTTGGCCCAGCGGCTCCCTGGCCTGGGCTTGTGCGACACCGCAGGACTCCGGTTCGGGCCGGTCGATCCAACCGCGCGTCGGACGCACGGCTCGCGACGCATGCGGAGCGGCTGTCAGACACGCCTCAGGACAGCGACGACCGTGCCCATGACGAGTGCATCGTCACCGTTGATCGGGTCGTAGGCGGCGTTGTGCGGCATGAGCCAGACGTGGCCATCGCGGCGCTTCAGCGTCTTGACCGTCGCCTCCTCCTCGAGCAGGGCTGCGACTATGGCGCCGTCGTCAGCCGAACGTCCGGCCCGGACGACCACGTAGTCCCCATCGCATATCGCCGCGTCCACCATCGAGTCGCCCTTGACCCTGAGCAGGAACAAGTCACCGCCGCCCACGAGCTCCCTCGGCAGCGGGAATACGGACTCCACGACCTGGTCGGCGAGGATCGGCCCACCAGCGGCGATGCGGCCCACCAGGGGGACCATGACCGCGCCGGGAGTCTGGTCGAGGTTGTCGGTCGATGCGGGCCGGCCCGCATCTGGTCCGATGACTTCCATTGCACGCGGCCGATTCGGGTCCCTTCTTAGGTATCCACGCGCCTCCAGGGCTTTGAGTTGGTGGGCGACGCTGGATGGCGAGCTGAGTCCGACGGCCTCGCCGATCTCGCGCACGCTCGGAGGGTATCCGCGGGTCTCAACCGACTGACGGATGACGTCGAGGACCATGCGCTGGCGGCGAGTGAGCTCACCACCAGCGTGGGTCGGATCCGGAAGCTCGTGGATCGTGGCCATGCTGCTCTCCGCTCCTCGTTCGCACCGGTCGGGGCTGACCTCGCGTGCCGAATGTCAGACCCCGGCCGGACTCTGTTCCGAGCCGCAGCGCCAATCGCGGCGGCCTGAGGTGAAGACTAGCGGCTCAGTCGACGAGGTTCAAACAGATGTTCGAGTCTGGCTGGCGCGAGTCGTTGCCACGTGATACACATGGAACAGGTGTTCGATAGAACACCGGTTCGAGCGGAGGTGTTGTGGATGTCGACTTACGGTGCACATGCAGCATTGTGGAACCCGGCCCCAGGCGCGCGCCCGGGGCGGGCCCCGCGGAGTGAGGGCCCTGACCGCCCGGCTGGTCAGGAACCACGCCTGATCAGGTTCACGCGACGCGGACGGGCCGCCGCCGCGGTCGCGACGATGGTCTGTGCGGCGGGCATGGCAGCAGGGGTCGCGCTGCTTCCCGCGTTGGCCCTGGATGGGGCGAGTCAGGCAGGGCGCGGGATCTCTGGAACGGTCGCGATCGCCGCATCGCGGCACGTCGTGGTCGAGCAGGGCGACTCCCTGTGGGAGATCGCCCGGCAGTTGAGCCCGGAGGCGGACCCGCGCGAGACGGTCGTGAAGCTGCGTCTGCTCAACGGGCTGGAGTCGAACCTGATCCACCCGGGTCAGGTGCTGCTCGTACCGCAGGACATCTGAGGGCGATCGGTCGCGCTGCTTGCATTGGAGTCTCGAGCGTCGTACGGTTCACCATATCTGGTAGTCACATTGCTGTAAGTCATCCACAGGTTGTGGTTGGGATTCCACAGGTTCTCGACAGGAAGTCCCCAAGCAGATCCACGGCAGCGGATGGCGGCCAGCGGGATCGCTGATGCGAGCAAGTTGGGAGGCCGACATGAACTGCCCGTTCTGTCACAGCGCGGAGACCCGGGTGATCGACTCGCGCGCCAACGAGGACGGGACAGCGATCCGTCGGCGCAGGCACTGCCCGCAGTGCAGTCGCCGGTTCACCACGGTGGAGACGATGAGCATGCTCGTGGTGAAGCGATCTGGAGTCGTCGAGCCGTTCAGTCGAGAGAAGATCGTCGCCGGGGTGCGCAAGGCATGCCAGGGTCGACCTGTCGGAGAGGACGACCTGGCCCTGCTCGCCCAGCGAGTGGAGGACAGCCTGCGTGGATCAGGCCAGGCTGCTCTGGCCTCGCACGACGTGGGCCTTGCGATCCTCGGCCCCTTGCGGGTCCTCGACGAAGTCGCGTACCTCCGTTTCGCGTCGGTCTACAAGTCCTTCGATTGCTTGGCTGACTTCGAGACCGAGATCGCCAGCCTGCGCTCCTCCCTGCAGTCAGGCCAGGGGATCGACCTGCGATGCGGATCGGCATGAACGTCGTCCCACTGCGGGCCCGCGGTGTCGAACGTGGGACGCATGGCAGTGGCACACGCCGGGGATCCCGGCGAGATCCAGAAACAAGCGTTGAATACGTACAGGAGTTCGCATGAGCCGAGCGTCATCTGACAGTCACAAGGCCGCCGAGGGCAAGACGCGAGTGGAGGGACGACCGAGGGTGGTACCGGCAGTCAGCTTCGAACGGGTGAACACGACAGCCGGGGTCCATCCCTACGACGAAGTCACTTGGGCTCAGCGCGACGTCGTGCAGGCCAATTGGCGCACCGGCGAGACCGTCTTCACGCAGCGGGGCGTGGAGTTCCCCGACTTCTGGTCGCTGAACGCGTGCACGATCGTGACGACGAAGTACTTCCGTGGCGCGCTTGGCACAGAGCAGAGGGAGCACAGCCTGCGCCAGTTGATCGACCGGGTCGTTCATGCATACGGTCGAGCCGGTCGGGAACACGGGTACTTCGCGACCGAGGCCGACGCCGAGGTGTTCGAGCATGAGTTGACCTGGATGCTGGTGCACCAGGTCTTCGCCTTCAACTCGCCGGTGTGGTTCAACGTGGGCACCCCGTCGCCGCAGCAGGTCAGCGCGTGCTTCATCCTGTCCGTCGACGACACGATGGACTCGATCCTCAACTGGTACCGCGAGGAGGGCCTGATCTTCAAGGGAGGGTCGGGTGCCGGGCTGAACCTGTCACGCATCCGCTCCAGCAAGGAGCTGCTTTCCAGCGGAGGCACCGCGTCCGGCCCTGTCTCGTTCATGCGCGGCGCCGACGCCTCCGCCGGGACCATCAAGTCGGGGGGCGCCACGCGCCGCGCGGCGAAGATGGTCGTGCTCGACGTCGACCACCCGGACATCGGCGAGTTCATCGCGACGAAGGTGCGTGAGGAGGAGAAGATCCGAGTCCTGCGGGACGCCGGCTTCGACATGGACCTGGGCGGGAAGGACATCACGAGCGTCCAGTACCAGAACGCGAACAACTCCGTGCGCGTCTCCGACGAATTCATGCGAGCCGTCGAGGAGGACCGCGAGTTCGGGCTGCGCAGTCGGACGACCGGCGAAGTGATCGAGTCCGTGGCAGCCAAGTCCCTGTTCCGTTCGATGGCCGAGGCAGCTTGGGCGTGCGCCGACCCAGGCCTGCAGTACGACGACACCATCAACGACTGGCACACCAACCCGGAGACCGGTCGGATCACGGCCTCGAACCCGTGCTCGGAGTACATGAGTCTGGACAACTCGTCCTGCAACCTCGCGTCGTTGAACCTTATGCGCTTCCTGCGCGACGACGACACGTTCGACGCCGACCGGTTCCGCAAGTCGGTCGAGTTCGTGATCACTGCCATGGACATCTCGATCTGCTTCGCGGACTTCCCGACCGAGGCGATCGGCGAGACAACGCGGCGGTTCCGCCAGTTGGGCATCGGGTACGCCAACCTCGGAGCGCTGCTGATGGCCCTCGGGCTGGCCTACGACTCCGATGCGGGACGGGCCCTGGCGGCTGCGATCACGAGCCTGATGACCGCCACCGCCTACAAGCGCTCCGCCGAGCTGGCCTCGGTGGTCGGACCCTACGACGGGTACGCGCGCAACCGTGACGCCCACATGCGGGTCATGCGCAAGCATGCGTCGGCCACGGATGCGTTGCGGTCGCACTCAGCCCTCGACGGCGGGGTCCTCAAACGGGCTGCGCAACTGTGGCATGAGGGCATCCAGATCGGCACCGTCCACGGCTGGCGCAACGCGCAAGCCTCAGTTCTGGCACCGACCGGCACCATCGGATTCATGATGGATTGCGACACGACCGGCATCGAGCCGGACTTCTCGCTGGTCAAGTTCAAGAAGCTCGTCGGTGGTGGGTCGATGCAGATCGTCAACCAGACGGTCCCAAGGGCCCTGCGGACCCTTGGGTACACCGGCGAGACCAGCGAGGCCATAGTCGAGTACATCGCCGAGCACGGCAACGTCATCGGAGCGCCCGGCCTCAAGGCCGAGCACCTCGCGGTCTTCGACTGCGCGATGGGGGAGAGGCCCATCACGCCAATGGGTCATGTGCGGATGATGGCCGCGTGTCAGCCGTTCCTGTCAGGTGCGATCTCCAAGACGGTGAACATGCCGGAGAGCGCGACCATCGAGGATGTCGAGGAGATCTACTTCCAGGCATGGAAGATGGGCATCAAGGCGCTGGCGATCTACCGCGACAACTGCAAGGTGGGCCAGCCCCTGTCGGACGCCAAGGCCAAGGGCAGCCAAGCCGCTGAGCCGGAGACCCGGATCGAGTACCGACCCACCCGCAAGCGCCTGCCGAAGGCCCGTCCGAGCCGGACGGTGTCCTTCGCGGTCGGGGGAGCGGAGGGCTACATGACGGCCGGCTCCTACCCGGACGATGGCTTGGGCGAGGTCTTCCTGAAGCTCGGGAAGCAGGGGTCGACTCTTGCTGGGGTGATGGATGCGTTCTCGATCGCCACCTCCATCGCCCTGCAGTACGGCGTCCCGCTCGAGGCCTTCGTCAGCAAGTTCGTCAACATGCGATTCGAGCCGTCGGGCATGACCGATGACCCCGACATCCGCATGGCGCTGTCAATCGTCGATTACATCTTCCGCAGGCTAGCGCTGGACTACCTGCCTTATGAGAGCCGTGAGGCCATGGGCATCTTCACCGCTGAGGAGCGGGCGGCGCAGGTGGCTGCCAGCTACGGCGCTTCCCAGCTGGAGATCGATGTGGAGGGTTTGGCCCAGTCGGTGGACGAGTCCGGTCCGGCAGCTCCTGGTTCCAAGGGGAGTGCAGGCCGACAGCTCACTGATGTTCGATCCTCCGCCGAGCTGCTCGAGGCGATCAGCGGCAGGACCTCTGACGCTCCGCTGTGCTTCACCTGCGGTACGAAGATGCGCCCGGCGGGCTCGTGCTACGTGTGTGAGGGCTGCGGAAGTACGAGTGGGTGCAGCTGATGACAAGTGACATTTCGATGGTCGAAAAAATGACACGAAATGAGTCACTGTTGACACGGAAGTGAGTCAACGCTGACAAGAAGTGAGTCAAACCGGTTCCCGACTCCAGATGTCCTGACATGGGTGCCGGTGCCGTGCGTGTCGGGGGTGTTTGGTCGTTCCTGGGCTGAGATAATCTCTGGGTGACCAGAGGTGGCGTTTCGGCGGGTCGGGTGAGCCAGCCGGTGCTGC
>JBAVLA010000300.1:0-6788 GCA_049688595.1 Candidatus Nanopelagicales bacterium | reverse complement strand
TTCGTGTCGCTGCAAGAACTTGGTGGGTTGTGGTCGTTCTTGCGACCACAACCCACCAAGTTCTTGACGCCTCGCCCGACTCGTGACGCTCCCCCAAGCCACTCCCCAGCCTCGCACTCTCTGGCGGCAACCCCGCCGAGGTCCTGTTCGGCGCGCTGGGCCCCACGTTCCAGGCAGGCGTGCAGCTCGCCTTCTGGGTCACGCTGTCCTTCGCCCTGCTCGAGCGTTCCGATGCCGCCGCGAAGCCCTTTGACTGGACGCCGGCGGACCTGCCGCAGATGGTCGAACGCCGGATCGGGCTGGGGGAGACCGTGTCGTCCATCACGGGGCTGACCCTGCTCATCTGGGCGCTGCTGTGGGAGCGCACGCACTGGCTGGTCACCGCCCCGGACGGGAGCGAGGTGCCCGTCCTCGACCCCGAGCTTTGGGAGTTCTGGCTGCCCGCCCTCCTGGTCGTCCTGGTGGCAAGCGTCGTCCTGGAGACAGCCAAGTACCGCGCCGGGCGGTGGGACGTTCGGCTGGCCGTGGTCAACACGCTCCTCAACGTTGCGTTCGCCGGGATCGTGCTGTGGGTGTCCGTGACCACTGAACTGCTCAATCCCGCCCTGGACGAAGGTGTCCCAGGGGGCTTCACGGGCGTGTTCGCTGGCCTGGCCTGGGTCATCGTCGGGATCGCCGCGATCGACACGGCCAGCGGTTGGTGGAACGCGCTGCGAGCCCCGGATGGGCGCGTCACGTGATCCGGGGCCCCTTGCTGTCGTGCTGACACCGGGATGGCCGAGTCGGCGGTGGCCCCGTGGCTCCCCCTACCTTCGCCCGAAGCCCCGGCTGACGTCGAGCGTGACGACGCGGCCGTTGCGCGGCTGCACGGGTCGGTAGTTCGCCCCGGACGGGGCCTGCGACAACGGGACGCTCTCGAAGGCCTCGATCTGCTGCTCGCTGAGCCGCACCGGCGTGGCCAGGACGTTCCAGTGCACGCCCTCCGTGCACGGGGGCGTGGTCAGGCTGCCCTCGTACCGGAAGCCCGCTGAACTCCTGGGCAGCATCGCTGCCCAGTCGATGTCCGCCTCGACCGTCTCCGGCGGGTCGGCCTCCGAGAGCTCCTCGGCGGCGGTCACGTACGGCTCCCAGGCCCGGTTGGCCTTCTTGCCCAGCTCCGCGAGAACAGCCACGACGGCCGTCTGGCCCGAGTTCGCCTGGTGCACGAAGTGGACCTCGATCGGGTAGTGATCGCCGTCGATCGTGTGCTCGCTGCGCGTGTGGAAGTGGATCTGCTTCAACTCGTAGACGACCCCGCCAGTCGTCATCGTGCTGCCGGCGGGCGCCTCGGCTTCAATGCTGTGGCCGTTGTTGACCACCTCCGCCTCGCTGGCGACATAGCGGATCCGCGGGTTCTTCATGGGCTTGCGCACCACGCGTCGCGTGCGGATGTTGATCGGGGACTGGGAGTCGCCGGCGCAATCGGGGTACCCGAGGTCGGCCCAGTGGGCAGGTCCGGTGTCGCCGTCGTACGACCAGTCGGCGGCGCCTGATGCTGCGGCCCCGGTGGAGCCCAGCGCGAGGATCGCGGCTGCCAGCGCAACCGTCACCTGCCTGGGTAGAGACCTGCGCGGCATAGCTCCTCCGATCTGGACCCTGCAGCCAGCCGCCCTGGGCGAGACTGGGCCGCTTGGCCATTGGGCGGCCAGCGAGTCCGACGGGCACATCCTTCGCCGTAGGATCGCCCGGATGCAAAGGGGCCGGCGCTGCCGGCCGGGGCGGTTCCAGTGCCGGTGCCATTGGGGTCCGGTTCGACTACGAAAGGGGCTTTCGGCCCGCGCGGCCGGGCCGTTCGGCGCAGCTCCGCGGTTGCGTGGTGATGGAGAGTTGTGCCTGCCCGCTGGTTCGTCACGGTGGGCGAGAGCGGGGGACATGCATCTCATCAGGATTGACGACGTGAGCGGAGCCCTGCGGTGAATCCGCGCCTCGCGTTGGTCATGGTCTTGGCACTTGCCGTGGTGCTGGTGTTCGTCGGCTGGCTGATCGCCAACCGCCGGACTTCCGACCGCGTGCTGGCCGTCCGCCGCCGGCGGGAGCTCATGGAGTACGACCGGCTCGTCTCGGAGGTCCACTCGATCGCCCGGGCCTCGTCGGACCTGGACCCCAGCGCCGCGCTGATCGACTGCATCATCACGAGCTTCAACCGCGGGGACGAGACGGCCTGACCTACGCGGTCGATGGCCCGCGGGTACCGTGGCGGGTGTGGAGGTCTCCATCCACCTGCTGGACGACTTCGGCATGACCATCGACGGGCGGCGCGTGACCGCGTCCGCGTTCCCCAGGCGCAGCGCTGTCTCGCTGATGAAGGTGCTCGCGCTCACCCGCGGGCGGCGAATGCACCGGGAGCAGGTGATGGACGCCCTCTGGCCGGACGCAGCGCCGGATGACGCGGCGAACCAGTTGCACAAGGCTGCTCACTACGCCCGGCAGGGGACGGGCGAGCCGGGGTGCGTGGTGCTGCGCAACCAGGTCGTCTGGCTGTTCCCGGAGGCGCACGTCGAGGTCGATGCGATCACCGTGCAAGCTGTTGCCGCTCGGCTCGCGGCAGCCGATCCGGCATCGGTCGATCCGGGCCAGGCGGAGGCGGCGCTCGAGCTGTTCGGCACCGGCCCACTCCCCGAGGATCTCTACGAGCCATGGGCGGAGCAGCACCGGCAGCGGCTGGAGGCTGTCCACCGCCAGCTGCTGCGCTCGGCTGGTCGTTGGTCCGAGCTGGTCACGCTCGACCCGAGGGACGAGGAGGCGCACCTGGGCCTGGCCCGCTCCATGCTCGACCACGGGGACCGGGCGGGCGCGCTGGGCCAGATCGACACGATCGAGCGGATCCTCGAGGACGAGCTCGGCATCGGGCTCAGCCCGGAGGCACTGGACCTGCGCATCGAGGCGCTGGACACCCCGGTCGTCGTCCCCGCGGTGACAGGGCCCGCGGTGACAGGGCCCGCGGCGATGCAGCCCACGAGCACCGCAGCACCACCGCGTCACGCCAGCCTGGCCACGCAGAAGCTCGGGTTCTGCGATGCTGCCGACGGCATCCGACTGGCCCTCGCGACGAGCGGCACCGGATCGCCCCTGGTCAAGGCGGCGAACTGGCTGACGCACCTGGACTACGACTGGGCCAGCCCGGTCTGGGCGCACTGGTGGCGCGCCCTCTCCGAGCGGCATCGCTTGGTCCGCTACGACGAACGGGGGTGCGGACTCTCCGAGTGGGACGTGCCCGACGCCTCCTACTCCCTCGCCGCATGGGTGGGTGATCTCGAGGCGGTCGTCGACGCCCTCGGCCTGGAGCGGTTCGACCTGCTGGGCATCTCGCAGGGCGGGGCGGTGGCCGTCGAGTACGCCGCGCGGCACCCGCACCGCGTCGACAGGCTGGTCCTCTACGGCGCGTATGCGCAGGGGCGGGTGGCGCGGGGCGACACCTCGACCGCGCGCCGGCTGCATGAGCTGCAGTCCGAGCTGGCGCGGGTCGGATGGGGCCAGCACGACGCGTCGTTCCGCCAGGTGTTCACGTCGCAGTTCATGCCAGACGGCTCCAAGGAGCTGTGGAACGACTTCAACGAGCTCCAGCGCCGGTCGACGTCACCGGAGAACGCCGCGCGACTCCTCCAGGTGACCGCGCACATCGACGTCAGCGACGCAGCCCGCCGTGTGCGGGCCCCAACACTCGTGCTCCACGCCCGGGACGACCACCGCCCGCCCTTCGAGCAGGGGCAGCTCCTGGCGAACCTGATCCCGGGCGCGCGCTTCGTGGCCCTCGAGGGGAGCAACCACATCCTCCTCGAGGACGAGCCCGCCTGGCCGGTGTTCCTGTCGGAGGTGGAGTCGTTCCTCGCGGCTGAGTAGCGTCGTGCCCCACCCGGTGGTCTGGCGCGCCCGTGTCCTCCCAGTCAGCGGATCAGGGTGATCTGGGTCGACCCGTCGATCGTGTGGACGACGATGTCGCTCCTGATGCCGGCCCCTGTGGCGTAGGCCACCCGGGTCTCGTCAGGGGAGAGGACCCGCGCACTCTCCATCGCCAGTGGCTTGCCCTCGCTGCCGGCGAGGAGGACGGCCCGGTCGCTGCCGTCGGCGTCCATGACGCACATGCCCTCCGGGCAGTCGAACGTGAGCCTGCCGTCGGCCGTCCACTGCGGATCGCTCCAGATCTCTCCGGGCAGCTGGGTGCGCCCGGTGCCGTCGGCGTTGATCACCCAGTAGTCGTTCCGCGGCCCCCCGCCGGGGTACGTGGCGTGGACGATCCGTCTGCCGTCCGGCGACCAGTCCGGTGCGAACCCGTCAGCGATCCGGCGCAGGTTCCCGCCGTCGGCATCCACGATCCAGATGCTCTCAGCGCCCTCGACCAGCGGAACCCCGACGAGCACGAGCTGGGTGCCGACGGGCGACCAGGACGGGCTGCGCACCTCTGCGCCCTGGGTGGACAGCAGGTGCGTGAGCTGGCGAGGATCTGCGCCGTCGGCGTCCATCACCCAGAGTTCACCGCCCTGTTCCTGGCCGGAGGCGACATTGGCCACGTAGGCGATCGTGGTGCCGTCAGGGGACCAGTCCGGGGAGCCGCCGCTGGATACCAGTTGGGTCGGCTCGGATGACCCGTCGGCGCTGACCATCCAGATCGCGCCCCCCCAGTCCTCGGTGTAGGCGATCGTGGTGCCGTCAGGGGACCAGTCCGGGGATTCGCCGCTGGCGGTGAGCTGGGTCGGCTCGGATGACCCGTCGGCGTCGACCACCCAGATCCCGGCCTGATCCTGCGCGTAGGCGATCCGCGTGCTGTCCGGCGCCCACGCCAATCCCCTGACGAACGGGTAGTACGGCAGCGAGAACCCCGCCGCAGCGAACCCGAGGAACGCCACCGCGGACAGCCACGAACCGGCGACCGCGGCCCGACGCCGGCGCGACTTGCGGCCCAGGAACCCGGTCACCACGCCGACCACCGCGGCGAACGCACCCACAAGGAGACCGAGGCCGCTGCCCTCGATCTGGAACTGGGTCGCCAGACCGGGGAGGCCGTCCATCCAGGAGGTCATGTTGGCCACGACGACCAGGGCCAGCACGACCAACCCGATCACCCCGGAGATCACCGAGGCCCGGGAGCACGTCGCCCGCCACTCCTGTTCGGAAGCCGGCTCCACCGCCGGTGCCGGTTCCGCTACGCCTGCCGTCGTCATGGTCCCGCAGCGCCCACGCTCCCGACGGGCGATCGGACCCGTCACGCCGACGCCTCCCTCCTCGCCCCCTGCCTACGCTGGCGTGGCACCAGCCACCAGAGTCGAACGTCCCGCCACCCATGGGCCCGAACATCCCCGCCACCCGGGGCCGACCGTCCACCCGCGTCGCCTCAGGTCGGGTCCCGTTCGCCCCGCGCCGCGGCGTCGACGATCTTGCCGATCCGGGCAGCCCTCGTGGCGGGGCGCACCGCGATGGCCACCCATCCCAGGAGCTGCTTGCGGGTCGATGGGGGGAAGGTGGCGAAGTTGGCGGCGGCCGAGGGTCGTGCTTCGAGGGCAGCGGCCAGGTCGTCGGGGACCTCCAGGCGTTCGGAGGACGCGAGGATCTCCCACGACCCGTTGGCCTTCGCCCGGTCGACCGCCGCCTGGCCGGCCGGCGTCATCCGGCCCGCGGCGATCAGCCGCTTGACGCGCGCCCGGTTCGATGCGGCCCAAGGGCTGCGGGGTCGCCGAGGGGCGAAGTAGAGGCGGCCTCGGTCCTGGTCATATGGCGCGGCCGTGCCGTCGACCCACCCGAAGCAGAGCGCCTCCTCGATCGCGGCCTCGTAGTCCAGGCCGACCCGGCCCGCCCGGGATCTCCATGTGACCAGCCAGGCGCCGCGCGCGGTCTGGTGGTTGGCCTGCAGCCACGCACGCCACGCGGCTCGGTCGTCCGCATGGACGTGGGGGGCGTCGTCGAGGGCGGGCACTGGCCCGGAGTCTATGTCGGGGGAGCCGCGTTCTCCGACGGGGAGGCATTGCGTTTACCTTGAGCCGGTCCGTGTGCCGCATGTCCTGGAGGACCTGACGGGAGGACCGGTGCCCGACCGTGTCAAGCAGGACGCAGGCTGGCCCCAGCAGGCTCGCGAACCAGCGCCTCATCCCAGGCCGACCGGGCTAGGCAGTCCACCCGGTCGAGCAGCGCCGTCGGCGGGGCCGACAGGTCCAGCGGGTACTCGACGACCGTGACGTCGGTGTTGACGACCCGCCGCCGGGCAGGTGCGCCGCCACCGGCGTACACCAGCCACGCGGTCGGCACCTGCAGCGCCGTGCAGTACGCCAACATCTGGTAGTGGTCGGCGTTGGGGTAGGTCCCCCCGGGGTCCGCGGCCTTGTACTTGGCGTCGAACACCATTCTGGGCCGCCCGTTCACGGCGTGAACGACGTCGACCTTCATCGGGATGGCCGCCCGGGTTCCCGGGGCCTCCGGGATGTCGAGCCGGGACGGGTGCTGCAGCCGGGTCCCGCCCGGATAGCGGGCCAGCGCCTCGGTCAGCGCGGTCCCGACGAAGTCCTCGTACACACGGGCCATGTCCACGACGAAACCGGCCATCTCGAGCCCGCCGGGACCGGTCTCGGCCGAGCAGTTGGCCAGCACGATCTCGGCCAGCCGCAGGGCCGGCACGTACCGGCCATTGCGCCGGTCGGCCCGCCACTCGGGCACCCGCGTCCCCGGAGGCAGCACTGTGACGCCGGCGAGATGGCCATCGAGGTGGCCCAGCCCGGCGCGGGTGGTGTCCGACAGCCGGGGCACCGCGAGCGTCCGCCGCA
>JBAVLA010000299.1:0-3567 GCA_049688595.1 Candidatus Nanopelagicales bacterium | reverse complement strand
GGTCAGGTCCCCGTGGTGCAGGAACAGCCGCGCCTTCGGGTCATGCGGGTCCCGATACAGGTGATCTATCCGGGACGTGTTGAACGTCGACGCCCGGCGGATCAGGCCATGGACCGTGTACCCCTTCTCCAGCAGCAGCTCAGCCAGATACGAGCCGTCCTGACCCGTGATCCCCGTGATCAGGGCCACCCGCCCCTTCATAGGCGAGCCGTTCGCCGCGTGCGGGTTGGGCGAGGGCGCGTTCGCCGCTTGATCGTCGCTGGTGACCTCGGCCATCGACACCCTCCTGCCGCTGGACCACCCCCGTGGGGTCCGCCTAGGCTACAGGCTAGCGAAGCAGTCGCACCGACCAACGCGCGGCTCCCGCGAGGCTCAACTATCCGCGGCGGCCCGCCCGCGCAGCGAATGCATCCACGGCCGTGAGCACCTCCGGCGCCCACCAGATCCGGTCCCGACGGGCCCCGGACGTCACCAGGACGCCCGCCTCAAGCAGCGGCTCCAGCACCCGGTAGACGTTCTGCGCAGCCACGTGCAACTCCCCTGCGACCAAGCCGACGTTGATCACCGGCTGGCGCAGCAGCAGGTCCGCCACCCGCCACGCGGCCGCCCCCCGCCGCGCCCTGATCCGCGAGTCCCACTGGCTGCGCAATGCCCTGAGGTCCTTGACGAGGGCCCGCCCATTGACCACCGATGCGAACGCCGCATCCGAGAAGCGCTCCACGATCGCCTCCGGTGAGCCGGATCGGTAGTCGGTCAAGGCCTCGAAGTACGAGCTCGTATCGACCAACAACCCCGCCGAGATGGGCACCGTGACCGTCCGCGTCAGCCCCTTCCCCCGCAGCATTGCGTGGACCAGCGCCCGCCCCGTACGACCGTTGCCGTCCTCGAAGGGGTGGATCGTCTCGAACTGGGCATGCGCCAGCGCAGCATGTGCCAGGACCGGCACGTCGTCCCGCGCGATGAACGCCACGAGGTCGTCGATGAAGCCGGGGACGCGGTCGTGGACGGGGGGGACGAACATCGCCGAGTGGGGGCCCAGCCTGGAGCCCCCGATCCACACCTGCTGGTCGCGCCAGTGGCCTGCCCCCTCGGGGTCGGTGCGGGACATGAGGGCGGCGTGCATGTCGAGGATCGTTCTTGCACTCACGTCGTCGGAGAGCGCGATGGCTGCCGACATGGCTGCGGTGTTCCCGACGACCATGGCCGCGTTGACCCCTGACCGCTCCCCGAGCTCAGCCTCCGCGATCGCTCGCGCCGACGCGGTGAGGTTCTCGATCTGCGAGCTCGCCGCGGACTCCGAGCGCAGCAGCACTGCTGCGAACGGCGCGATCTCACTGCCGAGCTCAGCATCGAACCGGGCAACCTCGCTGGCAGCATCCGTGGAGTGGGCTACCACGTCGGGAGCCAGGACCACCGGCAGCTGGGCGATCCGAGCGGGGATCGCCGCTCGATAGGGTCCACGGTGGCGGCGCAGCTGCGTCCTGGAGGCCTCGCCGACCTCGTGGTGGCTGGCCCATGCCACATCCTCGTAGCCCACGCTGGGCCACCTGGACTGGTCTCGTGCTGCGGCCACAGCCCCTCCCCTCATCTGGGTCCGATCTGAGCACATCATAGGCGCCTGTTATCAGTTGTCGTTGGATCTGATAACGACGTCTCGGCGTGCTCTCACTTGTGCGGAACCGCCGGCCAGGCCCCGTGGGGCTGTCACGCCCGTCGGATACGCTGGCGCCCGCAACCTGAGGATGACGTAGGGGGACACCGTGGCGGATCTGCCGCTCTCACTCGACTCACGCATCTACGTGGCCGGCCACCACGGCCTGGTGGGGTCGGCGGTGTGGCGCCGGCTGGGCGCCGAGGGCTTCACGGACCTGGTCGGCTGGCGCTCGGCGGAGGTCGACCTGCGGGACCGCGACGCGGCGTTCGACGCGATCCTCAGCGCGCGCCCGCAGGCGATCGTGCTGGCTGCCGCTAAGGTCGGCGGCATCCTGGCCAACGCCACGCACCCGGTGGACTTCCTCAACGACAACCTGCGCATACAGACCAACGTCTTCGAGGCCGCCCACGCCGCCGATGTGCCCCGCGTCCTCTTCCTCGGCTCGTCGTGCATCTACCCGAAGCTGGCCCCCCAGCCGATCCCCGAGTCCGCGCTGCTCACCGGCCCGCTCGAGCCCACCAACGATGCCTACGCGATCGCCAAGATCTCCGGGATCATCGCGATCAAGTCCTACCGCGCCCAGTACGACCGGCACTGGATCTCGGCCATGCCCACGAACCTGTATGGGCCGGGCGACAACTTCGACCTGACGTCCTCCCATGTGCTGCCCGCGATGATCCGCAAGTACCATGAGGGCGCCACCTCCGGCGGGCCGGTCACCCTGTGGGGCACGGGAACCCCGCGCCGGGAGTTCCTGCACGTCGACGACCTCGCCGACGCCTGCCTGCACCTGCTTCGCCACTACGACTCCCCGGAGCCCATCAACGTCGGCGTGGGCCAGGACGTGAGCATCCGGGAGCTCGCCGGGCTCATCGCCGAAGCGGTCGGCTACACCGACGACACCACTTGGGACACGAGCAAGCCCGACGGCACCCCCCGCAAGCTGCTCGACGTGTCGCGGCTGTCGGCGCTGGGGTGGGCACCGCGGATCGGCCTGCGCGAGGGAATCACATCGACCTACGCGTGGTACCGCGGGCACGTCGCGTGACCGCTCAACTCCCCCTCTTGGGGCTGCCCACCGGCGCCGTCGGCCCGGTGCCGTTCCGGGTCGCGCAGTTCGGCGATGCGGTTGCGGCGGTGCTTGAGACGGCGGCGGGTGTGGCCGGCCGCGTCGTTGCCCACGATTCGACAGCCGCCGGCATCGACAGCCCGCCGACCCCGGGCGCCCCAGGCGTGGCAGTGCATTTCGCCAACGCCTACACCATCGCCCTGGCCGACACCCAGCAGGACTACGCCCAGCTGCTGGCCAACCCGGCGTCGGCGGTCCTCACCGATGGGGTGCCCGTGCGCTGGGTGGGCTCGCGCGCCTACCCGAATCTCGCCGGGCGATGGGACCGCGTCTACGGCCCCGACATCATGGAGGCTGTGCTGCAGGCCTCGACGCCCGACAGCCCCCGGCACTACCTGCTCGGTGGATCGCCCTCGACGCTGGCGGCCCTGCAGGCCGTTATCGCGCGACGCTGGCCGGACGCGGTCGTGGTCGGCGCGGAGAGTCCGCCGTTCCGGGCGCTGACCCCTGCCGAGGTGGTCGCCCAGGACTCCCGCATCCGGGACTCCGGCGCCACCATCGTCTGGGTCGGGCTGGGCACCCCGAAGCAGGACTGGGAGGTCGCCCGCCTGGCCTCGTCCATCCCAGTAGTGGCCACGGCTGTGGGCGCCGCGTTCGACTTCCTCGCCGGGATCAAGCCCCAGGCGCCCCTGTGGATGCAGCGCTCGGGGACCGAGTGGGCCTTCCGACTGGCCTGCGAGCCACGGCGACTGGCTCGCCGCTACCTGTGGGGCAATCCGCGGTTCCTGCTCGCCGCGGCGAAGGCACCGGGGCTGCGCAGGGGAGCGGGCGCTCGGTAGAGCCC
>JBAVLA010000298.1:0-2528 GCA_049688595.1 Candidatus Nanopelagicales bacterium | reverse complement strand
GTCCATCGTCGCGGCGAGGTACCGCTGGCGCTCTGCCTGGCCGGCGTGACCAGCCTGCTCGCGTCCCCGCTCTCGTGGTCGCACCATTACGTCTGGATCGTGCCGCTGGGCATCGTGTTGTGGCAGGCCCGCGACCGGCCCGGCTGGTATCGCTGGTTCGGACTGGGCTACGTGGCCTGGGGTGTGGTGGCGCCGTTCAAGTGGTTGCCGCGCGGGGACGACGTCGAACTGAGCTACGCCTGGTGGCAGCAGCTCGTCGACAACATTGGAGTCGTCGCCGGGGTTGGGCTGCTGGTGGGGGCGGTGGTCATCTCCTGGGGCTCGTGGGGTCGCGGGCGTCTCGCGGGGGCTGTCTGAGGCTCGGCGGTGGCAGCGCATCGTTGGTGACCGCTCAAGGCTCGGCGGTGGCAGCGCATCAAGGGTGCCTGCTTAAGCCTCGGCGGTGGCGGGGTGCCAGGGCTATCTTGGGTGGTGCCGATACTCGCTGAGGAGTGCCATGGCTGAGATCATGACGTGCCCGTCCTGCGGCAAGCGCGTCCGGGTGCCCGCGGTGGCGACCGGGAGGCCGCGCTGCCCGTCCTGCCAGGGGTTGGTGCCCTGGATCGCCCACGCCGACGATTCCGACTTCAGCCAGGTCGCCGACTCGAGCCGGCTCGCCGTCCTGCTCGATCTGTGGGCGCCGTGGTGCGGCCCGTGCCACAAGGTCAGTCCGCTGCTGGAGCGGTTGGCGACCGAGCGGGCCGGAGCGCTCAAGCTGGTCAAGGTCAACGTCGACAAGGCGCCACGAACCCAGGCGGTCTTCCGCGCGCAGTCCATCCCCACCCTGGTGCTGCTGCAGGGCGGAAAGGAAGTCGGCCGGCAGGTGGGAGCGGTGCCGCTGCCGCAGCTGCGGGCTTGGCTGGACGCTACGCTCGCGAACTGATCCGACGGAATACCGAGACGGATACACTAGTTGAGTCTAGTGAACTCAACTTTGCATCCGATCGGTCTCCTGCCCCCGGCAAGAGCCGAGTGACAAGGAGAAACGCTCGATCATGGATACTGCCAAGCTGACTGCCAGGTCACGCGACGCCGTCTCGGCTGCGGTCCGGACGGCGCTCACGAAGGGCAACCCCAACACGGAACCCGTCCATCTGCTGCACGCGATGCTGATGGTGCCCGAAAACACCGTCGGCCCACTGCTCGCCTCCGTCGGCGTCGACCCCAAGGTCGTGGACGCCGCGGCGCAGGGCGCCATCACGAAGCTGCCCAGCGCCCAGGGCTCGTCGGTGAGCCAGCCGGCCATGTCCGGGGGCTTGGCCCGCGTGCTCGCCGACGCCGAGACCCGGGCCGAACAATTCGGCGACGACTTCGTGGCCACCGAGCACCTGCTGCTCGGGCTTTCCGCCGTCCAGACGGACGCCAGGAAGATCCTCACCGACCTCGGGGTGAAGACCGACGCGCTCGCCAAGGCGTTCAACGATTCCCGCGGCGGCAAGCGGGTCACCTCTGCCGAGGCCGAGGGCGGCGAATCCGCCCTCGCCAAGTACTCCGTCGACCTGACCGAGTACGCCCGCGAAGGCAAGCTCGACCCGGTGATCGGACGGGACTCCGAGATCCGCCGGGTGGTGCAGGTGCTGGCCCGGCGCACCAAGAACAACCCGGTGCTGATCGGTGAGCCCGGTGTCGGCAAGACCGCGGTCGTCGAAGGCCTAGCCCAGCGCGTGGTCGCCGGCGACGTCCCCGACTCCCTCAAGGGACGCCGCGTGGTCTCGCTCGACCTGGCTTCCATGGTGGCCGGGGCGAAATACCGCGGCGAGTTCGAGGAGCGGCTGAAGGCCGTCCTGAACGAGATCAAGGAGGCCGAGGGCAAGGTCATCACCTTCATCGACGAGCTGCACACCGTCGTCGGGGCAGGGGCGTCGGGGGATTCCTCCATGGACGCCGGGAACATGCTCAAGCCGATGCTGGCCCGCGGCGAACTGCGGATGATCGGCGCCACCACGCTGGACGAGTACCGCGAGCGGATCGAGAAGGATCCGGCCCTGGAGCGGCGTTTCCAGCAGGTCTTCGTCGGCGAGCCGAGCATCGAGGACACGATCGCCATCCTGCGCGGCCTGCGGCAGCGCTACGAGGCGCACCACAAGGTCCGGATCACCGACGCCGCGCTGGTGGCCGCGGCCACCTTGTCGGGGCGCTACATCACCAGCCGGCAACTGCCGGACAAGGCCATCGACCTGATCGACGAGGCGGCGTCCCGGCTGCGGATGGAGATCGACTCCTCGCCGGAGGAGATCGACCAGCTGCGCCGCGACATCGACCGGATGACGATGCAGGCGTTCGCCCTGGAGAAGGAGGACGACCCCGGCTCCAAGGATCGCTATGCCCGGCTCACGGCGGCGCTGGCCGACGCCAAGGAGGAGTTGCGCGGCCTGGAGGCGCGCTGGGAGGCCGAGAAGTCCGGCCTGAACCGGGTCGGTGAGGTCAAGGAGAGCATCGACAAACTGCGGATCGAGGCCGAACGCGCGCAGCGCGAAGGCGACCTGACC
>JBAVLA010000297.1:0-14646 GCA_049688595.1 Candidatus Nanopelagicales bacterium | reverse complement strand
GGGCCAACCCGATGGCCGGGCTGTACGCGTCGTTCGCCGGGCCGGCGGCCGGTGGGCTGCTGCAGTCGACCACGGTCATGGTGGTGGCCACCACTTCGGCCGCGGCCGTGACCACCGCCGAGGTGGTGAACGCCGGGCCGGCCGATCCGCTGCGGACGCTGGCGACCCTGACGCTCCTGGCCGGCGCGTTCATGCTGCTGGCCACCCGGTTGGGGTTCGCCAAGCTGATGCGGTTCGTGTCCGCCTCGGTGATGGGCGGGTTCATGTTCGGTGTGGGGCTGATCCTGATCCTCGGCCAGCTCGCCGACGCGACCGGGGTCACCACCAGCGGTGGGTCCACCCTGGAGAAGGCGCTGAACACGTTGCGCCAGTGGCAGTCCTTCGACCGGGCCTCGATGCTCACGTCCGGCGCGGCCATCGCCGTCAGCATCGCCCTGGGTCGCGGGAAGCTGGTCGCCCTGGCCCCGCTGATCGCGATCGTGATCCCCACCATCGTCCTGGCCGTGACCGGTGGTGCGGTGGCGACCGTGGAATCGACCTCCGGCGCTATCGCCGTCGGCCTGCCGCCACTGGTGCTGCCTGACCCGAGCCTGATCTCACCGACACTGCTCGCCGCCGCAGCGGCCCTGACGATCGTCGTCCTGGTCCAGGCCGCCGGCGTCGGCGCGGCCTACCCCAACACCGACGGGACCGCCAACAGCGTGACCCGCGACTTCTACGCCCAAGGCGGGTCCAACCTCGCCTCAGGCCTGGTCGGGGGCATCCCGGTCGGGGGCAGCGTCGGCCAGACCGCGTTCAACGTGATGGCCGGTGGGCGCACCCGGTGGGCGGTCATCCTCAGCGGGCTGTGGATGCTGGTGTTCGTCGTCGCCCTGGGACCTGTCCTGTCCGCGGTGCCGATCCCCGCGCTGGCGGGGCTGCTGATCCTGGCCGGGTTCGGATCGCTGAAGCCCCGGGCGTTGGCACGTTCGTGGCAGACCAGCAAGTCCTCCGGGGCCGCAGCCCTGATCACGATGACCGCCACCCTGCTGGTCCCCATCCACATCGCCGTGCTGATCGGCGTGATCCTGTCCCTGCTCCTGGTCGGGATCACCGGTGCGTCCTCGACCCACATCGTCGCCCTCGACCCCGCAGGACCCGGCCGGTGGCGTCGCACTGAGGTCCCCACCGCGCTGGCACCCGGGCAGGTCACCGTCCTGGACATCGAGGGGGCAGGGGCCTTCGTATCCGTGCCAGCAATGTTCGACCAGTTGCCCCCTGCCCCCGCCGCCGCCGGCGACGGCCAGCCCTTCGCCGTCGTCCTGCGGCTGCGCGGCCACCTGCGCACGAACCTGACCTTCACCAAAGCCCTCGAGGCCTACGCCGAGCAGATCGTCGGATCCGGAGGCTCCCTGAGCGTGTGCGGACTGCAACCAGCAACCATCACCCAACTCCGAGCCGCAGGACTGCCCGACTCGATCACCCTGATCGCCCAGGGCGAGGAGACCGACGGCTCCCTAGCCATCGCCTACGACCGAGCCGGCGCCTGGCTGACACAGTCCGGATCACAGGCTCCCCCGGAGGGGGTCTGAGCGTGAGCGTGGAGGAAGCATCCGCCCGAGGCTTCTCCGTCGCGCCACCGGGGTGGCTGTCGGCTACCCGCGTGCGTGGTGGGCCGGCGACGCGATCGCCGGGGTCACCCTGTGGGCACTGGTCGTCCCCGAGGCGATGGCCTACGCCTCCATCGCGGGGGTCCTGGCCCAGTTCGGCCTGGGGCGTGAGGATCATCTGAGCCGAAAGTCACGGTAAGAGAGGCATTGGTTTGGCCAGCGGCGTCTCTGTCGATGTGCTCGTCAGCTCCGGCCGGCGGGCGGTCGGGATGATCTGGCGGTTGGGGTTCGCTTGATGCGGATCCGGTCGTTCTAGAGTCACCACCGGGGTAGACGACGGTTCCGGTCTGTACGTCGGTGATCTTGGCGGGGAAGTCGCGGTAGTCTAGCGCGCGTCTGGATGTGCATCCTCGTAGGCGAGGACGACCCCGTACTGCCGCTCTTCCTCGGGGTGGTAGTAGAAACTCATCGGCCGCTGCCCTGCTTCTTGGTTGGATTGGGTCTGGCGGGCACCACGTGTGCCCCGGTCTTGGAGTAGTGGATGGTGCCAACGGTTGTGGGCACGCCGGGGCCGCTCGGTGTGGCGCGGAACAGGCCGATGATGGAGCCGAAGTCGACGACTTCCTTGTTCTTACCCTCCCGCCGGCCGGTGCCGGCCTTCAGCTCGACGAGGCGCTGCAGTTTGCGTGACTCGTACGGGGTCGAGGTCGCACCCGGGCAGGACGAGGCCCTGATCCTGGCCATCGCGGTGTGCATCGACCAGATGGCCGCCGGCTGACCCCACCCCTGAGTCCGGCGACCCTCAGCCCTACGCCCGGGACTGCGGTGCTGACCGGGTCCACCCGTCAAGACGCGCTTCCCCGCACCGCGCAGGCGCTGACCGGACGGCTGCACACGATGACGATCTGGCCCCTGTCCCAGGGGCGAGATCGAGGGCGCAGAAGAGAACCTGCTGCCCGACTGCGGATCCAGCCCGACGCGGCCGTTGCCGCGCACCCAACCTCCTGGACCACCCGCGCCAGTACATCGACCGGGTCTGCGCCGGGGGCTTCCTGCTTGCGCTGCGACGTCCCGCCGGGGCCGCCCGCGACCGCTTGTTCGACGACCGGTCACGGTCAGGCACTGTCGAACCCACGACGGTGACGAGTCGATTTCGTAATGGAGTTCGACGACGGACGCGTCCTCGCCTTCGAGGTCAAGGCCAACGAGCGGGCCACCGGCCGCGATCTCAAGGGACTGCGCACCCTTTGTGGTGCCCTCGGGGATCGGCTCATCGTCGGGGTCGCATTCACCACGGGGGCCCGCTCACCCACGACGACCGGATCCACGCCGCTGGTCGAATCGAGAGCCCGTGGAGTCGGGAGCTCGCTAGTTCAGGGACCGTCCCCGGGGGAGTCGCTCGACGCCCGCTTGTCGGCTCATCGACCTGGGGGGCTCCAGGCGAGTGACAGAAAGCCAGCGCTGCCGCGGCTTGAGCCAACCTCCTGAGCGCCTTGACGCGGCGGTCGGACACGACAACCGACCATCGCTCGGTCGGCGGGACAGTCATTCGGTGGGATCGGCATCGGGTCGGTCGGCGCGGCGAACCGGTCCGGTCGGCAGATCAGGTCAGCGACGAGCCTGGTGCACCCCGACTGGTGGGTGGCGCCGAGGCCGGCACCGTTGTCTGCGTGAAAGCACTCGAAATGATGTTGTCCCGCCAGCGGGGGTCGTGCTCGCCGGCTACTGGCCAAGTGGATGGACAGTGGACCGACGAGCTCTCAGACGCCCTCAAGGACCTCGAGGCGCCGGGGCGTAGGGGTAGCCTGAAGCGCCAGGCGTTCGGCGTCGCGCCGCGCCGGCCGCCGGTCCTGGTGCGACTAGGCTCCCTACGCCGGTGCGTCGCACGCCGGGCACAGCCGGATGACACATCAGGGGGCAGCGAGATGCCAGAACAGGGACGGGGCCGGGACATCGCCAAGCTGCTGGGCCTGGCCGCCGTCGTCGGCCTCGGGGCGGGCCTGGCGGCGGTGGCCTACCTGGCCGTCGAGCACGGCCTGGATCACCTCGTTTGGACCTCGGTGCCGGAGCAGTTCGGCTGGAGCGAGCCGGCTGCCTGGTGGGTGGTGCTCGTGCTTGTCGCGGGTGCCCTGGGGGTCTTCGCCGCCAGCAAGCTGCCCGGCCGCGGCGGGCACAGCCCCCTCGACGGGTTCAAGCTGGACATCGGGCCGGCACACATCACCAGTGCCCTGCTGGCGGCCATGTCCTCGCTCGTCGCTGGTGCAGTGCTCGGTCCCGAGGCGCCGCTGATGGCAGCCGGGACCGCGGTCGGTGCCGCCCTGGCGGCACGCGCGACGCCCGGAGTGCGCCAGCTCGCGATGACGTGCGGCGCTGCGGCCGCCATGGGGATGATCTTCGGCAACCCCCTGATCACCGTGATCCTGCTGCTCGAGGCCGCCGTCGTGAAGGGATCGCAGGGTGGGCGGGCCGCGCTGACGGCCCTCCTGCCGGTCATGGTCGCGCTGGGGTTCGGGTACGCGGTCCAGATCGGATTCACCAACGTGCCCGGCGTCGGATCCAACCAGCTGGCCGTCCCCGGGCTCCCGGCGTACCCAACCCTGTCGGCCGGTGACCTGCTGGCGGCCGTGCCGACGGCGCTGGCGGCCGGGCTCATCGCCGCGCTGGCCATCGAAGCGGGCCGGCGGATACGCGTGAAGTGCTCGCCGCGTCCACTGGTCGGCCTCGTGGTCGCGGCCCTGGTCGTGGCCGCCATGGCCCTGATGGTCCAGTCCTCGACGACGCTGAGCGTCGACGCGGTCCTGTTCTCGGGCCAGTCCGCGATCCCCACGGTCCTCACGGTGACCTCGGTGGGCACCCTGCTGCTGGTGGGGGTCGCCAAGTCGGTGGCCTACTCGGTCAGCCTCGGCGGCGGGTTCCGCGGCGGCATGATCTTCCCCGCCGTGTACCTGGGCGTCATCGTGGGCATGATCGCCTCCCTGGTGCTGCCCTCGGCTGCCCTGTCCCCGATGGTGGCGGCAGGCATCGCCGCCGGCTCGGCGGCAGTGGTGCGCCTGCCGATCACCAGCACGATGCTCGCGGTGCTGCTCTGCGCGGGGTCCGGGCTGGCGATCACCACCCCCGCGATCATCGGAGCGTGCGTCGGGCTGCTGGTCCGCGTCGCCGCGGATTCCCGGATGGCCAAGGGCGATGCCGACGCCCCCGCGGTGGAAGCGGCGCCGGTCACGGGCTGACGCCCGCCGGGCGATCGACGGACGTGGGCACCGGGATCACCGTCGATCGCGGTCCCGTGTGCGCGCGTGGTGCCGTCGCGGGGATGATGGCGTCGTGCCTCGATCGGGTCGTGCGGTCCTCGGTGCCGCAGCAGCTGCGGTCGTGGCGGCGGGCGGTGTGGTCGCGGGGAAGCCCGCCGCGCGCAGCCTGCGCCGGCGTCGGTCCGCGATGGCCGCGGTCGCCCCCGAGCTGCGCAGCCCGCTGCTCTACCTGCCGATCCACCTGACCTCGACGAGGTTCGTCTCGATGACCCGCAAGCTGCCTGTCCCGCCGGCTCTGCTCACCGGCGGCGGGCAGGTCGAGCAGGTGGTGGTGCCAGGTGCGCCGGGCGATCCGGACGTCGTCGTCTACGTCTACCGACCAACGCATCGGCTGAAGCTGTCCGGCGCGCTACTGTGGATCCACGGCAGAGGGGACGTGATCGGCCACCCCGCGGCGTACCAAGCCCTGTGCCGCCGGCTGGCCGCTGACGCCGGGGTCCTTGTGGCCAGCGTCGACTACCAGCTGGCCCCCGAGCACCCGTTCCCGGCCGGGTTGAGCGACTGCTACGCCGCACTGGGCTGGCTGCATGCGCACGCCGGAGAACTCGGAGTCGACGCGGATCATGGCCCACCTCGGGCTCGCCGGAGTCGCCATGGCCGCGGCTGGGGTGCTCGACGACGCATCCGCGGCCGTGACTATGCGCGCGACCGGTGGGACTCGGCGCCGCGACCCCTGCGGTGGCGCACGGCCGCACGGCTGCCGGTGATGCTCCCGCCGGTGGGGGCCTGGCTGCTCACCGGCACGGCCCTGGAGCTCCACGACCGGACCTGGGCGTTCACGTTCTGGGCGGCGGTCGTGGTGGCCTGCGTGGGGGCCGCGGCGGTCGCCCGGCGGATCGGCATCCTGGCCCAGCGTGCGGGGGATCAGCCCGCTGGTGCCGACACCACGGCGCTGGGCTGGGCCCTGACGAGGACAGCGCCGCAGTGGTACCGGCTTCGGTGGGTGGCCCAGGGGTAACCAGGAAGGGCGGGAACCGGGCTGGACGGCTGGGAACCGCAGTTGCCGGTCGGGGTGCGCACGCAGTGGGACTACCCAGCTGCCGGTGGCTCCGGTTCGCCGACTGACAGCTCGGTCGCCCGCTCGTGCAGGCGAGCGCGGATCTCATCCGGGGAGTACGTGCGGCGCTGCCGTTCGTCGCGGGCGATCACCGCACCTGTGGCAGCGACACCGGCCAGACCTGCCAGCCCGATCCACTTCAAGCAGCGCATGGTCCTACGGTAGCGGTCTGTGGACACCATCAGCATGATGCTGGACGACGCCCTGGCTCACACGCGCACCGGGGACATCTGGCTGTTCCGCGGTCAGAGCCCTGCGGACAAGGTCATACGGGTCGTCACGAACGCCCCTGTCAACCATGTCGGGATGGCGGTCGTGGTCGATGACCTGCCGCCCCTGATGTGGCATGCCGAGCTCGGCCGCTCGCTGGAGGACATGTGGACGGGCAAGCACCAGCGCGGCGTCCAGCTGCACAGCCTGTACGAGGCCGTGCGCACCTGGCACGACAGGTACGGGCAGCGCGTATGGCTCCGCCAGTTGGACGCGGACATCACTGCCGAGATGGAGGACGCCGTCCTGGAGACGATCGCCCGGCTCGACGGGACTCCCTTCCCCAGCACCGCGCGTCTCGCTGGCCGCTGGATCAAGGGCCGCGCGCGCAGCCAGGCGTCCCTGGAGAAGCTGTTCTGCGCTGAGGTGGTGGCCACGACGTACGCCGAGATGGGCCTGCTCCCCAGGTCGCGACCGGAGAACTGGTACGACCCGGGACGGTTCTGGAGCGGGGACAAGCTCGACCTCGCCGAAGGGGCGAAGCTCGGGCGCGAGGTCAGCGTGATCGTGCCACCGCTGCCCGGTGATGGGGACACCAGCACCGAGCAGAGCGCCCAGCGCCGTCGGGACGCCGCCCGGGCCTGGTGGCGGGAGAATGGCGTGCAGGTGCGGAACGAGCGGCTCGCCGGGCGCCTGCGGTCGATGGCCCGGACTGCCCTGCCCTCATCCGAGGTGCCCGGCCCGACGCCCTGACGTCACCGGGCGCGACGCTCGCCGAGACGGTAGGTGGCGGCGCCCAGGGCCGGCGTGGGGGGCCGCGCTTTGCTACAGTGCGCCCGACTTCGTCCGGTTCGATCGCACCGGCCGGGCGAGGCAGGGGTCCTCACCACTCGGCGATAGCCGGGAGCGATCCTGCTGGGCCGGCCGCGGTTCCCCTGCCAGCATCAGGTGTGTTGAGCGGTGACGCGGGGTGCCCTTGTCCGCCCCCAGGTGGAGGTGTTGGTAACGTGCGGGGGATCGCGGGGTTTGGGGCCGCTGGGCTGTTGGCAGCCCTGATCGTGCCCGGCGTCTCGGGTGGGTCTCAGGCCGATGCGGCATCGACGCTCTCGGTCACTTCGGTCGGGGTGACCGACATCAGTGAGGTGTCATCCGACGGTCGGTTCGTCCTTGGCTCGGTGCCGGCCGGGGAGGAGGAGCGGACTTGGGTCGTCATGGACCGGCTGTCCGGGACCTCGACGCCGGCTGAGGTGTGCTCGCTGAGCTTCTGCCTCGACTGGCTCGATCCGCTCGGTTTCGTCGCGGAAAACCCGTCGCTCCGGCTCGCGGTCCGGGACTCGACCGACGCCGGCTGGTATCCCGACGGCGGTGTCTATCTCCGCAATGTGCGGACGGGATCCAGCGTGCGGGTCGACACGAATTCCAGCGGGGTCCCCTTGGCGCCAGCCTGGACCGGGCAGGCGTGCGACGACGGCGCTGAGGACTGCGACTTCGACACCGATCCGGTCCTGCAGGTCTCGGTGGACTCGTTCTCGGCGGATGGCCGAATGGCGGCGTTCTGCGCCAACTACTCCGCTCCGGGCCGGCCCCTCCTGTACGTCAAGGATCTGGCCAGCGGTCGGTTGACCCGCACGTCGGTTCGCTGCGGCGTCCGGTACGACGAAGACATCGACAACACCGACCGCAAGTTGTTCTTCGCTCCCGAGATCTCAGATGACGGCAAGGTCGTACATGTCCGCGGGGACTGGTACAGCCTGGAGGGCATCACCACTGGATGGCACGCCGACCAGCTGTACTTCACGGCATCCGGCCGGTCCCGGAGGCTCAACGGGCAGGGGACGATGACCCGCGACGGGGGCACCGTGTTCCTGTCGAAGGGGGTCCACAAGCCGTCCCACGACAAGGAGGCCACACCCGGGCCGCAGTGCGCCTACGAGGTCAGCACCGGCCGGTGTCCCCGGCTGACGTGGTGGCACAAGTTCTTCGGCGAGCGCGGCCACCCCGAGCTGGCTAGCACCTCGACCACCAGGCGGGGGCGGTACCTGATCAACGGGTCGATGATCCTGGACCGGCGCCGTGGTGTCGTGGTGGACGTGGGATCCCTCCTGCGGGAGCGCGGCCTCGATCCGAACGAGCTCGTGGCCGTGTCGGGAGACGGCAGGGTCGTATTCGTCAGCGGGGGGCCCGACACCTCCGAACAGTCGTTCGTCGTGACTGGGTGGGGCTGGAAGCCGATGGCCGTGGCGTGGGTGGCCGCCAACCGGGACTACACGAAGCTGACCGTCGACATAGGTCCCGACGGCGCGTCGCGGAAGTGGGCCTTCCGGGTCCAACGCCAGCAGTCCGACGGGACCTGGCGGACCCTGCGCAGGACCTACCGTGCCGCGGGCGCCCGCCAGACCCGGACCATCGACCTGCCGGAGGGCACCTACAGGATCAAGGTCCTGCCGAAGGGCAAGTACCGGGGCTCCCTGTCCGCCTCCGTCGACCTGTTCGGCTGACCCGGGCGCCGGTAGTTGGCACGTTTGGCGGGGCCAGATCCGGGTATCAGAGGTGCGTGTTCAATGACCTCTTCCAAGCGCTCCTGCTCGTCGCGGTGATCATCACGGGCCTGATCGGGCTGTTGGCTCTCGTCGTGAAGGTCGAGCAGAGGGTGATGGCCCCGCAGCCCGCAGCCAACCGTCTCAGCCGTCGCCAGTCGCAGCCGGTCGCGCTGTAGCGCAGTCCGTCGCCGCGACCCGGCCCCCTTCCCTGGATTCATCCAGGTTTGGGAGGCCTCCGGGCCAGCGGGATTGGATCAATCCGGAATCAGGCCAGCGGACTTGGATTGATCGTTCGGTGCGGGCCGCGCGGCGCGTGGCCCATTCGGCGACCTGACCCCGCCCGGGGATACCGTTGCGCTGACCGAGGTCGCCGGCGCAGGGCGGCCGCCGAGCACGCGGACCAGATGATGGCTGACGACCTGCCCCCCGAGCCGGTGACCGCTGATCCGTTGGCGGGGCCCAGCCCGTTCTCGCCGCCGCGCCCCACTCGGCCCCGTCGGTGGGACGTCGCCTTGGTCGTGGCCGCCGGAGGCGCGATCGGTGGGGGCTGCCGGTACGGGGTCAACCAGTTGCTGCCCACCCCGGCCGGGGGTTTCCCGTGGTCGACGTTCCTGGAGAACGTGTCCGGCTGCTTCCTGCTGGCCATCGTCAGCGTGTTCCTCCTCGAGGTCCTGCCCCCGCACCGATACGCCCGACCGTTCCTGGGCGTTGGGATCCTGGGCGGCTACACGACCTTCTCCACGTACACCTCCGACGCCCGGGTCCTGCTCCAGGCCGGCGAGGGGCCCACTGCGATCGCGTACCTGTTCGCTACGGTCGCCGTCGGACTTCTGGCTGTGATCGCAGGGCTGTCTGCGACCCGGGTCCTGACCGGCGTGACACCACCCCACAAGCGAAGGGAACGGCCATGAAGCTCGAGGGTCCGGCGCTCCGGCTGAGCATCTTCGTCGGCGAGTCCGACCAGTGGCACCACCGCCCCGTGTACACCGAGATCGTGCACCGGGCACACGCCGCCGGACTTGCCGGGGCCACGGTGCTGCGCGGCATCGAGGGCTACGGCGCCTCGTCGCACGTGCACACCACTCGCATCCTCAGCCTGGCCGAGGACCTGCCCGTCGCGGTTATCATCATCGACACGGCCGAGCGGATCCACGCATTCCTTCCCCAGCTCGACGAGCTGATCGCCGAGGGGATCGTCATCATCGACCCGGTCGACGTGATCCGCTACGTCGGCCGCCCGGGGAAGGGCCCGAGGTGACGCTGCTGCTGGTCATGATCGGCGCGGCTGTCGGCGCACCCAGCCGGTGGCTGCTGGACCAACGCATCCAGTCCAGTCACGACAGCGTGTTCCCCTGGGGCACCCTGACCATAAACGTGGTCGGGTCGCTGCTCCTGGGTTTCATCCTTGGCGCCGTCTCCCTGGGACACGGCAGCTCGGAGCTCGCTGCCCTTGCCGGGACGGGGTTCTGCGGTGGATTCACCACCTTCAGCACGTTCGGCTACGAGACGATCCGGCTGGTCGAGGACGGGTCCGCCCGCCAGGCAGGCCGCAACGTGCTCGCCAGCCTCGTTCTGGGCATGATCGCCGCCCTCGCCGGCTGGTACCTCACGCAATCCATCTGGGCCTGACGCGGTACGCGCTGCAGGGCGACGCCCGAGTGGCGCCACGCGCGCCCATCCCGCGCGCGGGGAGGAGCGATGCGAACGAACGTCAGGTTCAGCGTCCGAGGGGGCTCGGGGCGCCCTGCAGGGAATCGCCCTTAGGCAGCAGTTGGTTCAGCACGTCGGCCAGGGTCACGACGCCGAGGGCCCGGCCGTCTTCGGTCACGATTGCGAGGTGGTTGCGCGTCTGACGCATGATGGCCAGGGCGCCGTGCACGGTCGTGCCCGCGTCCAGGGTGAACACGGGGCGGGTGAAAGGCGTCGAGTCGGCTGAGTCGGATGCTGCGAGGGTGTCGCGAACGTGAACCACGCCGGTGATGTTGCCGGGGCCGCCGACGAGGATCCTCATATGCCCGGTGCTGCGTGCCGCGTCCCGGACCTCGCCGACCGTGGCGCCGTGCGGGACGCTGGTCAGTGCGGCTCCCGGGCGGAGCAGCTCCCGAACCGGGGTCACCTGCATCTCCAGGGCCCCCGCGATCGCGGCCGAGTAGCCGACGTCCAGGGCGCCGACGTTGACGGAATGCTCCACCAGGTGTCGCAGGTCCTCCGGGTTCTGGCCCGTGGAGACCGTGTCCGACGGTTCGACACCCATGCGGCGGACCAGCGCGTTCGCGGCCCTGTTCAACGCACGCAGGAGGGGGCGGGTGAGGGCCATGAACCCCCGCATCGGCAGGGCCAGCACAGTTGCGGATCTCTCCGGATGGGCGATCGCCCAGGACTTCGGTGCCATCTCCCCGATGACCAGGTGCAGGAATGTGACGATGAACAGAGCCAGCAGGAAGGCGACGACGTCGGCGACCACTGCCGACAGCCCGACGTCCTCGAGGACGGGCGTCAACCAGTGGTGGACCGCGGGCTTCGTGATCGCCCCCAGCGCCAAGGTGCAGACGGTGATCCCCAGTTGCGAGCCGGCCAGGAGCAGTGTCAACTCGGAGTGGCTCTGCAGTGCGGCGCGAGCTGAGCGGCTGGTCGCGGCGGCATCCTCGAGCCGATGCCGCTTGGAGGCCATCAGGGCGAACTCGACGGCCACGAAGAAGGCGCTCAGGGCGATGATCGCGACCGTGGCGACGACCACGAAGGCGACGGACTCGCTCATTCCGATCCCCCCTCGCCAGCCGACGGGGAATCCTCGGCCAGGCGTCCCGGCGGCCGCGACAGGCTGAGCCGCACCCTTGCCGGCACGTGATTCGCAACCTCCGAGACCTCGACGACGAGGGTGACCGGCTTGTTGCGACCCACTCGGAGCAGGTCGGCCGGATCGGGGGGAAGGGGCACCTCGATCGTCGCGCCCTGCTCCGGGAGGAATCCGAGCTGGGCGATCACCAGGCCGGCGATCGTCTCGTAGTCGCCGCGAGGGAGGTCCACACCCAGGGACCGCTCGACTTCGTCGACGTGCACGGAACCGGCCATGACCCAGACCCCATCGTCCGGCTGAGGCGGCTGGCCAGTATCAGGATCGTGCTCGTCGGTGATCTCCCCGACGATCTCCTCGGCCAGGTCCTCCAGCGTGAGGATGCCCGCGAACCCGCCGTACTCGTCGACCACGCAGGCGAGCTGGTTGTCGTTGGCATTGAGCTGGGCCACGGCGTCCGGCAGGGGCATGAGGGTCGGGATCACCAGCGCGGGGCGCTGGATGACTGCAACCGGCGCGTCGTCCGGGTGCGTCGCTCGCAGCAAGTCGGCCAGGTGGGCCACGCCGACGATCATCTCGGTGTCCTCGGCAATGATCGGGTACCGGGAGTGCCCGTGCTCCATCTGCCGTCGGACATCGGCCAGGGAGTCGGTGTCGGACACCGTGTCCACCCGCGCTCGCGGAATCATCGCGTGCTCGACATCGCGGGACGGGAAGTCCAGGATGCGGTCGAGCATCACCGACAGCTCGATCGGCAGGTCGCCGCTCTCCCGCGAGTCGGCCACGATGTGCTCCAGGTCCCGGGCTGATGCGGCGTGCTCCACGTCGTGGACCGGTTCGATCCGCGCGGCCTTGAGCACCAGGTTCGAGGCATGGTCGAAGAACGAGATCAGCCAGCCCATGAGCTTCAGGTACAGGGTGGTCGAGGCGGCCAGCCGGAGGGCCACGGCCTCTGCGCGAGCGATGGCGAGGTTCTTGGGGAACAGTTCGCCGAACACCATCTGCACCACGGTGGAGAACAGCAGTGCGAGGACGGCACCGATCCCCACCGATACTGCTGTCGGGATGCCGACGCCCCCCAGCATGGTCCCTAGCGACTCGCCGATCAGCGGTTCGGCGACGTACCCCACGAGCAGCCCGGTGACCGTGATCCCGAGCTGGGCCCCGGACAGCATGAACGAGGTGCGTCGGGTGACGGCCAGGGCCCGGGCCGCGGACTGGTCGCCGGACTCGGCCCGCCCCCTCAGGCGGGACCGGTCGACGGCCATGTACGCGAACTCCTGGGCGACGAAGTACCCGGTGGCCAGGGTGATCAGGAGCACCACGACGACGCCTAGAAGCAACGACGCGAACGTCACCATCGCACTCCTCACCCCAGACCAGCGATGGAGTCCGACAGCGCGCTCTGCGGGCTCGGTCCGGCCGTGTCAGGGCATCTTCGCACGTCGCCGGCTCGTTGCGCTGAAGACCGCTCGGACCACCGCGCCACGGATCGTGCCGAGCGGTAGCGTCGAGCATCGGGATCGGAGGTGGCGCCGTGCAGCTCGTCGAATTCCCCCTCCACGACGGCGGCCATGTCGTCGTGGGCATTGAGCAGGTCGAGGGGGAGTGGTCCGGCGTCGTGACGCGCGGGGGCGGCCTGGAGGAGCGCATGCATGAGGCCGTATGCACCTTCGAGGAGGCCCTCGAGCCCATCCGCGTGGTCGGCCAGGGGGTCCTCAACCGGCTCGCGGCACTGGATCGCCCACCGGAGGAGGTCCGCGTCGAGTTCGGCCTGGAGCTCTCGGCCAAGGCCGGGGCGATCGTCTCGGCCTCCGGGGCGGCCACGATGAAGGTGGTGCTGACTTGGCGGGCCCCTGCCCCGCCGACTGCGCCGCCACCCGTTGGTGCCGCAGGCCCACAGGCCGTTGGTGGCTCGCCGCACGATGCGGGACGGTAGGTAGTCCTCCCTCGGCCGGGCGGAGGCGTTGTGATGGCCAACGAGATCGAGCTCGAGATCGCAGCCGGCAAGCGAGTCGGCGAGTACGAGGTCAGGGTCATCCGGGCAGCCAGTGGCGGTGAGCCTCGTGGAGTCCTGCAACTCGACGTGGCGCGCATCCTGCGGATGCGCCCCGTCCTGGAGAACGCGGTCCTGGCCTCGGCGGCCCACGCCCGGGGAGGGCCTGTGCCCGAGGTGGAGAGACCTCTGCGCGAAGCCGGGCAGGAGTTGTTCGAGGGTCTGTTCAACGGTGCGGTCCGGGAGACCTATCGGGCCAGCGTGGCGGTCGCCCACGAGCGGGGCGCGAAGCTGCGCGTGGTGCTGCACATGGAGGCAGCCGAGCTGTCTGGGCTGCCGTGGGAGGCGATGTGGGATCCCGAGGCGCGTGCCTACCTGTGCCGGAAGGAGCCGCTCGTCCGGCACGTCCCCGCCCCGTACACGCCCGATCCGCTGCCAGTGACCCCACCGATGCGGATCCTGGGCCTGGTCGCCTCGCCGCGCGGCCTGCCGCAGTTGGACGTGCAGCGGGAGCGGCAGCACCTCGACGAAGCGTTGGCTCCCGCGGTGGCCGACGGGCGGATCCATGTCGAGTGGCTCGAGAGCGCGACGTGGGACTCCCTGCAGGATCGTCTGCTGACCCAGGCCTGGCACGTGCTGCACTTCATCGGCCACGGGGACTACGACCCGTTCCTCGATCAGGGGCGGGTGGCCCTGGTGCGTGAGGGGGACGGCGGGGCCGACTGGGTGGAGGCCGGTCGGCTCGTAGACCTGCTCAACGAGGCGGAGCCGACGCCCCGGCTCGTGGTCCTCAACTCCTGCTCATCGGGGCAGTCGGGGACGCAGGACGTGCTGTCGGGCACGGCAGCGGCACTCGTCAGCAGCGGGATCAGCGCGGTCGCGGCCATGCAGTTCCGGATCAGCGATCCCGCGGCTGTGGCCTTCCCGCGGGGCTTCTACAAGGCGCTGGCGGCGGGCAAGAGCGTGGATGCCGCTCTGTCCAGCGGCCGGATCGCGATCCTGGGCCGAGGCGAGAGCCTCGAGTGGGTAACGCCCGTCCTGTACACGCGTGGCGACTCCCTGCAGTTGTTCTCCATGAGCGGCGTTGCTCCGGTGCCCGCCACGGCGCCGGTGCCCGCCACGGCGCCGGTGCCCGCCACGGCGCCGGTG
>JBAVLA010000296.1:0-1801 GCA_049688595.1 Candidatus Nanopelagicales bacterium | reverse complement strand
GGCCAGGACCCGCTCGGGGGGTCCGGCAACAGCCCCCGCGAAGCCGCGCAGCGCGCCGGGCAGGGCGGCGCCGCGGACGTCGGCGAGCACGAGCAGCAGTGCCACCGCGACGCACGCAGCCAGCAGGACCCGACCGCTGAGCCTCCGCGCCATCAGCGCCTCGGCTCCGGCATCAGGACACGCGCCAGCGCGTCGAAGGATTCCACCGCCCGCCCGGCGCCCAGGGCGACCGCATGCAACGGCAGCTCGGCCACGTGCACCGGCATCCCGGTCTCGCTGGCCAGCCGCCGGTCCATCCCGGACAGCAGCGCCCCGCCCCCGGTGAGCGTGATCCCGGTCCCCAGGACGTCACCGGCCAGCTCGGGCGGCGTGCGGTCCAAGGTCGCGGCCACGGCGTCGACGATCGCCTGGATCGGCTCGTCGAGGGCCCAACGGATCTCCTCGGCGGTCAGGTCGATGGTGCGGGGCAGCCCCGTGACCAGGTCCCGCCCACGGACCGGGGCGCCCGGCTCCTCAGCCGAGGGGAACGCAGAGCCTACGGAGATCTTCACGTCCTCGGCGGTGCGCTCTCCGATCAGCAGGGAGTACTCCTTCTTCACGAACGCGATGATCGCCGCGTCCAGGGTGTCGCCACCCACACGGACCGAGAGAGCCGACACGGTGCCGCCCAGGGCCAGCACGGCAGTCTCGGTGGTGCCGCCCCCGATGTCGACGACCATCGACCCGGTCGCCTCGTGCACCGGAAGGCCTGCGCCGATCGCAGCAGCCATCGGCTCGTCGATCAAGTGGACCTCGCGGGCGCCGGCGGAGTAGCAGGCGTCCCGGACGGCCCGCCGCTCCACTCCGGTGATGCCGCTGGGGACTGCCACGACGATCCGTGGCCGGGACCAGAAGCTGCGCCGATGCACCTTCGCCACGAAGTACCGGAGCATGCGCTCGGCGTTGTCGAAGTCGGCGATGACCCCGTCGCGCAGGGGCCGCACGGTCGTGATGTGCTCCGGCGTCCGGCCCAGCATCGCCTTGGCGTCGTTGCCCGCTCCCACCAGGGCGCCGGTGTCCGCGGTCACTGCCACGATCGAGGGCTCGGCGAGCACGATCCCGATGCCGCGCACGTACACCAGCGTCGTGGCCGTGCCCAAGTCGATGGCCAAGTCACGACCCGCGATGCCGCGGCGGACGGACTGCTCGGCCAAGGTGCTCACCCCCCACGTCGATGGTGCGCGGACCCGTTCGGTCGGGCCGGGCGACGCGCCCGCCCGGCTCAGGCCAGGTCGGGGAAGAACAGCGCGATCTCGCGCGCGGCTGACTCGGGCGAGTCCGAGCCGTGTGTGACGTTCTGCTGGGTCACGGTGGCCAAGTCCCCCCGGATCGTGCCGGGCGCCGCGTTGACCGGGTTCGTGGCGCCCATCATGGCCCGCCAGGCGACGATCGCGTCGGGGCCCTCCACGACAGCCGCCAGGAGCGGACCGGACGTGATGAAGTCGACCAGCGACGGGAAGAACGGCTTGCCGACGTGCTCGCCGTAGTGCGCCTCCGCCGTAGCCCGGTCCATCGTGCGCAGGTCGAGGGCGACGATCTTCAGGCCCTTCCGCTCGATCCGCGAGAGCACCTCGCCGATCAGGTTGCGGGCCACGCCGTCGGGCTTGATCAGGACCAGCGTGCGCTCGGTCATCTGGCAGCTCCTCGTGATGGGGCGGTGCGTCCACCGGATGCGGCCACCCTACCGGCTCGCCGGGTCCCCGGCCGTGGGCCTCGCCGGTGGGCCTCGCCGGTGGGCCTCGCCGGTGGGCGGCCCAGCGAC
>JBAVLA010000295.1:0-8892 GCA_049688595.1 Candidatus Nanopelagicales bacterium | reverse complement strand
CCTCGGGCCGGATGGGAGTGGCTGGCACCCGCGGCGCCCCGGGTGCCCCCGGCGGCCTCGAGGCCGGCGCCCCGGGCGCTGCTACGGTGCGGGCACCGGGGATGCTGGCTTCGCACTACGCACCTGTGGCGGACGTGCGCACGTGTGAGGCCGCCGAATTCGCGGAGGTGGCCTCGCACGTGCCTGCGGGCGTCCTTGCCGGGTTGGTGGCGCCGGCGAGCGTTCCCACAGTGCCCGGGTGGATCAGGCTGGCCGCCCCCAGCTCACCGGCTGAGTTCGCCCGGCAGTTGTACGCGGCGCTGCGACGGGCCGATGACCTCGAGTTGGGGCTCGTCATCGCCGTTCTGCCCGATCCGCGGGGCGGTCCGCTGGCGCTGGCCGTCCGGGACCGGCTCGCGCGCGCGGCGCACGAGGGGGCCGGCCCGACGCCGCGTCCGTGACCCTGGCTGCTCCTTGGAGCGGGGCTTCAAGCCAACCCGGGCCCCTCGCCCATCGGCGTCGCCGCTCCTGGCGGGGCGACGACGGCCTGACTGCGATGCTGGGCTACTTGGCCGTCAGGGGACGGATCATCGCGGGGCCGGACTGGACCACCCCACCGCGGTCGTCCCAGTCGTCACGACGGATCGATGTTGACGACCCAGACGCAGTCCCCGCCGCTGAGCTTCTTGGTGACCTTCTTGGCGGGGGACTTCAGCGTGGCTCCTTTGGGATACACGATCGGGGTCGCGGACTTGATGCACAGCCGGGTGCGGGTGCCGGCCGGCAGCTTCGCTGCGATGGCGGCCTTGTCCAGCAGGACGCTTCCGGTGAACGTCGCGGACTTCTTCCGCTGCTTGGCCAGGCTCAGGTTCACGACGGTGTCCGGGATCACTGCCTTGTCGTCGGCGACCTCGGTGCCCCGCTTCCGGTCGTACTGGGCAAGCGTGATGGCCACGGACGTCACGGTCGGCACGGTTGCGCCGTTTGTGTCGCGCACGGTCGCGCGCAGCTTCAGGGTCCTGGTGGTGACCTTCGGGGAGACGTTGATCCGGTTGTGCCGCTGGATCTCGACGCTGCTCAACTGGAGGGTCGTGCCCTTGCGCGCGGTCGGTGCGCCGCTGGTTGCGCCGCTGCTCGCGGCGACGGCGCTGCCGGCGGCTCCCAGGACGAGTGCGCAGGTCGCTGCGGTGGCGACGCTGGCGTGGGCGGCCTTCTTGCTGATCATTGAGAGGTTGACCATGGGGTACACGGTATGGCGTTCGGCCCTCCCCTGGGCAACCGGATGCGGGATTCACCAGTCCGGGCCCCGTTCCGCCGATCCGACGAGCCACGGGACGGGATCCGCTACGGCCCCGCGGGGCGGCGCCGCCCGCGTATCCTTCGTCCCGAGCGAGAGGAGCCAGGACGTGGCGAAGGTCAAGGTCGTGAACCCGATCGTCGAGATGGACGGCGACGAGATGACCCGCATCATCTGGGCGTTCATCAAGGAGCAGTTGATCCTGCCCTACGTGGACGTGGACCTGAAGTACTTCGACCTGTCCATCCAGAGCCGGGATGCAACCAGCGACCAGGTGACGATCGACGCGGCGAATGCGACCAAGCAGCACGGAGTGGGGGTCAAGTGCGCAACGATCACCCCGGACGAGGCACGGGTCGCTGAGTTCGGGCTGAAGAGGATGTGGCGATCGCCCAACGGCACGATCCGCAACATCCTCGGTGGCGTCATCTTCCGCGAGCCGATCGTCATCTCGAACGTCCCGCGCCTCGTTCCCGGCTGGACCAAGCCGATCATCATCGGCCGCCATGCCTTCGGAGACCAGTACCGCGCCACCGACCTGGTCGTGCCCGGGGCTGGTGCGCTGACGCTTTCGTTCACCCCTGCCGACGGCTCCGAGCCGATCGAGATGCACGTCTTCGACTTCCCGGGCGGCGGCGTGGCGATGGCCATGTACAACCTCGACGAGTCGATCCGCGACTTCGCGCGGGCGTCGATGCGCTACGGCTTGGACCGTGGCCTGCCGGTCTACCTGTCGACGAAGAACACGATCCTCAAGGCCTACGACGGCCGGTTCAAGGACCTGTTCGCCGAGGTCTACGCCACGCAGTTCAAGGCCGACTTCGAGGAGGCCGGGCTGACCTACGAGCACCGGCTCATCGACGACATGGTCGCCGCTGCCCTGAAGTGGGAGGGGGGCTACGTGTGGGCGTGCAAGAACTACGACGGGGACGTGCAGTCCGACACCGTCGCGCAGGGCTTCGGCTCGCTGGGGCTGATGACCTCGGTCCTGATGACCCCGGACGGCCGGACCGTCGAGGCTGAGGCCGCGCACGGGACCGTGACGCGGCACTACCGGATGCACCAGCAGGGCAAGCCGACCTCGACCAACCCGATCGCCTCGATCTTCGCCTGGACCCGGGCCCTGGAGGCGCGTGCTCGGATGGACGGCACGCCCGACGTCGCGGCCTTCGCCCATGCGCTCGAGCGGGTCTGCATCGAGACGGTCGAGGGGGGCGCGATGACCAAGGACCTCGCGCTCCTGATCGGCCCGGAGGCCCCTTGGCTGACCACGCAGGAGTTCCTGGCCGCCATCGACGACAACCTCCAGTCATCCATGGGCTAGTCGGCGGCCAGTCGGGCTGGCCCGGGCCAGCCGGAAGGCCCCGCAGCCAGCTCAGGCGAAGGTGGCCGTGACGGCGGCGTGGTCGCTCCAGCGCTCGGCGTAGGTCGCCGCCCTGTGCACTTCGACGCCCGTGGCGCGCTCGGCCATCCAGTCGCCGATCGCGCAGAGGAGGCGGTCCTTCTCCGCTCCGAGGGCAGCGCCCACTTCGTCAGGTGTCGCGCGCACCTCCTGCAGGCAGACCACGTCCGCACCGCACCCGGCCAGCCACTGGAGGCCGCCGCGCCGCAGTGCTGCGCGAATCCCGTTGACGTTGGCGGTAACCACGACCAAGCTCACGACGCCATCCTGCGCCCCGGCGAGTCGGCCAGCGGGCGGGGGCCGTCGGGATGGGGGATGCGGGGTGGGTCGGCGGGCTTGGGCCCGCGAATCGGCCACTCCAGCCGCCACGCCGCCCGGGTTCGAGGTGCGGTAGGTTCTCCTCCACCGTGGGCGAGTTGGGCATCACCTTTGCGATCATCCTGGTCTTCACGCTGATCGGGGGATTCTTCGCAGCATCCGAGACCGCCCTGGTCTCGTTGCGCGACAGCCAGGTCGACAGGCTCGTAGAAGCCGACCCTCGCCGAGGCTCGCGGCTGCGCGCCCTGATGGACCACCCCAACCGATTCCTGGCCGCCGTCCAGGTCGGCGTCACCCTTGCCGGTTTCGTGTCTGCCGGCTTCGGTGCCTCGAGGATCGTGCCGGTCATCGCGCCGTGGCTCATGACGGCCGGGATGCGTCAGGGGATCGCCCAGTCCGTGGCGTTCATCGGCAGCACCTTGGTCATCGCCTACATCTCCCTGGTCCTCGGCGAGCTCGTGCCGAAGCGGCTGGCGCTGCAGCAGGCCGAGGCGATCGCGCTGGCCGTCGCCGGTCCGATCGACGTGATCGCGCAGGTGTCCCGGCCCTTCATCTGGCTGCTGTCGATCTCGACCAACCTGATCGTGCGCCTCCTCGGACTGGATCCGGACAGCGCCCGGGAGGCGATCACGGGCGAGGAGCTGCGTGGGATGGTCGCGGCGCACACCGAGCTCTCCGACGAGGAGCGGGAGCTGATCGACGACGTCTTCGACGCCGGGGACACCGAGCTCAGGGAGGTGATGATCCCGCGCACCGAAGTAGCGTTCCTGGATGCGTCGCTGCCGGCCTTCCGCGCGGCGAGCATCGTGGCCGCGCTGCCGCACTCGCGGTATCCGGTGATCGGGGAGTCCCCAGACGACATCCTTGGCTTCGTCCATGTGCGGGACATCCTCAACCCGAGCATGGTGGACCGCTCGGTCCGGTTGGAGGACCTGGCCCGCCACGTCGCGTTCTTCCCGGGGAGCAAGCAGGTCATCCCTGCGTTGGCTGAGATGAGACGCGGTGGCCACCACCTGGCAGTGGTTGCCGACGAGTACGGCGGGACGGCGGGGATCGTGACCCTGGAGGATCTCGTCGAGGAGCTCGTGGGTGACATCCACGACGAGTACGACCGCGCGGAGCCCATTCACCTGCGGAGGAGGTCGGGGGAGCCGTTCGAGGTCGATGGCCTGCTCAACCTCGAGGACTTCGCGGAGCAGGCCGGGTTCTCGCTGCCCGAGGGCCCCTACGAGACAGTGGCGGGTTGGTTCGTCGCGGCCCTTGGGACGCTCCCGGGACCGGGAGACCGGATCGTGGCCGAGCCGCCTGGGGCCACCTTCGAGGTGCTCGAGCTGGACGGTCGCCGCATCGCACGGCTGCGGGTGTCGCCAAGGACCACGCGCCGTGAACCGACGTCAGGGACGCAACCGTCGGGTGAGGCGGTCCGCCCCCCGGACGGGACCGTGGGTGACGGGACCGTGGGTGACGGGACCGTGGGTGACGGGACCGGGAGCGGCGGCACCGCGACCTGAGGTCCGGGCCGTCCGACAGCAGGCAGGCAGTCGCCGACCGGCCGGAAGCCCCGGGCGACGGGTGCTCGGGTCGCCCGACAACCTTTGCGACAATTGTCGGCATGTCTTCGCGTCCCCGCGTCCTGTCCGGCATCCAGCCGACGGCCGACTCATTCCACATCGGCAACTACCTCGGGGCGCTGCGGACCTGGTCGGGCCTGCAGGAGACCCACGACTGCTTCTACTGCGTGGTCGACCTGCACGCGATCACAGTCGAGCACGACCCAGCGCTGCTGCGCAGGCGCACGCGCCTCAGCTTCGCCCAGCTGCTCGCCCTGGGCATCGACCCGCAGCGCGCGACGCTGTTCGTCCAGAGCCACGTGCCCGAGCATGCGCAGCTCCAGTGGGTCCTGGCGTGCCTGACCGGCATGGGCGAGGCGTCCCGGATGACGCAGTTCAAGGACAAGTCGTCCCGGACCGGCTCAGACCGCACGAGCGTCGGCCTGTTCACCTACCCGATCCTGCAGGCTGCGGACATCCTGGTCTACCAGGCCAACGCCGTCCCCGTGGGCGAGGACCAGCGCCAGCACCTCGAGCTCACCCGGGACCTGGCCATCCGCTTCAACAACAGGTTCGGCGACGCCCTCGTGGTCCCAGAGGCGATGATCGTCAAGGACACCGCCAAGATCGTCGACCTGATCGACCCGACGTCCAAGATGAGCAAGTCCTCGCCGGCCGGCTGCGTCTTCCTGCTCGACCCCGTGAAGCGGATCGAGAAGAAGATCAAGTCCGCGGTGACCGATTCCGAGACCGACGTCCGCTACGACCCGGAGGGCAAGCCCGGCGTGTCGAACCTGTTGACGATCCTGTCGACCTTCACCGGTCGGCCGATGGCAGACGTAGTGGACCAGTTCGCCGGGCGGATGTACGGCGACCTGAAGAAGGAGGTGGCCGCCGCTGTGGTGGCCTTCGCCGAGCCCATGCAGGCCCGGGTGACCGAGCTGATGTCGGACGAGGCCGAGCTCGACCGGCAGATGGCGATCGGTGGGCAGCGGGCCCGCGAGGTGGCCGCGCAGACGCTCGCAGGCGTGTACGACCATCTCGGGTTCGTGGTCGGAAGATGAACGATCGGGTCCCAACTCCGGCCGACGTACTCGGCGACGAGCCGCCGGCCTGGCCGCTGACCATCGGCGTCGCGCTGCCGATCCCCGAGCCGTTCCTCGGCGAGCTCGGGGCCTTCCGCGAGCGGTTCGGCGATCCGCTGGCCCATGCGATCGTGGCACACATCACCCTGGTCCCGCCAACCCTGCTCGCCGATGAGCAGCAGCTGGCAGAGGTCCTCGTGCATCTGAAGGAGCAGGCCGACCGCCTGCATCCGTTCCGGCTCGTGCTGGCGGGAGCCGGGACGTTCCGGCCTGTGTCGCCGGTCGTGTTCGTCCCGCTCGTCGAGGGCGAGGAGCAGACCCACGAGGTGGAGGCGGCGGTCCGGAGCGGTCCGCTCGACCGGGAGCTGGCGTTTCCGTACCACCCGCACGTCACCGTCGCCCACAACCTCGCCGAGGAGTGGCTGGACGAGGCGTACGAGGCCATGCAGCCATATCGGGCGGCCTTCGACGTGGATTGCCTCGCCCTGTTCGTCAACGGTCCGGATGGGGTCTGGCGGCAGCGAGTCGTGTTCCTGCTTCGCGGCTGAAGCCAGCGCCACGGCCGAAGCGCTTGGCCTCGAACGCCAGGCCCGCCCGCCCGGCGCCGGCGCTTGGGGTTCCGAGGGCCTGCGGACCGGCGTCATCCCAGGCCGCCTCCCGGCGGCTCCGGCGAGCCCGGCGCGGTCGCGTCGACGAATGGCAGGTGCCCTGCGACGAAGTCGGCCAGGGCGGGCCCGTGCAGGACCCGGGCCGGCCATGGATCTGACGCGGTGCGGCGAGCCAGCCAGGTCACGTCCAGCGGTACCGCTCCGCGCGGTCGGCCCACCACGACGAGGTTGCCGAACCGCCGGCCGCGCAGGACGGACGGTTCGCACATGACAGCCACTTGGCCGAACACCTGCAGGACCCCGGCCAGGAACGAGCGTGCGTAGTCCAGCGGCGCCGCGTCGGCGATGTTGGCAGCCAGCGTCCCGCCCGGTCCCAGCACGCGGCGGGCCTGGTCGAACGCCTCCACCGAGGTGAGGTTCCCTGGCGTGCGGGCCGAGGCGAACACGTCGAGGACGATGAGGTCCGCTGACGCGTCGGGCAGGGCGTCGAGGGCCTCGCGTGCGTCCGCCTGTCGAACCCGGATCGAGTACTCGCGCGGCCAGGGCAGGTGCTCCCGGACCAGGGCGGTCAGCGATGCGTCGATCTCCACGACGAGGTTGCGGGAGCGGGGCCTGGTGGCGCAGACGTACCGGGCCAGGGTCATTGCGCCGCCGCCCAGGTGCAGCACTCGGATCGGCCCCGGCGGGAGGATGTCGATCACGTGCCCGATGCGGCGCATGTACTCGAAGGACAGGTGGGTCGGGTCGGCGAGGTCGACGTGGGACTGCTGGGTGCCGTCCAGCAGGAGGAGCCAGCCCTCGGCCGCCTCGGGTTCGGGAAGCAGAGTCGCGACTCCCCCGTCCACGGGTCGGGTCAGGCTGGCGCGCAGGGCCCGGCGGGACATGGGCCCATTCTTCCGGCGGGTTCGGAATGGATCAGCACCCGGTTTGGTTGCATACCCCAAGGGGTATGAATCCCGCGGACGGCGCCAGCGCCGTCACCCACTACGAGGAATGGACCGACATGGCCACTGTGAACCTGACATCGAGCGACTTCGAATCCACGGTGCTCGACAACGACATCGTGCTCGTGGACTTCTGGGCCTCCTGGTGCGGTCCCTGCCGGATGTTCGCGCCCGTCTTCGAAGCTGCCTCCAAGAAGCACGATGACGTCGTGTTCGGCAAGGTCGACACCGAGGCCGAGCAGGAGCTGGCATCGGCCGCGCGGATCACGTCGATCCCGACGCTGATGGCCTTCCGGGAGGGGATCCTCGTCTTCGCCCAGCCCGGCGCCCTGCGCGCTCCCCAGCTCGAGCAGGTCATCACCGCAGTCCGCGGTCTCGACATGGACAGCGTGCGCGCCGAAATGGCCGGACAGAGCGCTTCGGCTCAGTAACCTGCGGGGCAGTTGCCCGAATCCGCGAGGTTTCGGGTGGAACGTCCCGAGCCCCCGACCAGGGTGCGGACACGACGATGGCTCGTCATCCCTCGACCCGATGATGAGCCTTCGTCATTTCCGGCGTCCCCGGGTCAGGCGTCGCCGTGGGTTGTGTAGCCGTGTGCGGCCTCCCCAGTTTCCGTCTTCCCGGTGGCTGCCGTGGCCGGAGTCCGTTCGGCGCCGTCGCCCGTGCGACGCGCCCGCCGCCGGACGGACCAGATGACGGCCAGCGCGATCAGCAGCGGCGACAGGATCAGCAGCGCCCTGCCCAGCCATGCCCAGAGCTGGCCCAGCCCGGCCAGGAACGACTCCCACCAGGTCAGGGGGGGCTCCGGCGTGATCGTCTGCTCTGCATCCGCCGGGCTCATCAGGGTCAGGCTCACTCGTGACATGGCGGTCTGGTTGGCCAGCTCGCGCTGCTGTGCCCGCAGGGAGTCCAGCTCGGACTGGCGCTGCGAGATGGCCTTCTCCAGCGTGATCACGTCGGAGATGTCCTTGGCCTGCCCCATCAGCTTCTGGAGTCGCGCCAGCGACGCCTCGAGCGAGTCGATCCGCGCATCCACGTCGGCCACCTGCGTGCCCACGTCATAGGAGGACTGCTGCATCTGGACGACCGTGCCTGCGCTGCGGGCCGCCTCCACCGCCTGGGGGTACTTGTTGGCGGGGACCTCCACGCTCAGCCAGATCCCGGGCGCCGACGGGTACCAGGGGTATGGGTAGGACAGGGCGGAGTCGGACGCGATCTCCGCGCCGCTGCCCCCGTAGCCACCTGTCCCGGCCTGCGATCCGTCCCGGTCCTGGGTTATCACCGTCTCGGAGACCACGCGACCGCCCAGGGCGGTGATCTTCGCGACGAAGGCATCGCGCTCGCCCTGCAGGTCCTTGGCCCCCACCAGCAGTTCAGCGGACTGGACGAGGGCTCGTTCTGTGCTGGTGGCGGAGTTGGTCGCCTCCGGCGTCCCTGCGGCTTGGGCCGAGTCCGCGGGCGAGGAGAGCGCGGTCGAACCATCGGACACCGCATCACGGGCAGCGCCAGCCGCAGGCTCTGATTCCGCGGCTACCGTGCCGACTCCGGAACTGGCCATGTCGCCAGCCCCGAGGCCGGGGAGGATGGAGGCGGTGGCCAGGGCGAGGCTGCACACACCCGCTGCGACCAGGAGCGCCCCCTGCCAGTGACGGCGCAGGGGCGAGCCGTGGGGCGGGGCGGCCGGGGCGTTCGAAACCGCGCCTCCGGGC
>JBAVLA010000294.1:0-9505 GCA_049688595.1 Candidatus Nanopelagicales bacterium | reverse complement strand
GGCCAGGACGACGACCGGCACCGCTCGCGCCAGGGCAGCCACGGCCACCCCCGAGACGACCTTCCCCCTCAGGGACTGCCAGTCGAAGGCCCCCTCGCCGGTGACGACCAGGTCCGCGGTGTCGATCGCCTCCTCGATTCGGGCGGCCTCGAGCACCGTCGCGATGCCGGGCACGCGGCGCGCGCCCAGCCGGATCAGGGCCGCACCGAGGCCGCCGCCGGCACCGGCTCCCAGGGCGATCGCCGCGCTGCGCCCGTCGGAGGACCGGCCCAACAGATCCGACCAGTGGGCCATGGCCGACTCCAGCAGCTCGACCTGCTCGGGCGTGGCCCCCTTCTGGGGAGCGAACCCGCGGGCCGCCCCGCGAGGTCCCAGCAGCGGGACATCCACGTCGGTTGCGACCTCGAGCCTGCAGGCTCCCACCCGGACCAGGGCAGGAGACAGGTCCAGCTCCGTGATCGCCGGCAGGGCGCCGCCGCCGGCGCCCAAGAGCCCGGGCGGGTCCGACTCCGCTCCGAGCGCCGCCAGAAGCCCGGCGCCACCATCGCACGTGCCCGTGCCGCCGACGCCCAGGACCATCCGGGCAGCCCCACGGTCCAGCGCCGCAGCCATGAGCTGCCCGACTCCGCAGGTGCTCGTGCGCGTCGGGTCCCGCTGGCCGGCCGGCACCAGCTGCAGCCCCGCGGCGGTTGCACTCTCGATCCAGGCGGTCCCATCGGCGGCCCGCAGGTACTGCGCGCTCACGGGCACGCCAACTGGCCCAGATACTGCAACTGTGATCCGCTGCCCGCCTGCCCCGGCCTGTACCGCATCGAGGAAGCCGGGCCCGCCGTCGGACAGCGGGCGGCTGACCAGTTCGTCCGCTGGCGCACAATCACGCCAGCCGCGCACGATCGCGTCGGCTGCCTCCGCCGCGGTCAGCGTCCCGGTGAACGAGTCAGGACATACCAAGATGCGCACGGCGGCCAGTGTGGCACTCGACGTCGCCAGAGCTCGTCGGTGAGCCTCCCGCCATGCCTGCGCACGGACTCGATGTTGTGGAACCATTGACACACGCCTCACATGGGAGACCCGATGACCGACACCGTTGCCTGGACCGAGCCACAGCCCACACCGCTCGCCCTCCTCCTGCTGGGCCACGGCAACGATCCCGACTCGGAGCGGGGCGTCGAGTGCCCCGGCGCCCTGCCCCCAGCGTCTGACCCGGACCTACTCGATCGCGTGCGAACTGCGCGCGCAGAGCTGGGCCCGCGCGCCTTCGTCCTTGGCCACCACTACCAGCGCGACGAGGTGATCCAGTTCGCCGATGTGACGGGTGATTCGTTCAAGCTCGCCCAGCAGGCGGCTGCCCACGCGACCGCTGAGTACATCGTCTTCTGCGGCGTGCACTTCATGGCTGAGAGCGCCGACATACTGACCTCGGATGCACAGCAGGTGATCCTTCCGGACCTCTCGGCAGGCTGCTCCATGGCCGACATGGCCGAGATCGGGCAGGTGGAGGACGCGTGGGACAGGTTCGTCGCCCTCGGGCTGGCCGACAGCACGATCCCGATCACCTACATGAACTCGACGGCGGCGATCAAGGCTTTCACGGGCCGCAACGCCGGGACGATCTGCACGTCCAGCAACGCCCGCCAGTCCCTGGAGTGGGCCTTCGAGCATGGGGAGCGGGTCTTCTTCCTGCCTGACCAGCACCTCGGCCGGAACACCGCGGTCCTCGAGCTGGGCCTCTCCCTGGCCGACTGCGTGCTCTACGACCCGAACCAGCCCGGCGGCGGGCTGACGGACGACGAGCTGACTGCCGCGAAGATGGTCCTGTGGCGCGGGCACTGCTCGGTGCACGGCCGCTTCACCGAGGACCTGGTGGATGAGGCTCGGGCGCGGATCCCGGGGGTCAACATCCTCGTTCACCCGGAGTGCCGCCATGAGGTGGTCCGGAAGGCCGACTTCGTCGGCTCGACCGAGTACATCATCCAGAAGCTGGCGGCTGCCGACCCCGGCTCGGCGTGGGCCATCGGGACGGAGCTCAACCTCGTCCGGCGGCTGGCAGGCGCGCATCCGGACAAGCAGGTCACCTTCCTGGACCGCACGGTCTGCTACTGCGCCACGATGAACCGCATCGACCTGCCGCACCTTGTGTGGGTCCTGGAGAACCTCGTGGCCGGGAACGTGATCAACCGCATCGTCGTGGACCCGGACACCGCACATTGGGCCAGGGTCGCACTGGACCGCATGCTCGCCCTGCCGGGCGTGGGATCGTCGCCCACGCCGGACTGATCCGGGCTCCCCCCGCGGCCGGATCGCGTCCCGATCCGGCCGCACCATGGCCCGTTTCCGGCGAGTGCGTAGCGCAGCCGTCTCGGGCGCTGTGGGCCTACAGCCCTGGCGCGCCCCAGATCGGGAACCACCGGGACAGGTCCTGCTCAACCGCGAGCTCCTCGCGCAGCAGGTCGCGGACCTGCAGCTCGAGCATCGTGTCACGGGACTGTCCGGCCATGGGCGCGAACGGGTAGAACGAGCCCTGCTTGAACAAGTAGACCAGCGCCAGGGATCGCCCATCCGCACCCTGGAAGTTGACCATGGCGCAGAGCAGCTGAGGACCGAACCCGGTGTCCTGGAGCGAGAGGTTCACCGCGTGCAGGTGCGTGACGAGCGCGCCCACATCGGGGGGATCGGTTCGCACGACGAGCCATGTGTACCCGTACTGGTCGACGTGGACGTCGACGGCGGGGTTGCCCGAGGCCGCCAGCAGCGCCTCGATCTCGGCCTGCACCTCCGCGAACGCCCGGCCATCCGGGACGCGGAAGGCCACCGCACCTGCTCCAGTCGCCTCGAACCCGAGGCTGGCCGACAGCGTGATCGCGGCCGAGGGCAGGCCGAAGATGTTGTCCAAGTCGGGCTGCGCCGGCTTTCGCCGGCCCAGGATCGCGTCGAACAGGCCCATCACTGCCCCAGCTGAGCGGCGATCCGAGCCAGTTGCGCCAACCGCTGCTCGAGCGGCGGATGGGTGGAGAACAGCGCGGCCATCGACTCCCTGCCGCCGAACGCCGGGGCTATGAAGAAGGCGTTCATCGCCTCCTTCTCGCGCAGGTCCCGCGTGGGGATGGCGCTCATCTCGCCGGTGATCTTCTGCAGGGCTCGGGCCAGGGCGGCGGGTCGGCCCGTCAGCAGGGCTCCGGTGCGGTCGGCCGAGAGCTCTCGGTACCTCGAGAGCATGCTCGTCATCAGGAAGCTCGCGAAGTAGACGACGATCGAGACCACCATGATCAGGAGGAAGGCCAGGGCCCCGTTGCTGTCGTTGTCGCGGCGGCGGAACATGCCGCCCCACAACCAGGATCGCGTGAGGAACCCCGCGAGCACGCCCACGAACGAGGCCACCGTCATGACCAGCACGTCACGGTGGGCGACATGCGCCAGCTCATGGGACAGGACCGCCTCGAGCTCCTGCCCGTCCAGCCGGCGCAGCAGGCCGGTGGTCACGCAGACCGCAGCGCGGTTCGTGCTTCGACCGGTGGCGAACGCGTTCGGCATGTCGGTGTCCGCGATCGCGACGGTCGGCTTGGGCATGTCGGCCATGGCGCAGAGCCGATCGACGATCGCGTGCAGCTGCGGGGCCTGGGCTGGGGTGACCGGCCGGGCCGCCATCGAGTACAGCGCGATCCGATCCGAGAAGTACCACTGGCCGAAGGCCGAGACCACGGCCAGGACGAGGACGAAGGACGCGTTCAGCCCGGAGTAGATCAGCACGGCCATCAGGGCGACGTAGAGCAGCCCGAGGACGAACATCGTCCCGCCCATTCGCGCCGTCAAGCCTGGGTCCGGCGCGTATCGATTCCTTGCCATCGTGTCTCTGCCTCTTGGACTCGTGGTTCGTGCCCGGTGGCTTCCTCTGCGCGGCGGACCCGGTGCAGTGCTACTGCGACGGCTGGGCCGGGTTCTGCGGCTGGGCGGGCGCAGGCGATACCTGCGGCAGCGCCTGCGGCGGTTGCTCCTGCACGGGGGCGGATGGCGCCGGAGCCGCTGGCGCCGGAGCCGCTTCAACCGCTGGCACGGCCGGGGCGGCCACAGCTGGCGGCGCCTCCGCCCCGCCCAGCTGGGCCCGCATGGCAGCAAGCTCGCGCTCAACCTGGTTGTCGGCGGCCAATCGCTCCAACTCGGCGGTCAACGAGTCCTTGCCGCCGGGGACCTCGAGGGCGCCCGTGGCCATCAACTCCTCCATCGCCCCGGCGCGGGCCTGCATCTGGGCCGTGCGGTCCTCAGCTCGCTGGATGGCCAGCCCGACGTCGCCGAGCTCGTTGGAGATGCCGGTGAACGCCTCGTTGATGCGCACCTGGGCCTCTGCGGCCGAGTAGGTGGCCTTGATCGTCTCCTTCTGCGTGCGGAAGGACTCGACCTTGGCCTGCAGCTGCTGGGCGGCCAGGCTCAGCTTCTGCTCCTGGGCGGTCAGCTGCGCGAGCTGTCCGTGCAAGTCGTTCATCTGCTGGGACACGGCGCTCTTGCGGGTCAGCGCCTCGCGGGCGAGATCCTCGCGGCCGTGGGACAGCGCCGCGCGCGCCTGGTCGTCGAGCTTGGCCAGCTGCTTGTCCAGGCCGACGATCTGCAGCTCGACCCGCTTGCGTGACGTGGCCACGTCTGCGACACCGCGGCGCACCTTCTGCAGCATCTCGAGCTGCTTCTCGTACGAGTAGTCCAGAGTCTGCGCGGGGTTCTCAGCCCTGTCCATCGCGGCGTTCGCCTTGGAACTGAAGATCAACTTCAACCGCTGCCACAAACCGGCCATGCTTGGTCCGCTCTCTGCCCTGGCGGCACTCCCGCCGATCAACCTCTAGCCTAACGCCCCTGCCGACAACGTACCCTTGGGCTGTGTGGTTCAAGTCAAGGCAGAAGCCGGTCGAGCCCGACGTCCCCCCGCCAAGCCCGACCGCGGGCAAGGGCCGTCCCACTCCCACGCGCAGGGAGGCCGAAGCCCAGCGAAAGCAGGCGCTCCAGATCCCCTCCGACCCCAAGGAGGCGAAGAAGGCCGCGCGCATCCGGGCCGCCCAGGAACGGGAGGCCGCTCGAGTGGCGCGCGCGAGTGGAGACGAGCGAGGCCTGCCGGCTCGCGATGCCGGCCCGGTCCGCGGATTCGTCCGCGACTTCGTCGATGGCCGGTGGACGGGCGGGGAGTTCCTCCTGCCGCTGGCGATCATGGTCCTCTTGGGCGGCATCATCCCGTCGCCCGAGGTCCAGGCGTGGCTGTCGATCTTCTGGATGTTCATGACGCTGAGCATCATGGCGGACACGATCATCCTCATGTTCCGCTTGGAGCGCGCCCTGCAGGCACGCTGGCCGGACAAGGCCGACCGCAAGGGCGCGTCGCTCTACGGCCTCATGCGGGTCATCCAGCTCCGCCGGATGAGGATGCCACCGCCGAGGGTCCGCCGGAACGGCGGCCCGGTCGTGCCGAAGGCCGCTAAGGCCAAGTGACGTGCCGGCCCAGCACGGTGACCGATCACCGACGTGCAGGTCTGCTGAGTCTGGCGGGGTCGCGGGGTCCGCTCCTGGGAGGCAGTGGCCACTGTCGGACCCGTGCCCTAGGGTCGGGCCATGGAGCACAGACGACTTGGCAGCAGCGGGCTGAGGGTCAGCGAGGTCGCCTACGGCAACTGGCTCACGCATGCGTCGCAGGTAGCCGAGGAGGCGGCCACGGCCTGCGTGCACGCAGCCCTGGATGCCGGGATCACCACCTTCGACACCGCAGATGTATACGCCCAGACCGGTGCCGAGACCGTGCTGGGTCGTGCGCTGCACGGCCAGCGCCGGGAGGGCCTGGAGATCCTGACCAAGGTCTACTGGCCGACCGGGCCCGGCGCGAACGACCGAGGGCTGTCGCGCAAGCACATCATGGAGTCCTGTCACGGCTCGCTCCGGCGGCTGCAGACGGACTACATCGACGTCTACCAAGCGCACAGGTACGACCACAGCACTCCGCTCGAGGAGACCCTCGTGGCCCTCGACGACCTGATCCGGGCCGGCAAGGTGCTCTATGTCGGAGTGTCGGAGTGGCGGGCCGAGGAGATCCGCGCAGCTGTGACCCTTGCCACGGACATGGGTCTGGATCGGATCGTGTCGAACCAGCCTCAGTACTCAATGCTCTGGCGGGTGATCGAATCCGAGGTGATCCCGGAGTGCGAGGCGGCCGGCATCGGCCAACTCGTGTGGTCCCCGATGGCTCAGGGCGTCCTCACCGGGAAGTACCTGCCCGGAGCGCAGGTTCCCGAGGGATCGCGTGCCGCCGACCCGACGGGCTCGCGCTACATCTTGAGATGGCTGGCTGACGACGTGCTCACGCGGGTTCAGCAACTGCGCCCCCTGGCGGAGCAGGCCGGGCTCACGCTTCCACAGATGTCGGTTGCTTGGGTCCTGGGCAACCCGAACGTGTCCGCCGCGATCGTCGGGGCGTCCCGGCCCGAGCAGCTCGCGGACTCTGTCCGGGCCAGCGGGGTCATCCTGGACGACGACCTCCGGGACTCGATCGACGACGTGCTCGGCGACGCAGTGGCCTTCGACCCCGCACTCACCGCTTCTCCGGTTGAGCGGCCGTAGACGGCAGTGCGCGAACCACGGACCCAGAGTTTCGCGAGGAGGTGAGTGCATGGGATGGACGTGGCAACTAGCGCGCTCGGACGGGATCGCAGCCGAATCCGTGTCGGCTACACAGCCCGCCGGGGGCTTCCCGAGCCAGGGGGAGGCTGAGACCTGGGTCGGTGAGGTGTGGCGCGACCTGCTGGACGACGGGGTGGACGCCGTGACCCTGTTCGAGGACGGTCGAAGGGTCTACGGCCCGATGAGCCTTCATCCGCCGCAGTGAAAGCGTCGGGGACGGCTGGGTAGGCATCGACCGCAGGCGGACTGTTCGCAGCCGTGGAACGCATAGGCGACTGTCCCGCGTCCCTTCAAGGCCGCCAAGGTGACCGCCGGCCTCAGCCGTCCACGGGGATCCCAAGCTGCTCAGCTGCCGTGCGGAAGGACTCAAGCACGCCTTCGGAGAACAGGACGAACGTGACCTCGAGGTCTGCGGCCGCCTGTGCGCAGCCCAACGCGATCGGCGCCGCCTCCTCGACGGGGTATCCGTAGATCCCCGTGGAGACCGACGGGAACGCGATGGACCTGGCACCGAGCTCGCGTGCCACGGCCAGGCTGTTGCGGTAGGCGTCGGCCAGCAGCTCGGCATCGGTCCGGCGTCCGCTGTACCTCGGGCCCACGGTGTGGATCACCCAGCGTGCGGGCAGCTTGCCCGCGGTCGTGGCGACGGCCTGCCCGGTGGGCAGGCCCGCCTTCAGCGAGGTCTCGCGCAGGGCCCGGCACTCGGCGAGGATCGCCGGTCCGCCCGCTCGGTGGATGGCCCCGTCAACCCCTCCACCGCCGAGCAGCCCACTGTTGGCGGCGTTGACGATTGCGTCGGCGTGGAACTCCGTGATGTCGCCCTGGACGAGATGAACTGGCATACGACCAGTCTGGCGCGGCCAACGTGCTGTGGGCCAGAGCTGGGCGATGCCCGATCCGGGGCACTGCAATGATGCGGTACGCTCCCCCACGAAGCCGCAGTTCGAGTCCAGGGGAAGCCGGTGGGAATCCGGCGCTGTCCCGCAACCGTGAGCCACAGGCAAGTCGGAGCACCTGGCGGACTCTGCGGGCTCCGATACGCCCGAGGTAGGCGCTGGAGCTCGGATGGGCCTAGCCCTCGCCGGATCCTGTCTATGCCCGGGCCAGAGCGAAGGGCACGTCCGTGAACCCTGTCATCCACGGGAACCGCCGCGGCACGGCGATCCTGCTTCCGTTGGTCGCGATCCTGCTGGCGGGCGTGGCGCTTGCGGCCCCAGCCAGCGCGACGGCCTACCGCTACTGGTCGTACTGGCTGGGCGCGACCGGCACGTGGGAGGTCGCCCAGACCGGCCCTGGCGGGTACAACGTCGTCGATCAGGACGTGCAGGGGTGGCGGTTCGGGATCACGACCGAGAGCGCGTCCCAGAAGCCCGACAACGATCCGGACTTCGCCGCGCTCTGCCCGGATCTGGCCGAATCCGACGCACCGGAGGGCCAGTTGCGCGTCGCTGTCGTGCTCGACTCGGGCTTCACCGCCGATGCCCCGAATGGCCAGCGGCCGCCCACCGACGTCGTGTCCTGCGTAACCGTCCCGGCCGGATCCACCGGGAACCAGGCCCTGGCTGCTGCCGCTACGGTGACCGAGAAGCAGGGACTCGTGTGCGGGATCAACGGATACCCAGCTGATGAGTGCGGCGCCCCCGTCAGCGATCAGGATGCTGCGGCTGCTGCCGGCGCTGCTGCGACGGAGAAGCCCAATCCGGCAGTCATCAGCGCCACCAACCAGCAGGCTTCCGCCTCCCCGGCCAGCCCCGCGGCCATGGTCCTGGGGCTGGCTGCCCTGGCCGGCGTTGTGGGGGCTGTCCTCCTGATCAGCCGACGCCGCAGGGAGCTTGCCGCCGGGGATCCGGCAGCCGGCAGCGGCGGCGGCCAGACGGTCGAGTAGCGCGGTGCCCGTCCCGAGCCTGCCGGGGGCCGGTGCAGCGGCGCCGTTCCCGGTTGGCCGGTCGGCGGCCGGCGAGCCCCGCGCGGTCCGCCGGTTGAGAACGCCACTCAGTGGCCCAACCGGACCGGCGCCGCGGACTGGCCGATCGGCGCTGGCTGGCAGGGGGCAGGTCCCGCGCTACCTGCATCCATTGGCCTGGTGGGGCTGGGCGCTGGGCCTGATGCTCGCGGCCAGCCGGACGACCGACCCACTCCTCCTGGCGCTGGTGATCGCCACGCTCGCCCTCGTCGTGACTGCCCGCAGGCCAGCCGCCCCGTGGGCCGGCGCGTTCTCGGCTGCGCTGCGCCTCGGCGTTTTCATCATCGCGGCGCGCACTATCCTCCAGGGGCTGATCGGCCCGCCCATGGGCATCCACGTGGCAATCGTCCTGCCGGAAGTCGACCTGCCCGACTGGATGGCCGGCGTGCGGCTCGGTGGGATCGTGACCTGGGAGTCGCTTGTGATCGGCATGGTGGAGGGCCTGCGCCTGGCCACGATGATCGCCTGCGTCGGGGCAGCCAACTCCCTGACCGCGCCGAGCCGCCTGCTGCGATCGGTCCCAGCGGCCCTCTATGAACTGGGCCTGTCAGTCGTCGTCGCCCTGACCTTCGCCCCCCGCCTGCTGATGGACGCGCGCCGCGTGCGCGGAGCGCGGAGGCTGCGCGGACACCATGAGGGTCGCCTGCCCGGCCTCCTGAGATCCATCGGGCCGGTGCTGGATGGCAGCCTCGAGCGCTCGATCCAGCTGGCGGCAGCCATGGACAGCCGCGGCTACGGCCGGTCCGGCCCAGTCAGCGCACGCGAGCGACGCACACAGGCAGTGCTGGTCCTGTCCGGGTTCGCTGGAGTGCTCATCGGCCTGTTCGCGCTCTTCGACGCATCCGCACCGGGGTCCCTGGGCTGGCCGCTCGTGGGCCTGGGCGCCCTGGCGTGCGT
>JBAVLA010000293.1:0-20031 GCA_049688595.1 Candidatus Nanopelagicales bacterium | reverse complement strand
GCCCCGCACCGCAGGTTCGTCCATCCCGCCCGGGCCGTTCCGATCGCGGGGATCGCCCCGTGCGCCAGGATCGCCCCGTGCGCCAGGATCGCCAGGTGCGCCAGGCTCGCCAGGTGCGCCAGGTGCGCCAGGCTCGTCCGGAGAGGCCGGAGCGCCGCCCCCGGCCGGCGCCCGTCCCTGCGCTCACCGGACCCAACGCGTTCGTCGACCTCGGCGTGCCCGCCTCCCTGGCCGCCGTCCTGGCCACGCAGTCCATCACCGAGCCCACGCCGATCCAGGCGCTGACGATCCCCGCGACACTGGCCGGCCGGGACGTACTTGGCCGTGGTCGCACCGGATCCGGCAAGACCCTGGCGTTCGGGCTGCCCATGCTCACCCGGCTGATGGGCCGCCGCGGGCGGCTGCGCGAGCCGCGCGGGCTGGTCCTGGCGCCGACCCGGGAGCTGGCGATGCAGGTGGGCGACGTGCTCAAGCCACTGGCCGCCGCCGTCGGGATGCGCGTGCAGCTGGTCATGGGCGGGGCCTCGTACGATCGCCAGATCCGAGGCCTGGAACGAGCCGACATCGTCGTGGCCACCCCCGGCCGTCTTGTCGACCTGGCCGACCGAGGGGCCGTCGATCTGGGCTCGGTCGAGGTCTTCGTCCTCGACGAGGCCGACCACATGGCCGACCTGGGATTCGTGCCGGAGATCGAGGCGATCATGGGCCGGATGCCCGACGCCACCCAGGGCCTGCTGTTCTCGGCCACCCTCGATCATGACGTGGACCGCCTCGTGCGCACCCACCTGAAGGATCCCGTCGAGCACAGCGCCGATCCGGTGACCGCGACGGTCGGCACGATGGAGCACCACGTCGTCGTGGTCCACCCGAAGGACAAGGACGCGGTGACCGCGGACATCGCGGCGCGCCGCGGTCGGACGCTGGCCTTCGTGCGCACCAAGCTCGGGGCTGATCGCCTGGCCGGCCAGTTGGAGGAGCAGGGCGTGCGGACAGCCGCGCTGCACGGCGGAATGAAGCAGGGTGCGCGCACGCGCACCCTGGATGACTTCCGCCGCGGCCGGATCGACGTACTCGTCGCCACGGACGTCGCCGCCCGGGGCCTGCACGTCGATGATGTCGACCTCGTGCTGCACGTCGACCTGCCGGATGGGCCGAAGGAGTACCTCCACCGCTCGGGCCGCACGGCCCGCGCAGGCGCCTCGGGGACGGTCATCTCACTGGCGACGATCCGCCAGCAGCGAGTGGTGGCCGCGATCACCTCGAAGGCTGGGGTGGACGCCGAGGTGCGGCGCGTGCGACCGGGGGACGAGGGCCTGCGCGCCCTGATCAGCTGACCCCCCACCCCACCCGGGATCGCGGCAAGATCGCGGGGTCCGCGCCCCAGCAGAGTTGCCCCGATCCCGTGTCGTGCCCCGCAGACTTGGCGCGATCCGAGGGCCGTGGGGGTGCGCACGCGCGACCCCCGGCGATCCGAGGGCGGTGGGAGTGCGGGCACGCGCGACCCCCGGCTGGGGCATTCCTCCCAAATCGATCCCAATGCCCTGTGAACCCCACCCGGTGTGCGACCCGTGCGCCGGGAAGCGGGTTGAATAGGCCCGTGGGAAAGACAGTCATGGTCGTCGAGGACGACGACGAGATCCGCCTCGTGCTTCGGTACGCCCTCGAGGATGAGGGATACCGCGTCTTGGAGGCGCCCAACGGCGAGGATGCGCTGCTCCTCGGCCAGGACGAGGACCCGGACGCCGTGCTGGTGGACCTGCGGCTGCCGGGGATACACGGGCTCGACGTCGTGCGCAGCATCCGGGCCACGAGCCGGGTGCCGATCATCGTGGTCACCGCCCAGGCCGACAGCCACGACGTGGTCACCGGCCTTGAGGCCGGCGCCGACGACTACGTGACCAAGCCATTCGTCACCAAGGAGCTGATGGCCCGGATCCGGGCACAGATCAGGCGCGCCTCGGATGAGCCCCGCTACCAGGGGCAGCTGGAGTGTGGCGAGGTGCGCCTGCGCCCGGACACCGCCGAGGTGCAGGTCGGGGATCGGTTGGTCCCCCTGTCGCCCACGGAGTACAAGCTCCTGGCCGAGCTCATCGGTGCCCGGGAGCGCGTGGTCAGCCGCGACGACCTGCTCCGCAACGTCTGGGGCTACCGCAACCCGGGGGACGGTCGAGTCGTGGACAACCTCGTCTACCGGCTTCGTGCGAAGCTGGAGTCGGATCCGGCTGATCCCGCGCACCTGCTGACCGTCCGAGGGTTCGGCTACCGGCTCAAGGCGTAGGCCGAACGCATGCCTCGGCTCGGGTTGCGCTCTCGCGTGGCGCTTGTCTTCGGACTTCTTTCCATGCTGGTCGCGGTGCTGGTTGCCAGCGGCATGTACGTTGTCGGCCGCACGTACCTGACCAACCAGCGCCAGTCGTCCTCGCTCACCCGGGCCCTTCTGGACGCCCGCTCCGTCGATGCCGCAATCGCGGGCGGGACGAAGCCCGGCACTGCCCTGAGCCAGCTGCCCGTCGTTGGGTCGTCGCAGGCGCTGATGAAGGTGGACGAGGTCTGGTACTCGCGCGGGACCACGCTCTCACCGTCGGACATCCCTGGGTCGCTCATCGACCTGACGGTTGTCGAGGGGGGCGGCCAGCAGCGGTTCGCCCTGGACGACGACTCCTTCTACGGCGTCGGCGTGCAGACCAGGTCGGGGCTGTACGTCGAGCTGTTCCCGCTGTGGGACCTGCAGGAGACCCTCAACAAGGCTCGGGTCCTGCTCGTGCTGCTGGCCCTCAGCGCGCTCGTGATCGGTGGCGGCATCGGCCACTACCTGGGTGATCGGCTGATGCGCCCCCTCGAGCGGCTGGGCGAGGGCGCCCGGCAGTTGGCTGCCGGCGATCTCACCGTACGGTTGCCGGACACCGGCGATCCTGACCTGGATCCGATCTCGGACTCGTTCAACGAGATGGCCGTCGCGGTCGCGTCGCGGATCGAGCGGGAGCGCCGCTTCGTCGCGAACGTCAGCCACGAGCTGCGCTCCCCGTTGACCACCGTGGTGGCCACGGCCGAGATGCTGGAGTCGCACAGCGCCGGCTTCCCCCCGCGCGACGCCCGTTTGGTGAGCAGCCTGGCCAGCCAGGCCAGGCGCCTGTCCGGCATCCTGCTCGACCTGCTCGAGATCTCGAGCGTGACCGCTGCCGCGCCCGTACAGCGCGACGCCACGAGCATCGCCGACCTGGTCGAAGGGGTCCTGGTGGCCCGCAACCTCGACCGGGGGCTGCTGGTCGGCGACCGTCCGATCGTGGTCACTGACGCCCGGCGGGTCGAACGGGTGATGGCCAACCTGATCGACAACGCCTCGCGACACGCTGGTGGGGTGCGCCAGATCGTTGTCGAGGCGGGCAGCGACCTGGTCCGGTGCCACGTCGACGATGCCGGCCCGGGCGTCGCCAAGGACCAGGCGCAGCGGCTGTTCGAGCCGTTCGTGCGTGGGTCGTCGGCGGCCGAGTCACGCACGGAGGGCGCCGGACTCGGCCTGGCGATCGCCCGCGACCAGGCCAGCGCCATCGGCGCAACGCTGACCGTTGCCCCGTCGCCGTTCGGCGGGGCGCGATTCACCCTCGACATCCCCGCCGTGGAGACCTCATGAGCCGCCCGCGGCGATGGCGGACCCTGCCGGCCGTCGCCCTCGCGGTCGTGCTCTCCGGCGGGTGCGGCGTGGACGTGCAGAGGGGCGCCGAATCCCTGCCCAGCGGCGCGCTGCCCACCGAATCGCTCACCACGGCCCCAACGTCGTCCAGCGCCACGCCGAGCGTTCGCCGGACCGCGGTGTACTTCGTCTCCGGCCGGGGACTGGAGGGGGTCGACGAGCCGATCCAGGACCGGTCAGCCAACGGCGTCCTGGCCGCCCTGTCATTGGGCCCGCCGCCCGCCCGGGTGGCCGAGCTGCGCACGCTGCTGGACGACCCGCTCACCGGTGAGCCCATGCTCACTGTCGTGTCGGTCAGCCCGTCCGGGCACGTCGTGCTGGCCAGCTCGGATGCCTACCGGCTGCTGCCCGCCAACGATCAGGTGCTGCTCGTGGGCCAGGTCGTGCTGAGCCTGGACGAGGTCGGCCTGTCCAGCGTGCTGATCACGGACCAGAACGGCACGCCCCTTTCCCTGTCGCTGCCCGACGGGCGGGTCCAGGAGGGCCCAGCCACCGCCGACGACTATGAGGTCCTCATCAGGTGACTGCTGGCAAGGCGCCTGCGCGGCATGCCCACCCCGGCCAGGACGGGGCCTACTTCTCCGCGGTCAGCGGGCCCTCGGCGAGCAGCTGCTCGCGGCACGCGGCGAGGGTGGCCATCGCGTCGTCGCCCAGCTTGGGGTACCGCGGGTCGATCTCGAGCAGCGTCCTGGTGAGGATCGCCGCTGCGCTCACCCGAGCGAACCACTTCTTGTCCGCAGGGACGACGTACCACGGCGCCCAATCGGTCGACGTGTTCGACAGCATCTCCGAGAACGCCTTCTGGTAGGCGTCCCAGTGGCCCCGCTCCAGGACGTCCGTCGCCGAGAACTTCCAGTTCTTGGCCGGGTCGTCGATGCGGTCGAGGAAGCGCCGGCGCTGCTCCTCCTTGCCCACGTTGAGGAAGACCTTCACGATCTTGATCCCGTTGTCGCAGAGGTGCCGTTCGAAGCCGTTGATCTCCTCGTACCGACGCGCCCAGATGTCGCCCTTGAGGGCACTCGGCGGGAGCTTGGTCCCCCGCAGGTACTCGGGATGGACCCGCACGACGAGGATGTCCTCGTAGTGCGACCGGTTGAAGATCCCGATCGACCCGCGCGCCGGCGCCGCCTTCTGGACCCGCCACAGGTACGTGTGGTCCAGCTCCTCCTCGGAGGGGGCCTTGAACGAGGTCACGTTGACCCCCTGCGGGTTGATCCCGCTCATGACGTGCTTGATGATCCCGTCCTTGCCCGCAGCGTCCATCGCCTGGAGCACGAACAGCACGCCGTAGGTGTCCTGCGAGTACAGCCGGTCCTGCAGCTCGGCGAGGTGCTCGATGCCGGCCTGCAGCAGTGCGGGGGCCTCCTCCTTCTCCATGTCCGGGTGGGAGTAGTCGGAGTCGAAGTCGTCGGGCAGCTTGACCCGCGTCCCGGGCTTGACCCGCATCGGGGCGACGAACTTCTGGATCAGGTCGCGACGCTCGTCGGCCATGGCCGCTGGGTCGTCAGCGCCCGGTGGTCACGTAGTCGACCAGCGCGGTCCGCTCGTACTCCAGGTGCGAGATGCGCGCCTTCACGATGTCGCCGATGCTCACCAGCCCAACGAGCTTCCCCTTGGAGAGCACCGGCACGTGCCGGATCCGGCCGGTGGTGATGACGGCCATGACCTCGTCGATGGAGGTCTCTGGCCGGCACGTGGTCACCTCCGTCGTCATGATGTCGCGGACATGGACCTGATCGAGGTGGAGCAGGTGGGACTCACGGCACTCGGGGAGCCCGCCGTCGCTGCGCAGGCAGCGCACGATGTCGCGCTCGGAAACGATGCCGTCGATGTGCACTCCGTCGGTGGAGACGACCAGCGCGCCGATCCGGTGCTGGGCCAGCGCGTCGACGAGCTCGGTCAGCGTCGCGTCGGGAGAGATGGTGGCGACGTAGGAGCCCTTGGTCTGAAGGACGTGCTTGACGGTCACTGGAACCTCCCGATGGATCTGATTGGCACACCGTAGTGGACGAAGGCCACACTGGCCATGGATCCGGCGTGGCGACAGCAGGCGCGCGCCGGGTCAGTCCATCAGGGCCAGGACCTGCTCATGCAGCGCGCCGTTCGTCGTCAGGCCGCTGCCCGCGGTCAGGGCTGGGGCGCCGTCGTAGCCGGTGATCCTCCCGCCGGCCTCCTCGACGATCGGGATCAACGCCGCAATGTCCCAGACGCTGAGCTCGGGCTCGGCGGCCACGTCGACCGCCCCCTCGGCTACGAGCAGGTGCGACCAGAAGTCCCCGTAGGCACGGCTGCGCCACGCGGAGCCGGTCAGCGCGGCCAGCGCGCCCGGGGGCCAGCCCTCTTGGTCGCTGAACGAGAAGCTGGCGTCGGGCAGGCTGCGCACTGCCGAGACGCGCAGCCGCCGCGTGCCCTCCGGGCCTCGGGCGTGGGCGCCATCCCCGGCCGCCGCCCACCACCGACGCGCCAGCGCCGGCGCCGAGGCGACGCCCACGACGACCCGGCCGTCCGACACGAGCGCGACAAGGGTCGCCCATACCGGCACGCCCCGCACGTAGTTCTTGGTCCCGTCGATCGGGTCGATCACCCATTGCCGGCCGGAAGCGGCCGGCTGGCCGCCGAACTCCTCTCCGAGGACGAGGTCGGCGGGCCGCTCCTCTGCCAGGCGTGCGCGCAGCGCCTCCTCGACCGCGCGGTCGGCCTCCGTGACCGGGGTCAGGTCGGGCTTGGTGTCGACCACGAGGTCAGCCGCCCGGTAGCGCGCCATCGAGATCGCATCCGCCTCGTCGGCCAGGCTCAGGGCGAGCGCGAGGTCCCCGCCGAGCCTTGGATCGGTCGGCGGATCCGCGGCGGCCGAAGCGCCTGAGTCGGGACGGGTCAGGTGGTCGGTTCCCATGGGGGCCAACGCTATCCCGCCCGGTCGGGCATACTTCCTTCGTGGGGGATCCTGAGGAGGACACCCGCCAGCTGCGGCGCAGCGGCCGGCGGTTCGCAGCCGGCATCGTCGCGATGGTGGTCGCAGGGATCGGAATCGGTGCCCTGCTGGGCGGGCAGGTGCCCCCCGTGGCCGCAGTGGGCTGGGGTGCCACGTCCCCGGTGCTTGCCTCGAGCGTTCTCGACGGCCAGGCGGGTCTGGTTGCCCAGCGGTTGGCCGAGGCCTCCGGTCGGACCCTGCAGTCCGTGGCCGAGGGGCTGCCCGGGCCGTCGGCGGACCTGGCGGGGGTCGATGCGCCGGTCGTGGCCGGGGCCATGGCCGCGGCCACGGAGTACGCTGCGACGCTGGCGAGGCTGGACGAGGCCGAGGAGGCCGCCGCGAAGGCGCTGGCCCGCTCCAAGGAGGAGCTGGAGGCCGCCGTATCCAAGCAGCGGGCCGCCGCCGAGGCGCTGGCCGCCGAGGAGGCCTCCGCAGCCCGCGAGGTTGACGCCGCGATCGCTGCGGCAATCGCCGCAGCCCAGGCGCAGAATGCCTACGGCTCCCTTGGGACGAGCAGCTCGGCCCAGGGCCCGGCCGATGGCTCGTCGACGAAGCCGTCGACTGGGGCCGCGACGAGCACCGAGGAGGTCCTCAGCCTCGTTCGCAAGTTCTTCCCCACCGAGGAGGTCGGCAACGCGATGGCGGTCTCGCGCTGCGAGTCCGGCCACCGCAACGTGGTGGGTGCCCGCAACAGCAACGGCACGCGCGACTACGGGATCTTCCAGATCAACGACGGGGGCACGCTGCAGGCCGCGCTCAGGCGCGTCGGGGTGTCCTACTCGAGCACCAGCCAGGCCCGCGATCACGCGCTGGATCCACTGACGAATGTCCGCATGGCCGCCGTGATCTGGCAGAGCCGCGGATGGCAGCCGTGGACCTGCGCGGCGAAGGTGGGCGTGGTGGCAGGCCTGTACCAGCGGGCACGGGGGCCCATGTATGGCAAGTTCGACGACCACGGCCGCCCGAGGTAGCCCGGCAGTCAGGCGGGCGTGGTGTGCGACGTGATCAGCTCCGCGATCCCCGGGGCGGCAGCCTCGACGTGCAGCCGGGCGGTGCTGCGGAGCTGCTGGTAGGCCCGTCGGGCGGCCGCGTGCGAGCTTCGCTCGACCCGGTCGTCGGTGATGGACAGCAGCGCGTCGGCCATGCTCGTGCGTTCGGCGACGAGGACCTGGTCCAACGGCTTGCCGGTGGTCCGATGCTCCTGGAAGAAGGGATCCAGTTGGTCGGCGAACGGCTGCAGCAGCCCGTCCACGGCTGCGGCGATCATCCCCGGACGGATGCTCCGGACGAGGCGGTAGGCCGACTTGACCGCCAGCCCCGACAGGCCGGACCCGCGGGAGACCTCGGCGTCGATCAGCTCGCATGCGTCCCGGACCACGCCCTCGCGCCGTCCGGGAGCCAGCAGGTAGTCGCTGAGGTGGGTCATGCCGGACTCAGCGCTGGTCCGGGTGCAGGAGGTACTGGACGGAGACCAACTCGGCCACGACGCGGGTGCGCAGCTGGATCGGGGCATGCTCGCAGCAGCAGCGGGCGACCAGGGACTTCACGATCCGCTCCAGCTGGTACTCGGACAGGCACGGTGCGCACTCCTGCAGGTGCGCGGCGATGCGCGCGTGGTCATGCGGGGTGACCTCGTCGTCGAGGAACGCGTCCAACTTGGCCAGGGCTTCAGCGCAGTCCAGCTCGTGTGGCCCACCGCAGCTCATGGCTTGTCCTCCCGCCCTGTCGGGAGCAGCCCGCGCTCAGCGGCGTAGTCCGACAGCAGCAACCGCAGCTGCTTGCGTCCGCGGTGCAGCCTGGACATGACCGTGCCCACGGGAGTGCCCATGATCTCAGCGATCTCCTTGTAGGCGAACCCCTCCACATCGGCGTAGTAGACGGCCATTCGGAACTCCTCTGGCAGCGCCGCCAGCGCCTTCTTCACATCCGAGTCGGGCAGCCGGTCCAGCGCCTCGGCCTCCGCCGACCGAAGCCCGCCGGAGGTGTGTCCCTCAGCCCTGGCCATCTGCCAGTCCTCGACGTCCTCGGTGTTGGTCTGCTGCGGCTCGCGCTGCTTCTTCCGGTAGGTGTTGATGAACGTGTTCGTCAGGATCCGGTGCAGCCAGGCCTTGAGGTTGGTGCCGTCGGCGTACTGGTGGAACGAGGCGAACGCCTTGAGGTAAGTCTCCTGGACGAGGTCCTCAGCCTCGGCCGGGCTGCGGGTCAGGCGCAGCGCGGCGCTGTAGAGGGCGTCGAGGTGGGGAAGCGCGTCCCGCTCGAAGCGCTGTGACCGCTCGGCATCCGTCTCGGTCGGCGGCTGCGCGGCGGACATGTCCACAGAGGGTACCCGCAGGTGGGTCGCGGACGCGCCAGTGCGCGGCTCTGACTCGAAGTGCACCAGCACGAGGACTCCCGTCGTCGACTCATATCAAACGTCGGGCGCCCCGGGGGGCATTCCCAGCCTCAGTAGTGGCCGTCGATGATGCGCAGCGCCGTGGCGCGGGCAACTCGCAGGACCATGTCGAGGCCCGAGTTCGGGGCGACCGGCGCGCTCTTCGGGACCGCGAAGGAGTGGTCGGCCCAGGCGACGGGCACGACCCGGGCAGTCACCTGCTCGTCGGCCAGGCCGACGGCGATCTCGTCGGGCCGGCCGAACCGGTCCCGTGTGCCCTGGACGACCACCGTCGGGACCATCCTGGCCGCCGCCACGAGCTCTGGCAGCCGGGTCGGCTCCGGGCCGGTGATCGTGGTCCGGCGGATGGGGTGCAACGGGAAGGCGAGCAGCAGGAGCGCGTCCGGCAGCACCCGCTCGACGGTCCGGCACGCCACGCGGGCCCCGGTGCTGCGCCCCCCCGCGACCAGCCTGCGCACGCCGATCCCCCGGGACCGCATGTCGTTGACGGCGGCCACCCACGCGGCGTCCAGCGTCGCGGGCGGACCTCCGATCCGCCGGCCGAGGATGCGCCACGGCTGTTCGACGAGGACGACCTCGATGCCCTCTGCGGGCAGGACGTCGGCGATGTTCACCAGGTCGGGGGAGTCGACGCCGCGGCCGACGCCATGTCCCAGTACGAGGGTCGCGCGTGGTCGCCCGTGCGGCACGGGGTAGTAGTGGGTGCGGCCCACGCCCGCCTGAGACTGGACCTCCCAGGTCGTCGTCATGCCGACCCTTCGGCGGGGATCGGGAGCAGGAGCTCCGGTGAGTTGTTGCGCACCGAGTTGACGGCCGTGCCCACGGGGTGGGCCATCAGCAGGTCCATCGGCAGCCTGGCGGAGAAGTCCGCCGCCACGGTCCGCGCGGGATCCAGCCACTCGGTGTAAGCCGACTCGGGCAGGACCAGGGGCATGCGGTCGTGGATCGGTACGACGACTCCCGCCGAGGGCACCGTGAGGACTGCAACGGTGAGCAGCCACGGGGCCTGCGGGTCCGGCCGCCAGAACTCGAGCAGCCCAGCCATGGCCAGGTCGGTCCCGTCGACCCGGTGGATGAAGTACGGCTGCTTTCTCGGCTTGGGCCCGGCGGTCCGGTACCACTCGAAGTACCCGTCGGCAGGCACGAGGCAGCGGCGCTTGGCGAACGCTGCCCGGAACGCGGGCTTGCTGGCGGCGTTCTCCCATTGGGCGTTGATCATCCGCGAGCCGACGCTGGGGTCCTTGGCCCACGACGGGACCAGGCCCCATCGGGCTGTGCGCAACTGCCTCTGCACGGGTGCGTCGTCGACCGGGCGGGCGACCACGACCGCGACCTGGTCGGTCGGCGCCACGTTGTAGTTGGCCTGGGGCGCTGGCTCGATCACGGCCTCGACCTGGAACTCCTCGACCAATGTGGCGGTGTCCTTGGCTGCCGCGTAGCGTCCGCACACGCCCGCCAGCCTGCCACAGTCGGGTAGGCTGCCGCGCGTGTCCCCTGACGATCCGTGGCCGGCGCCGCTGGCCGACGGACCTGTGCGCGCCCGGGTCAGGGTGCCGGGCAGCAAGTCCCTGACCAACCGTGCCGTGGTGCTCGCCGCGCTCGCCGACGGCCCGAGCACGATCACCGGGGCGCTGGACGCCCGCGACACGACCCTGATGGTCAACGGCCTGCGGGCGATGGGCGTCCGGATGCGGATCGATGACGGCACCTGGCGGGTCACCCCCGGATCGCTGGGCGGGCCGGCCCACGTCGATTGCGGCCTGGCCGGCACCGTGATGCGCTTCCTGCCCGTCGTGGCCGGACTCGCCGACGGCGATGTCCGCTTCGACGGGGATCCGCGGGCCCGTTCCCGTCCGATGGGCGCGATCCTCGGCGCCCTGGAGGCCATCGGCGTGACCGTCGACGACGACGGCCGCAACGCCCTGCCGTTCACGGTCCGTGGCACGGGACAGGTGCGTGGCGGCTCGGTGACGATGGACGCCAGCGCCTCCAGCCAGTACGTGAGCGGCCTCCTGCTCTCTTCGGCACTGTTCGACGAGGGCCTCCGGGTGCGCCATCGCGGGGAGGCCCTGCCGTCGATGCCGCACATCGAGATGACCATCGCGATGCTGGCTGAGTCCGGCGTGGCAGTGCGGGCCAGCATCCAGGACCCGCAGGACGCCAGCTGGGAGGTCGCGGCCGGATCGATCCGGGCCATCGACCGGCGCATCGAGCCCGACCTGTCCAACGCCGCGCCCTTCCTCGCCGCCGCGATGGTCACTGGGGGGACGGTGACGGTGCCGGGCTGGCCCAGGACTACGACCCAGCCTGGCGACCACCTGCGGGAGATCTTCGCTGCCATGGGCGGCCAGGCTGACCTGACCGACGAGGGCCTGACCCTGACCGGCCCGGATGAGATCGCCGGGATCGATGTGAACCTGCGCGACGCGGGGGAGCTGACGCCGGTGGTCACCGCCGTCGCGGCGCTGGCGACGGGGCCCAGCCGGCTGCGGGGCATCGGCCACCTGCGCGGCCACGAGACCGACCGGCTGTCCGCGCTGTCGACCGAGTTCAACCGGCTCGGCGGCCAGGTGGTGGCCAGGGCCAACTCGCTGCGCATCACGCCTGCGCCGATGCGCGCCGCGGTGTTCCAGACCTACGACGACCACCGGATGGCGATGGCTGGAGCGGTGCTCGGGCTGCGCGTGCGCGGGTTGCGGATCGCCGACATAGACACGACGCGCAAGACCCTGCCGGGGTTCCGGCGGATGTGGCAGGAGATGCTCGAGGGCAATCGGTGACGCACCGCTGGGACGAGGACGATGTCCGGGTCCGGCCCCCTCGGCGCAAGTCGCGTCCGCGCAGCAAGGATCGCCCAACCCATGCCGCCGGAGCGCCCGGTCGCGTCGTGGCCGTCGACCGGGGGCGCTTCGACGCTGTCCTCGACGACGGTGGCGAGTTGATCCACGCCGTCAAGGCGCGCGAACTCGGCCGCAAGTCGGTGGCTGTCGGCGACGCCGTGTGGCTCACCGGCGACCTGCGTGGCGGGCCGGATGCGCTGGCGCGGATCGTCCGGATCGAGGAGCGCGCCACGGCGCTGCGCCGGTCGGCCGATGACGCAGATCCAGATGAGCGCGTGATCGTGGCCAACGCTGAGCAGCTGGCGATCGTCACGGCCCTGGCCAACCCAGAACCCAGCACCGGGCTGATCGACCGATGCCTGGTGGCAGCCTACGACGCGGGGCTGACGCCGCTCCTGGTGCTGACCAAGGCCGACCTCGCCGATGCCGCGCCGCTTCTGGACCACTACGCAGCCCTGGACGTGCCGACCGTCGTGTGCGGCCAGTCCGAGGACGGATCCCTGACCGGCGTGGGATTGGCCGAGCTCCGCGAGCGCCTGACCGGCCGGGTCACCTGTCTGGTGGGGCACTCAGGCGTGGGGAAGTCCACCCTGGTCAACGCGCTCGTACCGGGCGCCGACCGGCTGACCGGCGATGTCAACGCCGTCACAGGTCGCGGCAGGCATACGTCCGCCCAGGCCGTGGCGATCCCGTTGCCCGATGGAGGATGGCTGATCGACACCCCCGGTGTCAGGTCGTTCGGCTTGGCTCATGTCGAGCCCAACCGCGTGCTGCGGGCCTTCCCCGAGTTCGACAAGGCGCTTGATCAGTGCCCCCGCGGCTGCCCGCACACCGAGGGGTCCCAGGACTGCGCGCTGGACGGTTTCGCGGCGTCCGGAGCGGCCGGGGAGTCCGGGCCAGCCAGGCTGGCGTCGCTGCGGCGCCTGCTGGCCACCAGGCCGCCCCGGCCGGGTGAGTCCCACGGCGCAGGCAGCTGACCGGCATCGCGGGCTGCATCTCCGCCGGCCGAGTCCGGATCGGTTCAGGCGTTGGGACGGTGGCCGTGGTTGGCCGAGTTGCCCTTGCGGGTGCGACGCTTGCGGGAGCGCTTGCTCATGGTGCCTCCTCATTCCGTTCCGGACGCTGGTCTGGCGGACGCGGGTCGTGTGGCCAATCGTGCAATGGGCCCAATCCTCCCACATGGGCATGGGTGCCCCCGGGCCGGTCACCGCCGATCAGGGCCGCACGCCAATATCCTTGGGCCCATGTTGCGACTGATGTTCGCCGTGACCGAGGCCGACACCGCGATCGCGCTCGGCAGCGGCGACGTCCCCGTGCTGGCCACGCCACGGCTCGTCGCGTGGTTCGAGGCGGCCTCGGTGGCCGCTTGCGCTGCGCGACTGGACGCTTCCAGCACCTCGGTGGGCACCGAGGTGTGGATCCGTCACCTCCGGCCGTCCTCGGTCGGCACCGTCGTGGAGGTGAGCGTGACCGAGGTCTCGGAACTGGATCGCGGCCTGGCCTTCGACGTCGTGGCCAAGCAGACCGAGCCCGGTCCGGAGGGACCCGTGACCCGCGCGGTGGCCACTGGTCGGATCCTGCGCGCGGTTGTGGATCGGGAGAAGTTCCTGACCCGCGTCGGTCCCGCCCAAACTGGACCAGCCTGAGTGCTACCCACCTCCCGGCAGCGCCGGATCGTCAGGAGACAGGCGTGCGCAGGACGACGAACTTCGCCCGGTCGGTCACCGTCGTGTCCAGCCCTGGGACCGTCGTGGCGGTCAGCGGCGTCATTTTGCTTCCCACGAAGACGGGGATCGAGGTGCGCTTGACCGTGCCGTCGGCGTTCCTGGTGATCTGCCAGAACTGGAAAGTCAGCTTGCCAGCGCAGCCGGCGGCGAAGTCGACGCCGTCGACGCCGCCCACGTTCACGAACCGGGCGTCGAGCACCTTGCGCTTCGGCCGCTGCACCGCGACCCACTCGCCGCGCTGGCGGTCCTCCAAGCGCACGAGCCGGACCTTCGAGATGGGGCGGGAAGCCACGACGCGGCCCCGGACCTCGATGCGCTGCGACTTTCCGGCCGCCGTCTTGGGCAGGTTGTGCGTGACGCGGATGCGCCAGCCCCTGGCCTCGTGCCAGACGTACACGCCCAGCGCCGAGCCCGCCTTGAAGGACGCGGGCTTGCCCTGGACGCTGGCGGGCAGGGCAGCGACGTCCTTGTTGCAGGAGTTGCGGTACGGCGGCGGTGTCGGCGCCGTCGTCGTGGCTGAGGCGGGCGCGGCGACGGTCGCGGAGGCGAGTGCGACGCTGGCCAGCCCCAGTGCGATCCTCTTCATGATCATGACGGGATCCTCTCGGTCGGGCTTTGGTAGGGCCGATCGCGACGCTACGCGCGGGCTCGTGCGCCGGACAAGTCCATCGGGTCAGCCCGGAACTAAACGGTGGCTAAGCGCTTATGGCATGGGCGATCCGAACTGATGGCCAGCACTCTACGCCGGGCGTCTGAGGCCCTTGTCGGGGGCCCAGCCGGGCAGGAAGGGCGGCCCCTCCTGGATCGTCGCTGTAGATTCGCCGCATCCGACGAGAGGACCGTCCATGGCCGGCTGGCGCCGGATCGGAGGAGCATGACGGCGCGATCGCTTGCCGAGATCGCCGCAGACCGCACCGACCTGGAGACCGGTGACGTCGCCCACTGCCAGGCGCTCCTGCGCGATCTGGGCCTGCTGGCGGACTTGGCGTTCAGCGATCTCCTGCTGTGGCTGCCGGTGTGGAACCAGGGGGGATACGTGGCGGCCGCCCAGGTGCGCCCGGTCACCGCAGCCACCCGCCATCCCTACGACCTGGTCGGATCGTTCACGGCGCGGGGCCGGCGCCCGGAGCTCGACCGGGCCTGGCTGCCCCCCGGCCTCGGCCAGCTCGCTGCTCGGACCGATCCGATCGTGCCGGCCAAGGCTGAGGCTGTGGGCGTGGGCCGCAGCCCCAACGGCCCGTGGATCGCGGCGCTGACACGGTCGGCCGTGCCGGGGTCGCGGGCCTCCGGTCGGCTCGAGCGGGCATACCTCGAGGCGGCCGACGACCTGTTCACCATGATCCGGGTCGGCGACTTCCCGTACGCCGAGGCAGGTGAGGCTACAGGCGCGGAGCCGCGCGTGGGGGATGGGCTCATCCGGCTCGATCCGGCTGGGATCGTGGAGTTCGCCAGCCCCAACGCCGCATCGGCGTATCGGCGACTCGGGTTGGCCACTGACCTGATCGGCGCGCAGCTGTCACAGGTCAGCAGCCGGATCGCCCGTCGAGGCGGCGCGGTGGACGCAACCGTGGCGATGGTCTGCGGGGGGCGCCTCCCGGGCGAGGTCGAATTGACGTCGGAGGCTGCGACGATCTCGGTCCGCTCGCTGCCCCTGCGTGTGCAGGGGCGCGGCCGTGGATCGCTGGTCCTGGTCAGGGACGTGACCGACCTGCGGCGCCGGGAACGGGCGCTGCTGAGCAAGGACGCCACGATCCGGGAGATCCACCACCGGGTGAAGAACAACCTGCAGACGGTCGCAGCACTCCTGCGGTTGCAGGCGCGCCGGCTGGACACCGATGCGTCGGCGGCGCTCGTGGAGGCCGAGCGCCGCGTGATCGCCATCGCGGTCGTGCACGACCTGCTGGCTCAGACCGCGTCGGAGAACGTGTCCTTCGACGCGGTCGCGGATCGTCTGGTGGCCATGGTGCGCCAGACCGCGGCGCCAGATGTGGGGGACCGCACGATGGTGCGGGCCGGAACCTTCGGGGTGCTCCCCTCGAACCGGGCGACTGCGCTGTCGATAGCGCTGGTGGAGATCCTGTCCAACGCGGTGGAGCATGGCGCCGGATCAGTGGAGCTGCACTGCACGTCGACGACGGGCGGGCTGCGCGTCGTGGTCAGCGATCAGGGACCCGGGTTCCCGGACGGGTTCGCCATCTCCGGCTCACCGCGACTCGGCTTGCGCATAGTGGAGACGCTGGTCTCTGACGAGCTGCGCGGATCCCTTACGATCAGGCGGACGGGTAGCCGGAATGAGGTCGTGATCGACCTTCCGGCGTCACCCGCCTGAGCGGGAGCGCCACAGCACAGCGCGGACTGGCCCCGATTAGGCGTTGCCAAGGTGGATGCGGGCGCCGGGCGCCCGCTCGGATCAGACGTTCCTGGCGTGGGCGCGCGCGCGGGCCTTGCGGCGCTTGAGGGCTCGCCGCTCGTCCTCGCTCATGCCGCCCCAGACTCCCGAGTCCTGGTTGAAGTCGATCGCCCACTTGCCGCAGGCGTCCATGACGTCACAGCGATGGCAGACAGCTCGAGCTTCCTCGATCTGCATCAGCGCGGGTCCGGTGTTCCCGATCGGGAAGAACAGCTCCGGATCCTCGTCACGGCAGGCTGCCTTGTGGCGCCAGTCCATGCGTTCCTCATCTTTCCTGCGCCCGAGGAGGGCGTGCATCTGGTACTCGCGACGGCATGCGGAGCCGGTTGCCCGACCCAACGACACCCCCGGTAGACTCCCGGGTCTGAGAAGTCCCCCCACCCGGCTGAACTGTCCCAAGGGTCGCATGCGATCCGTCCTGCCACAAGGGCATTACCCGAGTTAACGCGCCTTAAGACTGTCGCGTTTGTCACATTCCTGCTCAGCCCGCTATCCGCAGGGCCCGCGGAAGGTGGGAGAAACGGACCCACTCGACGTGTCCCATCGAGTCGCCGTCCACCTGCAGGTTGGTCTGGGTCGTCGACCGGATGGTGAACTCGGACTGGTCGTGCAGGAGGGTCAGCCCGCCGGGCACCTCCCCGGCCCGGCTGCCCCGCACCATGCGGGCGCCGAACCTGGCGGTCGAGAACACGCCCAGCGAGTGCGGTGCGAACACGTCCAGCCCCAGGTCGAACGAGGCATCGGGGCAGGGGTTGATCGGGATCGGTCCGAGGTAGGTCCATGGGGCGGTGTTCTGGACGATCACCATGGCCAGACCCGTGATCGGGGGGAGCCCGGGCCGCTCCAGCTGGATCGCGGGCTCCTTGCGCTCGGGGTCCTTGAAGTACTGCTGCACGGTCGTGCTCAGGTACCGCAGCCCGGTCGCGGTGTGCCCCTGGGCCCGCTGGGCCTCCATCGATGCGATCACGTCGGCGTCGAGCCCGACCCCGGCGTTGATCGTGAACCAATGCGTGCGCTCGGCGCCGGAGTCCGGGGCGAATCGTGCGCTGCCGAGCCCGATGTGGTGGCTGGATTGAAGGCGCAGCGATTCCAGGATCATGCCCGTGGCCTCGAGGGCGTCATTGGGGAAGCCCAGCGCCCGGGCCATCACGTTCGCCGAGCCACCGGGGATGGTGGCCAGGATCGGCAGGTCGTCGGTGCGCCCCGAGCTGAGCATCCCGTTGACTGTCTCGTTGATGGTCCCGTCCCCGCCGAGCGTGATGAGGAAGTCCAGGCCGTGGGACGCCGTGGCGATCTCGAACGCGTGGCCGCGGTGGGTCGTCGTGATCACGTCGAGGTCGAGCTCGTGGCCGAGTGCGCCCGTGATCACGTCGCGGATCCGCGGGGACGTGGTGGTCGCGTTCGGGTTTGCGATCAACAGGCCGAGCGGCTTCATGGGGCCACTCTAGGCGTCGCGGGGCCGGTCTGATCGTCCTTTGGCCGCAGCTGGAAGGGGCCTGTCGGGCGGTCCGCTGCCCATTCCGCGGGTCGATCGAAGGTCGTGGCCGTAGCATGGTCGACCATGGCCGATCCAGTGCGTCCGCTGGTCATCATCGCAGGTGGCCAGGCGGTCGCGGGCCTGCTCTTCACGCTGGCCGTGGCTGTTTCGGCGGCCAGGTCGGGCATCGGGGCCGGCATGGCGGTCGCCGAGATCGCCACGTGGGCGATCGTCGTGGCTGGGCTCGCCCTGGTGTGGCTGGGACTGGCCCGCCGCCGGCTCGTCGCCCGGACGCCCTTTCTGCTGGTGCAGGCGTTCGCCCTGGTCACCGCCTGGCCGTTCGTGAGCTCGGACCTGGCGGCCTACCGGTTCCTGGGGCTCTTGCTGGCCGCGTCGGCGGCTGGCGGCTTGGTGCTGGCCCTGCGCCCCGGTGTTCGGGGGGTGCTGGGCTGAGCGGGCGCCTGAACCGCGCTGGGCTGAGCGGTCGAGGACGGCTTGGCAGGCGTGCGGGAAGCGCTGGGCTTGGCGGGCGTGCGGGAAGCGCTGGGCTTGGCGGGCGGCCGGGGCGCCAGGTCAGCCGGGTCGACGAGCCCGCTGCGCAACTGGGCCAGTGACTTGGCCAGCAGCCGGGACACGTGCATCTGGGAGATCCCGATCTGCTCGGCGATCTGCGACTGGGTCATGTTCTCGTAGAACCGCATCTGGATGATGCGGCGTTCCCGCGGGGGCAGCGTGGCCAGGGCGGGGTTCAGGGTCGCGCGGTTGTCCACGTCCACGAGGCTGGGATCGTCCGTGCCCAGCGTATCGGCGATCGAGGCGCCCTCGTCGGTGCTGTCCGACCCGGCGTCCAGCGAGAGCGTCGCATATGCCTGGGCTGATTCCATGCCCTCGAGCACCTCGTCCTCGGTGACTCCCAGATGGGCGGCGAGCTCGCCGACAGTTGGCGAGTGCCCGGTGCCCTGGCTGAGCTCGGCGGTCGCCCTCCCGATCGACATCCGCAGCTCCTGCAGCCGGCGCGGCACGCGGATGGCCCAGCCCTTGTCGCGGAAGTGCCGTTTGATCTCGCCCGTGATCGTCGGCGTCGCGAAGGTGGAGAACTCCACGCCGCGGTCCCGCTCGAACCTGTCGACCGCCTTCAGCAGCCCGATGGTGGCCACCTGGGTCAGGTCGTCCAGGTGCTCGCCCCGGTCGCGGAACCGCCGAGCCAGGAACGCCGCCAGCGGCAGGTGCATCGTGACCAGCTCGTCGCGGGCGGCCAGCCGCCGAGGGTCTCCGGCGGGCAGGTCGGCGAGCATCTCCAGGAGCTCGCGCTCCCGGGCCCGGTCCCGAGTCGACCAGCGCGGCTCCTCCCGGCGCTGGGGCGCCGCGGCGTCAGGCAGCCGAGGCTGGGGCAGGTCGCTGTCGTGCTCGTCGGCTACGTGCCCGTCGGCATCGTGGTCGTTCAGCTCGTCGGTGCCGAGCACCTCATCCTGGTCGTGCGCGCTCATGGCCGTACCGCCTCGGACCGGTGCGCGGTCAGCGCGATGGTCATCCGACGGTCGGCCGTGACGGTGACAGTCACGTCGTCGACCAGGGCTGTGAGCACCATCCAGGTGAAGCTGTCCCGCTTGAGCGATCGACCGTGGACTGTGGGGCACGTCATGTCCACCCGCAGGCCGTTGGGGGCGTCGGGGGTGAGCCTCACGTTGACCTGGGCATCTGGGGCGGCGTCCGCGAGCAGCAGGGCGGCCGCCTCGTCGAGGGCGAGCTTGACGTCCTCCATGCGGTCGATCGTGAAGTCGAGCCGGGCGCACATCGCCGAGACCGCAGCTCGGATGAGCACGACGTAGGCTGATGTGGCGGGGATCCGCAGGGTGACAGTCGGATCGATGTCCACACGGTCACGCTAGCCGATAACCGCGGACGTCGGGGCGGCGTGCGGGCGCTGGCCCGGCACTGCTGGGCCCGGATCAGGAGGGAGACCAGCGCGTGCGGATCCTGTTCGTGTGCACGGCCAACATCTGCCGATCGGCTTCGGCGGCGCGGCTGCTCAGCGATGCGGTGGCTGCCCTGCCGGAGCTGTGCGATGTGGAGGTCCTCTCCGCGGGCACCCGCGCCATCCCCGGCGCGGCTGGATGCCGCTACGCGCCCGCCCTGGCTGGTCGCGTTGACGCACACCGCGCGCGCGAGCTCGACCGTGACCTGGTGTCCTCCGCGGACCTCATCCTGGCCGCGGCCCGTGACCACCGGACCGCGATCGTCGCCCTGGACCCGACCGCTCGGGAGCGGATGCTGACCATCCGCCAAGCCGGTCGGATCGCCGACTGGGTCCTCGCGGAGGGGATGGTCGACGTCGCTCGGGACCGCGCCGCAGTGGAGCGGGAACCTCGTCAGCCCGGCGGCGGGTGGCAGGACCGCTTCGACCTGGGAGATCCGCGTGCGCACGTGGCCCCCCTGCCGGACCAGCGCGATGCCCGGTGGGCCTGGCTGGTCGGCGAGCTGCTGGCTGGCCGGGGGATGGCACCGGCCGACGCCGGCCCGAGC
>JBAVLA010000292.1:0-5991 GCA_049688595.1 Candidatus Nanopelagicales bacterium | reverse complement strand
CTCCCTGACCTTCCGGGAGGCGGTCCGCGAGGCAATGCGCGACGCGATGCGCCGCGACGACCGGGTCTTCCTCATGGGCGAGGACGTCGGGGCCTACGGCGGCTGCTTCGGGGTGAGCATGGGGATGCTCGAGGAGTTCGGGCCGGATCGGGTCAGGGACACGCCCCTGTCCGAGTCGGCGTTCGTCGGCGCTGGGATCGGTGCCGCGCTGGGCGGGATGCGCCCGATCGTGGAGATCATGACCGTCAACTTCTCCCTGCTGGCGCTCGACCAGATCATCAACACCGCTGCGGCCCTCCAGCACATGTCCGGGGGGCAGTTCAACGTCCCGATCGTCGTGCGGATGACGACCGGCGCCGGCCGGCAGCTGGCCGCCCAGCACTCCCACAGCCTGGAGGGCTGGTACGCCCACGTGCCGGGCCTGCGGATCGTGGCGCCCGCCACCATCGCCGACGCCCGGGGGATGCTCTGGACCGCGCTGCAGGACCCCGACCCTGTGCTCATGTTCGAGCATGGCAGCCTCTACAACAGCTCGGGCGAGCTTGGCCCGGACGCGGGTCCGGTCGACATCGACCGAGCGGCGATCCGGCGATCCGGCGGCGACGTGACGCTGATCACCTACGGAGGGACGCTGTCAACCGTGATCCAGGCCGCGGACGTGCTCGCGGAAACGGGCATCGACGCTGAGGTCCTGGACCTTCGCACGCTGCGCCCCCTCGACGACGCGACGATCCTCGAGTCGGTCACCCGGACCCACCGGGCAGTCGTGGTCGATGAGGGTTGGCGAAGCGGGAGCCTGTCGGCTGAGGTGTCCGCGCGGATAACCGAGCAGGCGTTCTACGAGCTCGACGCGCCGGTCGGCCGGGTGTGCAGCGCGGAGGTACCCATGCCGTACTCGCGGCACCTCGAGCTGGCTGCCCTGCCCAGCGCCGAGTCCGTCGTGGCGGCCGCGACCCGGGCGATGAGCGGGGAGGCCTGAGCAATGGGCGACTTCCGGATGCCGTCGCTCGGCGCGGACATGGACGTCGGCACGATCGTCGAATGGCTGGTCAGCCCCGGGGACGAGGTCCATCGGGGGCAGGTCGTCGCCGTGGTGGACACGGCCAAGGCGGCGATCGAGATCGAGGCGTTCGAGGACGGCGTGGTGGCCGAGATCGTCGTCGGGACCGGGACCCAGGTGCCCGTCGGCACTACGTTGGCGCGCATCGTTGCCGCTGCGCCGGTCGAGCCCGCACCGACGCCCCCGCCGCTGCCCCTGGCGCGCCCGCCGGTTCGCCATCTCGCCCACCAGCTGGGCGTGGACCTTGATCGGATCGCCGGGTCCGGCCCGGACGGGCACATCACGCACAACGACGTGCTCCGGGCCGCCGCTGCGCAGGTGCTCATGGATCAGCCGCCCGCCGAGCCCGTCAGGGCCGCCGAGCCGGTTGCTCCAGTCGAGCCCAGACCGGTCGTCATCCCAGAAGCGGCCGGGCCCAAGCCGGCTCCCGTGGCCGGCGGGGTGCCCGCGAGGACCGGTCGGGCCACGCCACGGGCCCGACGACTGGCCGCGGCACGCGGGATCGACATCGCGGGGTTGGCCGGGACCGGGGGCGGGGGTGCCGTGCTCGGCGCGGACGTCGAGCGCGATGTCGAGCGGCGGGTCGGCGCTGTGGCGCCGCCAGCCGGACCCGCACCCGCCCGATCGGTGGACGCCGAGAAGAAGGCGGCGATGCGATCGGCGATCGCCACGCTGATGTCGAGGGCAGCCGCGGAGATCCCGCACTACTACGTCACGCAGACCATGGACCTGGCCGGCCCGCTGGCGTGGCTTCGCGCCCACAACGCCAAGCTGCCGGCGCGGCAGCGGGTCCTGCCAGCGGCACTGCTGATGCGAGCCACCGTCATCGCCGCACTGCAGGTGCCGGACCTGAACGGGCACTGGCTGGAGGGTCGCCTGCAGCTGGCCGACCAGGTGGACCTCGGTGTCGCCGTGGCCACCCGGGGTGGTGGGCTGGTCACGCCGGCGATCCTCGACGCCGGTGGGCTGGGGATCGACGAGCTGATGGCCAGGCTCGGTGACATGGTGCGGCGCGCTCGCCACGGGAACCTCCGCCAGTCCGAGATGGCTGGGGCAACCATCACCGTGAGCAGCCTGGGCGAGTCCGGGCCGGACGCCCTGTACGGGGTCATCTTCCCGCCCCAGGTCGCCCTGGTCTGCGTGGGTGGCATCGTGGACCGGCCGTGGGCCGTCGACGGCATGCTGACCGTGCGGCCGACGGTCACCATAGCGCTGGCCGCCGACCACCGGGCCAGCGACGGGCGCACCGCGTCGGCCTTCCTCGCAGCATTCGCAGGAGCCCTGACCCATCCGGAGGAGATGTGAACGAACAACGTGCCCGCAAGGTCCTGCTCGAGGCGGTCGAGCTGGTCGCCCCCGATGTTGCGGCCGACCGGATCGACCCCTCCGCGTCACTGCGGGAGGCGGCCGAACTGGACTCGATGGACTTCGTGACGCTCGTCGGGCTGCTGGCTGACGCCGTAGGGGCGGACATCCCGGAGGACGACTACGCGCAACTGGACACCGTGAACGACGCGGTCGCCTACCTGGCGAGCCGACTGACCTGATCGCGCGGCCTCCCCGGCCGGATCAGGTGCTCGGATGCGCCTGGCGTGCCGGTCAGGCTCCCGTCCGCGGCCACGGCGAGCGCGTGGTACCCGGTGCCCGCCAGCCAGCTCCACGCCTCGTCCAGCGGTCGGTGCCGGCCGTGGGCCCAGACCGCCGTTGCGAAGGCGTCGGCCAGGCCGAGGTCCGAGCCGAACACCGTGACCGAAGCCAGGGCTGGGCGCTGGGACAGCCGCCCGCGGACGCGGCGATCCCGCGGGCCCCAGATGTGCTCACCGCGCTGCGAGGTGCCCGAGGTGGCCACCGCGAAGGCGTCCGGCCCGGGAGCCTCCACGATCGAGAGCACCTTGTGCGGATCCCCTGGATCGACGACGGCCACGCGCCAGGGTCGGCCATCCCGGGCGTATCCGGCGGTCTGGATGTCACCGCCGACACCAAGGCAGACATTGGGCACGCCGGCGGAGCGGACGATCCCGACAGCGCGCTGCACCGCCCATCCCTTGACGTATCCGGTGGGATCGAACCGGCCTCGCCGGTCATAGGGGGTGAAGCCGCCGTGGGTGAGATCCTCGAGTTCGACCGCGTCGTGGGCCACCTCCCGAAGCATCGGCGAGCACTCGTCGATCGGCAGGCCTCCGCAGCGCCAGCGGCACAGGTGGCTGTTGGGCAGGAACGGCGAGAGCACGAGCTCCACCTCGTCCAGCCATGCGCGCGCAGCGTCGGCGGCAGGGGCCGCCACTTCGACGGCCGGTCCGGATCCGTCGGCATCGGTTGGGATGACCAGCGACGCGATCGTTCCCATGGTCGGCCACGTCCAGCGCAGGCTCATCGGCTGTCCAGGATCGACTGCATCGAATCGCGGTAGGCCTCGGAGGTGAAGGTGGCTCCCGAGATCGCATCGAACTGGATGCCCACCTCGGCAGCTTGGGCATCCAGCTTCGGGATGGCCACGGCGTTGATCCGCGCCGAGTGCGGATCGCCCTGCGGATAGGCGATCGCCTCAACCGAGCAGATGGTCCCATCAGCGGCGAACTCCACCTGGACCTGGACGGGTCCCCACTGGGTGTCGACGGCGTCGCCCGACGCGGTGGTCGTGTCGCTGCAGTCGGCCGAAGCAGCCGACGGTGCCTTGGTGGAGGTGCCGGAGTCGTTCGTGCTGCCCGTGTCGGTGCCGGCCCCGGCCTCGTCGGACAGAGCACTCGACGTTGGGGCGGAGGAACCCGTGCTGGCGGTGGTGTCCGTATCGTCGTCGAAAGCGGGGTCGAACAGCCAGACCACGCTCAGTGCGGCGCCGGCCAGGGCCACGCCCGGTGCGGCGCGGCGGATCAACTGGTTCATCTCGAACTCCTACCAGGCGAAGCGTTCTGAGTGGATTCGGTTGCGGGGCACCCCCGCGCGGCGCAGCTCGCCCAGCACCCGGCCCTGGAGTGCCTCCGGACCGCAGACGAAGACATCGCGTTCCTCGAGATCGCCGATGTTGGCCCGCAGCGCCGCCGCCGTGAACGGGTTGCCCTGCGGGAACTGGGTTCGCGCTCCGGTCACCGGGATGAGCTTGCCGCCGCGGGCCCGGGCCAGGCCGTCGAGCTCGGAAGCCAGCGGCAGGTCCTCGGGGCTGTGCGCGCGGGCCAGCACGATGGGTCGCTGCTCTGGCGTGCTGGCCTCCAGGAGTGCGCGCATGGGCGCCAACCCCACCCCGGCTCCGATCAGCAGCACCGGCCGTCCTTGGGCCCGCCGGACGGACAACGTCCCGTAGGGCCCCTCCAGGAGCACCCGAACGCCAGGCTTCAGGGCGATCGTCCGGGTCGAGGCATCACCGAGGGCCTTCACCGTGAGGCGAAGAGCCCCAGGTTGCGGGGCTGCGGAGAGCGAGTACGGGTGCGCCTGCCACCACAGGTCGGGGGTGAGCACGCGCAGGCTCACGAACTGGCCGGGCTTGGCGTTGAGGTGGTCGACTCCCGGGCCGGTGATGACCAGCGAGGCCACGCCCGGGCCCTCTGGGATGATCCGGGCGATGATCGTCCGGGGCCGCAGAACCGCCGCCGCGATCCCGCCGAGTCGACCGTGCAGAACGATCGCCAGGGTCGCGACGTACAGCGCGATCCACCACCACCTCGCCACGTCGCTGGCAGTGAACGTCGATCCGCTGAACAGCTGGTGCGGGAAGCCGAGGGCGACGGCGAGGTACCCGGCCAGGTGGATCATGTGCCACGTCTCATAGGCCATGGTCCGGCGGACGCGCTGCCACGAAGCCACGCTGATCAGGACGAAGAGCCCGGCGGCAACCAGGGCCGCGGTGAACCAGGGCGTCCCGCTGACCAGGTCGGCCAGCGCGGTCCACGAGCCCGACGGCCCGCCGCCGGCAGCCACCAGCGACACCACGACGTGGAGGCCCACCCCGAACGCAGCGGTCATCCCGGTGATCCGGTGCCAGCCGATCAGCCGGTCCAGGCCAGCCGCGCGCTCCAGCCAGCGGGGGCGCGCCGTGAGGATCAGGCCGAGGACCGCGGCCAGGGCTGCGACCAGGCCGGACAGCCGGCCCACGGCCAGCAGCGTCGACAGGCCACCTTCGAGCAGCTGGCTCGCGCCCCCGGTCAGGGCCCAAAGGCCCAAGGTGATGGTCGAGACGGCCGCCGCCCACGCGACGGGGTCCGTGCCGGGCCTTCGGCCGATCCCCTCCCCAGGCCTCTGGTCGGGCCCCCGGTCCGTTCCGTGTGTCGTCGTCGCGAGCCTGTGGACCACGCGATCACGGTCGAGGACTGCCATCGCCCCGACTCCTTCCAATAGGTCCTGCTGCCATGATCCCAGTGGTGCGCCGGTTGACGGGCCGGCTCCGCGCGAGGCGACCTGGCTCCTTACGTGTCCCGAACGAGTCGTTGACCAGCGCGTGGGTAGGCGGGCACTCATGCTTGGAGCCCCGTTGCGGTGGCCGTCCCGGTGCTTGCCGCGTCGGCCGTCAGGTCGTGCAACGTCGTGCCGTCGATCGTGGTGGCAGGGAAGTTCTCAGCCACCCAGGCCGAGATGCCCGATCCCGCTTGTGATCCACCGTTCTGGCCCGCGCCCATCCCCTCGCGGCCCATTCCGCCGCTGATGAAGTAGTGGATCCGTCCCTCGGCGACCAGGGCCTGGAACTCGGCCAGAGTGGGAGCCGGGTCGCTGCCGTTGAATCCGCCGATGGCCATGACGGGCTTCTCCGTGGCCAACTGGTACCCGGCCGCGGAGTTGGCCCCCACGGTCGCTGCCACCCAGGTGTATTGGTCGGCGTCAGCCAGCAGCGCCTCGGCCAGCGCTGTGCTCGGGGTGCTGCCGTTCAGGAGCGATCCAGCGCCGCCGCCCAGGGACTGGCCCGTGCCGCCCGGTCCGGGCACCAGGCCGGTGCCGTCCTGGCC
>JBAVLA010000291.1:0-2545 GCA_049688595.1 Candidatus Nanopelagicales bacterium | reverse complement strand
GGTGAGGATCACGGCGTCCACGTCGGCCACCGCAGCCGCCAGGTCGGCGACGCGGGTCAGGTCACCCTGGACGAGGGTGGCTCCGGGCAGGACGCCGGCGGCACGCCTGGTGTCACGGACCAGGGCGCGGACGTCGAGGCCGTTCCGGAGGGCGGCGGCCACGACGAGGCGGCCGATCCGGCCGGTCGCCCCGATGACGAGGACGGTACGGACAGGGGTGTCAGTCATGAGGAATTCCTTCGCTCGCGAGGGCAGGGGGAGTGGTTCGACCGGTCACGGGCGGAGCAGGGCCTTGATGGAGCGGCGTTCGTCCATCGCGGCGTAGGCCTCGGCCACCTGCGACAGGGGCAGGTCGAGGTCGAACACGCGGCCGGGGTCGATCTGGCGCGTCCAGACCAGGTCGAGCAGGTGCGGCAGGTAGGCGCGGACCGGGGCGGGCCCGCCCTTGAGGCCGACGTTGCGCCAGAACAGGCTGTCCACGGGCAGGTCGCCGTGGGGGACACCCAGCAGGCCGATCATCCCGCCGTCCCGCACGCAGGCGACGGCTTGCAGGCGGGCGTCCTCGGTGCCGACGCACTCGATCACGGCGTCCGCACCGATCCCGCCGTCCGCACCGATCCCGCCGGTCAACTCCTTCACCGCGGCCACCCCGGCCTCGCCGCGCTCGGCGACCAGGTGGGTGGCGCCGAACTCGGTGGCGATCAGCTGCCGGTCGGCGTGCCGGCTCATCGCGATGATCGTCGTCGCCCCCAGCTGGGCGGCGGCCAGGACGGCGCTCAGGCCGACCGCGCCGTCGCCGACGACCACGACGCTCGACCCGTCGGTCACCCCGGCGGAGATCGCGCCGTGCCAGCCGGTGCACATGACGTCGGACAGGGCCAACAGGCTGGGGATCAGGTCGGCGTCCGGCTGCCCGGGGGTCGCCAACAGGGTGCCGTCCGCGTTCGGGATGCGGATCATCTCGGCCTGGCAGCCGTCGAACCCGCCACCGTGCTGGCAGGAGGCGTGCATGCCCTTCAGGCACAGCGCGCAGGTGTCGTCGCTGTGCAGGAACCCGCCGACCACGAAGTCCCCGGGCTTGACCGTGGTGACGTGGACGCCCACGGACTCGACGATCCCGACGTACTCGTGACCGATCGGGGTCGGCTCCGGGACCGGGCTGATCCCGCGGTAGCGCCACAGGTCCGACCCGCACACGCACGCGGCGACCGTGCGGATGACCGCGTCCGTGGACTCGATGATGACCGGATCGGGACGCTCCTCGTAGCGGACGTCCCCGGCTGCATGAATGATGGCTCCTCGCATGACACCCATCACACCGCACCGCCGCAGGATGCGACAGGCACCCGCGTGAGGGGTACCGGCACTACCCCCTTGGGTCCGGCGAGCAGGCGGGATCTGCCTCGCATGGGTCCGCGTGCCCTGGCGAAGGTGTCCACCCACAGGGGGAGATCGCCGTTATGCCAGGTGACTGGCTTGATTGACCGAAGACAGGAGGCCGCGATGCGGAGCGACGCCGCGGGCGTGGGCAACGAACCCGGGCTCCCACACGTTGAGGGACGCGCCGTCGGCGCTTGTCCACTCTTGTTTCTAGAAATAGACTGTTTCGCACTATGAGAAACGGTAGCTTTCCAAAAACTCTCATGCTGGAGGAGGGTCTACGCCGGATCGTTGAGCTGTTGCCCCCCTCGTGGACGGCCGAACTGACCGTCGGCGAGGGCATGGTGGGAGACGCCCTGGTGGTGCTGCGGGGGCCGGTTGGGGTGGGGGTGACGTACCGCGTCGAGGCCAAGCGGGCAGCAGGCGTGTCGCTGCCCGAGACGGTCGCTGCCCTTCGTGCACGTCAGCAGGACACCGGCTTGCCCGCCTTGTTCGTCGCCGACTACAGCGGCCCGGCCACGCGCCGTGCCTTGGCAGACGCCGGGATCAGTTACGTCGACGCGACGGGCTGGATTCGCCTGGTCTCGGAGGATCCGTTGATCCTCCTGACTGGTGAGGGGGCGGAGCGCTCTCCTCGTGCGCCGGAGTCGTCTGCGGTGGTCCGGTTGAACGGGCTGGCCACCGGTCGCGTGATCCGCGCGCTGGCGGAGGTTGAGGTTCCGGTCGGTGTCCGGGAGTTGGCGAGTGTGGCGCGGGTGTCTCCTGGGTCGGTGTCGAAGCTGCTCGCCACTCTGGCGGCTGAGGGGATCGTCGATCGGGACGCGCGCGGCGCCGTGTCGAACGTGCGACGGCGTTCTTTGCTGCGGCGATGGGCGCAGGACTACGGATACACCACGACCAACCCGGGCCTGGGGTACTGGCTCGCGCCGCGCGGGCTTGGGCACGTCACCGACCGGCTCGCCCAGCAGGAGGGTGTCGCGGTCACGGGCTCGGCCGCCGCCCGCAGGCTGCTCCCACGCGAGAAGACGTCGGTGGTCCCGTTGCGGCTGCTGGCTTTGTACGCGCCGTCGCCCCGCAGGCTGGCCGAGCGATTGGGCTTGGTGGAGGCCGACGAGGCGACCGCGAACGTGGTCATCGCCGCACCCCAGGATGAACTAATTCTCCC
>JBAVLA010000290.1:0-4526 GCA_049688595.1 Candidatus Nanopelagicales bacterium | reverse complement strand
GGCTCAGCGGGAAGATCTGGTCGCGGCCGAATTGCCGCACCAACTTCTCGACCTCCCCGAATCGCAGTCCCGCCTTCTACCGGGGAGCAGATCCCATGCTCAGGCCGGCAGCTTGACCGCCTTGTGGCCGGCGCTGCTGGAGGCGCTGCGAGACCTGGACGAAACCGGCCAAGACGTGATCGTGGACGCTGGGCGTCTGGGGCTGGAGGGTTCGCCGACGCCGCTGCTGTACGGGGCCGACGTGACGCAGCTGTTGACGAGGAGCACGTTGCCTGCGGTGATCGCGGCCACGTCGTGGGCCGAGACGCTGCGGGATCACACGGAGGCCACCACCACCCGGGTCGGGGTCGTGGTGGTCGGAGAGGGTCACCCCTACTCGGCTCGCGAGGTGTCCGACGCGTTGGGCCTGCCGTTGGTGGGCACCTTGCCGTGGGACCGCCGCTCGGCCGCTGTGTTGTCGCGCGCCCGCGGTTCGTTCCCGAGGAGAGCGCCGTTGCGCTCGGGCCTAGCGGCGTTAGGGGAGGCGATCCGCGCCCACGCCTCGTCCGGGGTGGGTCGGCCGGCGTCCCCGTTGGCGTGGTTGGCCCGTTCAGTTCCCCAGACCACTGGAGGTGCACGATGACGATGCCAGTGGATGACGGACGTCCGGATCCGCGGTCGCTGCCGCTGTTCGAGTCCCGCACCCGCCGCCAGAACACGGCTGAAGGAGGAATCCCACGGCGTCCGCCGAGGCCGAGGTCGGCATCCGGGCTGCACGCTGTTAGTGCGTTCGGCGAGTCCGCCGGTGACCTGACCCCGCGCCGCGCCACGGGCACCGATGTGGACTGGGCGGTGGTGGCGGCGTTCCGGTCGCAAGCGTCGGAGTTGCTCACCAAGCAGTTGGGTGATGACCGGCTGCACCTGGAGAAGGCAGCGCAGGAAGCGTTGGGTCGCTCGATCATCGTGGAGTTGCTGGAGGCGGCCGCGGCGGACGCGGTGACCGCCGGCCGGCCGTCCTTGACTCTGGCCCAGCAGGACAACTTGGCGCAGGCCATCTTCAACGCCTTGTTCCGAATGGGCCGCTTGCAGCCGCTGGTCGAGGACGACCGCGTCGAGAACATCATCATCACCGGCTACGACCGGGTGTGGCTGGAGTTGGCCGACGGCAGCCGCATCCAGGGCCCGCCGGTCGCCGATTCTGACCAGGAGCTGCTCGACTTCCTGGCGTTCCTGGCGTCCCGCTCGGAGGTGAACGCGCGCCCGTTCAGTGAGGCCCAACCCCGGCTGCATCTGCGGCTGGATGACGGCTCTCGATTGGCGGCGACCGCGTGGGTGACCCCGCGTCCGTCGGTGGTGATCCGTCGGCATCGGCTCACCGAGGTGACCTTGGATGATCTGGTGACCCGCGGGTCGTTGTCGCCGCTGGCGGCTTCCTTCCTGACCGCGGCGATCCGGGCACGGCTGTCGGTCGTGGTGTCGGGGCCGCAGGGCTACGGGAAGACAACGATGGCCCGTGCCCTGTGTGGGGCGTTCGATCCGGCGGAATCGGTCGCCACCTTGGAGTCGGAGTACGAACTTGCCTTGCACGAGATGCCCGGGCAGCACGCGATCGTGCACGCCTGGGAGTCGCGGCCAGGTTCGGGCGAACGCGGCCCGGACGGTCGGACGGCGGGGGAGTTCACGCTCACCGACGCCTTGTTCGATTCGTTCCGGTTCACGGTGGGGCGCACGATCGTCGGCGAGGTTCGCGGCCCCGAGGCCTGGTTGATGATCAAGGCGATGGAGTCGGGCTCAGGGTCGATCTCGACGACCCACAGCGTGGACGCCGCCGGTGCGATGCGGAAGCTGATCACCTGTGCGATGGAGTTCGGCCCGCAGATCACCCACGAACTCGCCACCCTGAAACTCGCCGAGACGATCGACCTGATCGTCCAGCTGGACATGGACGCGGAAACCCAGCCCGATGGCAGCGTGCGACGCCGGCGGTGGGTGTCGGAGATCGCCGCCATCACCCCCGGCGAGAAGGAGAAGGGGTACGCGACCACCACGGTCTTCCACGCTGGAGACACCCGCCGCGCGACCGCTGGGACCCTCCCGGACCATCTGCGGCGCCTGGAGCGGCACGGGTTCGATCTGGCCGGCTTCCTCGCCGAAGCCCGCACACGCGGGGGGATCTCGTGACCGGCTTGCTGGCTGCCCTCGCCGGCGCCCTGATCGCCGGTGGGGCGTTGGGCGTCATCGCCTCGCTGCGACCGGTGCCGCTCGCGCCGGCCCTCGGCCCGCGCCGAAGTCCTGCCCTGCTTCTCCGAGTCCGCGCGATCCCGCCCCGCGCCCGCCTGTTGGCGCTGGTCGGCATCGGTGCCGGAGTGCTGGTGGCCGTTGTGACCGGTTGGCTGGTCGCGATCGTCGCAGTCCCGCTGGCGGTGGTCGGCTTGCCCAGCCTGTTGGCGTCCCCGGCCGCAACCGCCCAGATCGAACGCCTCGAGGCGCTGGCGGAGTGGACGCGGAACCTCGCCGGGGTACTCACCGTCGGGGTGGGCTTGGAGCAGGCCCTCGCCGCGACGTTGCGCTCGACGCCGAAGCCGATCAAGCCGGAAGTGTCCCGTCTGGTGGCCCGGCTCCGCGCCCGCTGGTCGACCGAGGAAGCGCTGCAGGAGTTCGCTGATGAGCTGGATGACGCCACTGGTGATCTGGTGGCCGCCTACCTGATCCTCGGCGCTCGCCGCCGCGGGAACGGCTTGGCGAGCGTGCTGCAAGGTCTGGCTGAGTCGGTCGCCGAGGACGTCACCGCTCGCCGCAAGATCGAAGCCGACCGGGCCAAGCCCCGCGCGACAGCCCGGAATGTCACTTTGATCACGTTGAGCGTGTTGACGCTGCTGGCGTTCAACGGTCAGTTCATGGCGCCCTACGGCACTCCGCTCGGGCAGGCGCTGCTCGCGGTGCTGTTGGCCGCCTACGCCGGAGCCTTGGCGTGGATGCGCCGCATGTCCCAGGGCGAACCGTTGCCACGCTTCCTCGGCGATATGGAGCGGCCAATGGACATCGACCGTTCCAGCGCGGCGGGGGTCGCGTCATGACCGGGGCACAGCTCGCGATGGCCTCCGGCGCGCTGATCACCCTTGGGCTGGTCCTCGCTGGGTGGCGGCTCGTGCCCGCGGCCCCGGAGCTGGCCGACGTCGTCGACCGGCTCTCGCCAACTTACGTACGACGCCAGCGCGCCGTCGCCGATGCGCCGACGACCGGCGGCAAGGAGCGGCTCGGCCTGTGGGCCATGCGGCACCTGCCACCCGGGGTCTGGGGCACTATCCCAACTCGGGAACTCGCACTGCTGCGGATTCCCCTGCCGCGCTACTACGGCGAGAAGATCACTTTCGCGCTCCTCGGCCTGGTGTTCCCCAGCCTGCTCACGCTGGCGGTGGGCCTCTTCGGCTTCCAGCTGCCAGTGGTGATACCGGTCGCCGCCAGCCTTGCCCTGGCAGGGCTGTTGTGGTTCCTGCCCAACTGGAACGTTCGCGATGACGCCAAACGCGGCCGGCTGGAGTTCAACCGTGCCCTGGGCGCCTACGTCGACCTCGTCGCCCTCGAACGCAACGCCGGGTCGGGTCCCCGCCAGGCCATGGAGATCGCCGCCGGCATCGGCCACAGCTGGGTCTTCCGCCGCGTCGGGGAAGAATTGGCCCGCTCCCGCTGGTCCGGTCAAGCACCCTGGGACGCACTCACCGAGCTGGCCGACGACCTCGGAGTGCCCGAACTGGCCGATCTTGCCGACATCATGCGCCTGTCCGGGGAGGAAGGTGCCCAGGTGTACGCGACCCTGAGGGCTCGCTCCACCGCGATGCGGACCGCCATGCTCACCGGCGAACAGGGCAAGGCCAACGAGGTGTCCGAGCGGATGGTGGTGCCCGGCAGCCTCCTCGGGGCCGTGTTCATTGCCCTGCTCGTCACCCCCGCCCTGCTGCGCCTCCTCACCTCCTGACCTCCCGCAACACCCAACCCAACCGAGAGGAAACACCGATGATGAACACCCGCCTAATGGCCACGCTGCTGCTGTTCAGGGCGTGGCTCACCGACCCCAACAGCCGGCTTCGCGATGAGCGGGGGAGCGTCAGCACCGAGCAGGCCGTCGTGACCAGCGCGATCGTGCTGCTGGCTGTGATCGTCGTCGCCGCGATCACCGCCTACGCCCAGGGCAAGCTCGCTCTCCTCGGCTGACGAGGGCAGCCTCGTGAAGGGTCCACGGTCCGTTCGCGCCGATGAGCGCGGATCGGCGTCGGTCGAGTTGGTCGTGCTGATGCCGCTGCTACTGCTGATCCTGTTCAGCAGTGTCCAAGGAGCGGTCTACTACCACGCCAGCGCGCTCGCGATGGCGGCCGCCCAGGAGGGCGCCCGGGCTGCCTCCCGCGAGAACGGCACTCTCGCTGCGGGGACCTCCGCAGCGTCGGCGTTCGTGACCGACACCGCCGGGGACTCCCTGACCGCCGTCACGATCCGTGGATCGCGGACGGCGGCCATCGCCTCCATCACTGTGACCGGGTCCAGCCTGAGCC
>JBAVLA010000289.1:0-19836 GCA_049688595.1 Candidatus Nanopelagicales bacterium | reverse complement strand
GGGTGCGGCCCAGGGTGGCGGCCATCCGGGCGCGCTCGTCGCGCAGCCGTGTGTGCTCCATCTGCAGCCCGAGGAGCCGGGTCTCCTCGAGGGCCAGCGCCCGGACCTCCGGGGAGGAGGGCGCCTGTCCCGCGGCGGCGGTCGCGACGCCGCGCCTGCCCTGCTGCAGCTCGGTCTCGATGGTGGCCAGTTGCTGGTCCACCTCGGCGATGCGTGCCGCGACCAGCTCCGCCTCCGCCGCTGGGTTCGGCGCGACCTTGGCCATGCCCGCCCAGCCGATCGGGTCGGCCCAGGACTGGCGGACGGTCCCGTCGCGCTCGTAGCGCGGGCCGGCGGGACCGCGCTCGCCGCCGAGCCGGTCGCGGGTGTCGTGGCCCCACAACCCGCGGAAGTCCCGGACCCAGCCGGTGTCCTCGTCGATGAGCACGGGGTGCCAGGGGTCGCCGCCGGGTCCGCAGACCCGGCCGTCGCCGCGGGCGTAGTCCACGTACGGGATGCCCAGGCCTTCCTCCGCGGTGCTGCTCGACCACGGGGCGAACACGCGCCCGATCACGCGGAACGCACGGACCAGGCCGCCCAGGGTGGGGGTCGGGATCGTGATGAGGTAGTCGCCGGCCAGGTACGCGCCGGAGTGGGAGCCGGCGCCGGCGAACACCACCGGATGCCGACCGTCCACCATGGTGAGATCGGGGTCGTCCCAGCGGCGACGCAGGTCGTCGCCGGTCTCGTCGTGGGCCGAGAACACCACCCAGCGCGGGTGGGGCAGGCCGTCGGGGTCGGGATCGCCGGTGCCGTCGAGGTAGACGGTCACCTGCTCCCAGTCGGCCTCGTGCTCGTTCACCCCGCCGTACGCGGACCGCCAGTTGTTGAAGCTGAAGAAGAACCAGTACTGGCAGACGATCCAGCCCGCGTCGCGCAACACGCGCCCGTAGTAGGTGGGCCGTTCGGGATGCAGTTGGTCGCGCTGGAGCAGGAAGGACCGCGCCGCGCTGCCTCCGGGCACGCTGCCGCGGAACAGCAGCGAGAGCCGGTTGAGCGCATCGATCAGGCGTGCGAGGAGGCCCACCGCCGCGAGTCGGCTTCCACCCCTGAGCCTCGGTGGCCGGTCCTTCGCGGGAATCGACGCCACGCCCGGCCGGTCGCCGGTCATGATCCCGGACAGGGACTCACCCAGCCCCTGCGTCGTGGCACCCCGGGCTGCCAGCGCGGCCAGGTCGAGCGTCCCAGCCTCCGCGATCCGCTCGGGGTCCCCTGCCTCCGGGTCGCTCCACAGCGTGGCCCGCGCCACGTAGCGCTCCACGGACACGGGAAAGAAGTACTCGCCCCGCGTGAACCGCACGACCGGCTCGAAGGCGCGCAGCAGCGTCAGGTCGTCCGCGGGAGGGGTCGGCACGTGGTTGGGCATGGCCGCATCGTCGGGCATCGCCGACGTCATCCCTGCGGCTTGACCAGTGGGAACAGGATCGTGTCGCGGATCCCGAGCCCGGTGAGGTTCATGACCAGTCGGTCGATGCCCAGGCCCATGCCGCCGGTTGGCGGCATGCCGTACTCGAGGGCCTGCAGGAAGTCCTCGTCGACCTGCATGGCCTCGACGTCGCCGGCTGCGGCCATCAGCGACTGGGCTTCGGTGGGACGCCAGTGCTCAGCTCGCGGGTCCCCGATGGCGCGGCTCGTAGGGCGATCCCGGCCCTGCTGATTGACTCATCCGAAGCCGCGGACTGCATGGCGAGGCGGGAGTCCGCAGGGATCGGGGACGCGGGGTCTCGATCAGCTCGGCGACTCGGCTTCGAGTGCAACTCGGGCAGCGCCCCAGATGCGCCGCTCCATCCGGTGCCCGATGGGTCCGAACAGTGGGCCGAGCAGGCGCAGCCATCCCTTGGGCTGGACTCGCCAGTCCCACGCCATGTCCGTTGCGGCCTGGCCGGCGGCCGTGAAGCGCAGGGTGCCCGCCGTGTCCATCAGGGTGCTGGTCGTCGTCGATTCGAGAAGGTGCGGCCGCTCGAATCGCGTGAGCGTGACCAGCATCTCCATCCCGGAGCGGCCCATGGTCGCCCGGAATCGGGTGCCGGGTCCGATGGGCTCCTCGGTGAGCAACGTGACGCTGCGCATGTCGGGGTTGTAGGCGGGCTCGTTGCGGGATTCGGCGATGAAGTCGAACACCTTGTCGACTGGTCGGGCGATCCGGATGCTCCCGCGGATGTGGGTCACGGTCTGACGCTACCGCCCGGGCGTGCGTAACCCAGGCGCGCCCGCAGCCCCTGACGTTGCATCGATTGAAGCGAGAGGGTCTGCTGGTCTGCGAGCCGCGGGACATCGAGGCAGGGTTGCTCCGCGTCTGCTGGAAGACGCCGGCTAGGCGGCGTGGGCGGAAGGAGGTGGGGCCGTGCGTGAGCTGGCCCGCGGCGTGCTGCCCAGGGGCGACCGGTCATGAGCGCGGCATCCGGTGCGCTGGCCCGGCGGCTGACCCTGTTGGACGCGGTGGTGATCGGTCTCGGATCGATGATCGGGGCGGGGATCTTCGCCGCCTTCGCGCCAGCTTCCGCCGCGGCGGGGGCCGGACTGCTGGTGGGCCTCGGGGTGGCCGCAGTGGTGGCCTACCTGAATGCGAGCGCCTCGGCGCAGCTGGCCGCGCAGTACCCCACCTCGGGTGGGACGTACGTCTACGGCCGGGAGCGGTTGGGATCGTGGCCCGGGTTCCTGGCCGGGTGGAGCTTCGTCATCGGCAAGACAGCCAGCTGTGCGGCCATGGCGCTGACGTTCGCAGCTTACGTCGCCCCGCCCGCGTGGCAGAAGCCGGTCGCCGTGACGGCCGTCGCGGGGCTGGCCGCGGTGAACTACTACGGAGTGACCCGTACGGCGCGGTTGGCCCGCGTCGTCGTGGTGGTCGTGCTGTCCGTGCTCGCGGTGGTGGTCGCCTCCGGGGTGGCCGGGGGATCCGGATCGGCGCCGTGGTCCGGCGTGCTGGGCTCGGGCTGGTACGGGATCCTGCAGTCGGCGGGCCTGCTGTTCTTCGCTTTCGCCGGATACGCCCGGATCGCGACCATGGGCGAGGAAGTGACGGATCCGACCCGGACCATCCCGCGGGCGATCCTGACCGCCCTGGGCATCACGCTGGCCGTCTACGCCCTGATCGCGGTGACCGTGCTCGCCGTGCTCGGGCCCGAGCAGCTGGCAGCCTCGAGCGCGCCGCTGGTGCAGACCGTGCAGGCTGCGGGGTGGGCCTGGGCCGGCCCGGTCGTCCGGGTGGGGGCTGCCGCCGCGTCCTTGGGGGCGCTGCTCGCCCTGATCGCCGGGGTGGGCCGCACGGCGCTGGCCATGGCCCGCAATGACGACCTGCCCGGGTGGCTGGCGGCGGTTCACGAACGCCACAAGGTGCCCCACCACGCTGAGATCGCCCTGGCCCTCGTGGTCAGTGCCCTGGTCCTGGCGGTCGACCTGCGTGGCGCGATCGGGTTCTCGTCCTTCGGCGTGCTGCTCTACTACGCCGTGGCCAACGCCGCCGCGTTCACCCAGGCCGGGTCGTATCGGCGCTACCCGCGGTGGTTGCAGGTCGCCGGCGTCGCCGGTTGCCTCCTGCTGGTCGTCACGCTGCCCGGGCAGTCGATCGCCGCAGGGTTCGGCGTGCTGGTCATCGGCGTCGTCTACCGGCTCGCGCGGCGCCGATCCGGGGGATGACAGCTTCCGACTGGGCGCCGCCTGCCACGACGTCACTCATCTCCGGCGTCGTCGTGGTCGGCGATGTCAGGCGATCGTGATCGCGTGGGCCAGTGCTTGGGCTGCGGTGCGGACGTCCTCAACCGTGGTGGCCCGGCCAAGGGTGAGGCGCAGGGCGCCCACGGCGGCGATGGGGTCGACGCCCATGGCGAGCATCGTGGCCGAGGGAGTGTGGGTGCCGGCGTGGCAGGCGCTGCCGGTGGAGGCGGCCACCCCGGGGGCAGCCGCGAGGATGTCCGCGCCGATCCGGCCCGGGAGGGCGATGGTCAGGGTGTTGGGAAGGCAGCCTTGGGCAGGGCTGAGGCGCACCAGGCCCGGGATGCTGGCGGCCAGGGCGGTCCACAGGCCCTCGCGCAGGACCTCCTGCCGGGCGGGCTCGGCCGCCAGCAGGTCGCCGGCGAGGGCGCAGGCGGCACCGAGGCCGACGATGCCCGCGACGTTCTCGGTACCCGGCCGCAGTCCGTGCTCCTGCGCGGCGCCGACGAGCAGGGGAGACATTGGGGTACCGCGGCGGACGTAGAGCGCGCCGACGCCCTTGGGGGCGTAGAGCTTGTGCCCGGCGATGCTGAGCAGGTCGATGCCTATGGCGTCGACTTCGACGTCGATCTTGCCGACGGCCTGGGCGGCGTCGGCGTGCACCAGTCCCCCGGCTCGGTGAGAGGCCTCGGCTATCGCTGCGACGGGCTGGATCGTGCCCACCTCGTTCTGGGCCAGGATCACGCTGGCCAGTCCGATCGGGCCGTCCGGGATCGCTGCGGGGTCGGCCCGACCGTCACGGTCCACCGGCAGGGTGTCTACGCGCCACCCGCCGGCGGCGAGCAGGCCAAGCGGGGCGGTGCTGGCGGGGTGCTCGACGGCGGTGGTGACCGCGACCCGCGCATGGGCCGCAACGGAGCTGCCGCGGATCGCTAGGTTGTTGGCCTCGGTGCCCCCCGAGGTGAACACGATCTCCTCGGGGCGAGCGCCGATCAGGGCGGCGACCTGCTCGCGGGCCAGGTCGACTCCGGCCCTGGCGGCCCGGCCGAAAGCATGGTCGCTCGATGGGTTGCCGAAGTGCTCGACCAGGTAGGGCCACATCGCCTTGGCCACCTCGGGGGCGACCGGCGTTGTCGCGTTGTGGTCCAGGTACACCGGGCCGGGCTCGGGCATCAGAACACCAGGACTTTGCCGGCGGCCAGGGTGATCTGGGTGAGCTCGTCAAGGGTGGAGCGCATCGCCCCCGAGATCAGGTCCTCCTGGGTCAGGCCGCGGGCGTCCATGCACGTGCCACAGACCAGGACGCGCCCGCCGCGGCGCAGCACGTTGCCGAGCATCTTGTTGATGTTGTAGTAGCCGTTGGGCACGACCTGGCCGGACTTTGCCGCGGCCGCGGCGTCGCCCATCAGGAACACGACCATCTCGTGGCCCTCGTCCAGGCGTTGCATGTTGGCGGCCAGGCGCAGCCCGTTGTAGACGCGCTCTGTGCCATATGGGGGGTCGTTGAGGATGAACAGGGTGGACATCGGGGAGTTGCCTCTCGTGGAGGGGTTGAGTTCGGGCAGGGTCATGACGCGACCGGTCGGCGGGCTTCGGCCCAGTCCGGGTAGCCGCCGGCCAGGCGGGTGGCGGCGAAACCGGCCTCGCGCAGCCGGCTGACCGCGGTGGCGGCCATCACGCAGTAGGGACCGCGGCAGTAGGCCACGACCCGGGCGTCGGGGGGCAGTTCGGCCATCCTTTTCGCGATATCGGCGACCGGGATGCTCAGCGCCCCGGCGACATGTCCGGCTGCGTACTCGCTGGCCGGGCGCACATCAACGAGCATGACGTTCGGATCGCTCGCGAGGGCATCGAACTCGTCGAAGGTCACCGCGCGGGCACCATCGACCTGCCCGAAGAAGGCGTCGGCCAGCGCGGACACCTCTGCTACCCGCGCCTCGGCCAGCGCCACCAGCGCGCGGTAACCGGCCAGCACAGCAGGGTCGGCCAGCCGGTACACCCGTGAGGTGCCCTCCACCCGACGGGCCACGAGGCCGGCGCCGGCCAGGATCTGCAGGTGTCGGGACGTGTTCCCGACCGAGGCGGCGACCTGGCCCGCCAGCGACTCGACCGTCCGCTCGCCCTGCGCCAGCACGTCGATGATCTCCACCCGCTTCGCGTGGCCGAGCGCCGCCCCGACCCGGGCGAAGTGCCCGAAGATCTCGTCCTTGAACTGCCGGCCGTCCACTTTCCTCCTGTATTCGCGGGAGGACAAGAATAGCATCGCCTGCTGCCGGTCCAAGGCGAATCACCCACTAGGTGACGCGCGTTGGCGGCCAGCGGGGCTCCTGGGGCCGGAGTCGCGTGCCCAGCCAGTCGGCGGTCGCTGCCAGTCCTCCCGGTCCTGTCCACGGCGAGCTGCCCCGGCATACGCTGTTCCGGTGCGATGCCCTGCGGGCGCCGCGATCCCCAATCGGCCACGAGAGGCATGACATGCGAGCCATCGGCTACACCGCGCCGGGCGATCCCTCGGTGCTCAGTGACATCCAGCTGCCCGAACCGGCCGCCGCGGGGCGCGACCTGCTGGTCGAGGTCCGCGCCATCTCGGTGAACCCGATCGACACCAAGGTGCGGCGGCGCGCCGCCCCCGAGCCGGGTCGGGCCAAGGTGCTGGGGTGGGATGTCGCCGGCGTGGTCCGCGCGGTGGGTCCAGGCGTGACGCTGTTCGCGCCCGGCGACGAGGTCTGGTACGCGGGCGCAATCGTCCGCGCGGGTGCCAACAGCGAGTTGCACCTGGTGGACGAGCGGATCGTCGCGCACAAGCCGACGTCGCTGGACTTCCCGGCCGCGGCGGCACTTCCGCTGACGGCGATCACCGCGTGGGAGCTGCTGTTCGATCGACTCGGCGTCGCGCGGGGGGGCGGCCAGGGCCAGACCCTTCTGATCGTCGGCGCGGCCGGGGGGGTCGGGTCCATCCTGACCCAACTGGCCGCCCGGCTGACCGGGCTGCGTGTCATCGGCACCGCGTCACGGCCGGAGTCGACGGCCTGGGTCCACTCGCTCGGCGCGGACGATGTCGTCGACCACAACGGGCCGCTGGCGCCGCAACTGGCCGAACTCGGCATCTCCGGCGTGGAGATGATCGCAAGCCTGACCCACACCGACGAGCACTACCCGCAACTGGCAGAGGTGCTCGCCCCGCAGGGCCGGATCGGGTTGATCGACGACCCGAAGCAGCTCGACGTCCTGGCTCTCAAGCCCAAGGCAGCCTCGCTGCACTGGGAGTCCATGTTCACCAGGTCGACGTTCAACACCGCAGACGTGATCGAGCAGCACAGCCTCCTGGCCGAGGTGGCGCGGTTGGTCGATGAAGGCGTCCTGCGCACCACGACCCAGACCGTCCTGGGTGCCATCAGCGCGGAGCATCTGCGGGCCGCCCACGAGTTCGTCGAGTCGGGCCGGGCGGTCGGCAAGGTGGTGCTGGCCGGCTGGCCGTCCTGACCTGCCCGCGGAGCGTTCGGAGGCGTCGGTCACTTGGCGGGGCGAGGTCGCCGTAGACGTTCGGCGCGGTGACCCCGCCGTCCATCAGGAAGTCGCTGCCCGTGATGAAGGTTCCGCCCGGGCGGAGTAGCAGCGCCCAAGGGCTCCGACCTCGTCCGGCGTGCCGGCCCGACCGGCCGGGGTGAGGTCGGGGGTTCGCCATGGCGGCACACTGGTCAGGGCATCGGAATACTGGGAAGGAGCGGCTGGGGGCGGACCCGGCTGCCCGTCACGTGATGGATGCCTCGTAGATGCTGCCGATGGAGGCGTCGAGGGCGGCGTCGAACTCGGCCTGGCTCTGCTGGGCGGTGAGGCCCTCCGTCAGGGCGCGGGAGAAGCTGGCGACGACGCCGTGGTTGCGGGCCAGGATCGCGTTGGCCTCGTGCCGCGTGTAGCCGCCGGACAGGGCGACGACTCGCAGGACGTTGGGGTGCGCGACGAGCTGGGCGTAGAAGTCGTCCTCGTCGGGCAGCGTGAGCTTGAGCATGATGTGCTGGTCGGCGTCGAGCTGCTCGATCTCGGCCAGCAGCGCGGCCTTGAGCAGGGCCTCGGAGGCGGCCTTCTCGGGGCTGTGGATGTCGATCTCGGGTTCGATGATCGGCACCAGTCCGGCGCCGATGATGTGGCGTCCGACCTCGAACTGCTGCCGGACGACGGCGTCCACGCCGGCCGGGTTGGCCAGCTTGATCACCGAGCGCATCTTCGTGCCGAAGAAGCCGTGGCTGGTCGCCCGGGTGAGCAGGGCGTCCAGGCCGGGCATCGGCTTCATGACCTGGGCGCCGTCGACCAGGTCGGCCAGTCCCTTGTCCACCTTGAGGAAGGGCACGATCTGCTTGTCCTGCCACAGGTACTCGGCTGAGCCCTTGCCCGCGATCTGGCGATCCATGGTCATCTCGAACAGGATCGATCCGAGGATCCGATCGCCTGTGAACACGGGGCTGGTGATGATGCGTGCGCGCATCTCATGGATCCGGTCGAACATCTCGGCCTCGGTGCTGTAGGCGGATTCGTCCACCCCGTAGAGCCGCAGGGCCTTCGGCGTGCTGCCACCGCTCTGGTCGAGTGCTGCGATGAAGCCCTTGCCGCTCCGCATCTTCTCGAACTGCTCGGCGTTCACGATCGTCACATCCTCACGTCGAAGGACCCGCTCATTCGGGTCACCTCCCTCCTACGCCGTGGCAGCCGCGGTGTCAACGCGGGAAGGTCTCCGGCCTCCCCGGCGGCTGCGGTGGCCGCCTTGTCGCGCCCAATCGGTGGCGGACTCAGGTCGGCGACTCGACACGGCGGTCCCGACGGGCTGTTCTGCAGGAACTTGGCGGCTTGTTGTCGTACTTGCGACCACAACCCACCGAATTCGTGGAGCGTCCCCCGCACGACGTCGTCGTGACGAGGAACCCCCGGCTTGCCACTGCGGTCCGAGCCCTGGGCCCTGAGGCGGTCGGCGGGCGCGCGCGACCCCGATGTGGACGCAGCCCAGTGCTCCCCGGGGCTGAGCGTCCGGGCGACCCGCACCGTCATGCGAGCCAGCCCAGGCAGGCGCCCCGGCTACAACCCGGCGTTCGGGCCTTGCCACCACCGCAGGGTGGCCCAGCAGCCCACGACCCCGGTGAGCGCCACGATCATCAGCGATCCTGCTCCGGCGTGCTGGTCGGGCGCCACGCCGGCCGCGAGCGCTGGGATCGACCAGGGCAGCGCCGCGCCCCAGCCCAACCCGGCCGCCAGCTGGGCGAGGACCATCAGTCCAATGGCAGCGGCCAGTGGCGACAGGAATCCCCGGGTGCGGCTGGCCACGTAAGCGATCGGGGCGGCCGTCAGCAGCGTCAGGAGGCAGGCCCGCACTATCGCCGAAACGGCGCCCGCTGCGAGCGTGGCCGACCAGCTGGGCAGGCGCATCGCCGACCCGATGCCAAGGGTCACCAGCGCCAGCCACGCGGCCAGCAGCGCCCCCCATCCCGCGAACACGGCGAACTTGGCGGCCACGATCGCGCTTCGAGGCACCGGCAGGGCCATCAGGTAGTGGGCGGTCCGGTCCACGAACTCGCGGCCGAACAGCCACGTGAGGATGAACGAGAACACCAGGAGCGAGCCGGCCACCGCCACCTGGGTTGCGAACATCAGCAGCCCGGGCCAGTCGGGCGTGATGCCGCTGAGCTGCGCCTTGGTGCCGACCAGCCCGAGGTCACGGGCGCGCTGCGGGTCCGACGCGACGAAGACCAACAGTGCGCCGGCCAGCGGGGCCACCGTGAACACGACGAAGGTCGTCAGCGGCACGTGGGACCGGCGAAGCTTGAGCAGTTCGACGGACAGGGCCGCGGTCAGGTCCTTGGTGGTCACCGTGCCCCCCCGGTGACCTCGAGGAAGTGGGTCTCCAGGCTGTCGGATGCGACCGCCAGCCCGCGCGGCGGGCAGTCCGCAGCGACCAGGGCCCGGACGACGTCCTCTGGGCGGTCGACTGCTCGCGCGTCGGTGGTCGTGATCGTGACCCCGGCTGCGCTGCTGGTCATCCCAAGGGCCCCCAGCGCATCGCCGGCGCGGCCAGCCTCCGCGGGCGACGGCAGCGTGACGACCAGCCGAGGCTGGCCCAGGGTCGCCATCTGCGCCCTGGTGACCAGGTCGACCAGGCGACCCTCATGGATGATGCCGACCTCGTCGGCCATGAGTTCCACCTCGGAGACGATGTGCGTGGACATGAACACCGTCGTCCCGGCGTCAGCCAGGTCGCGCAGCATCGCGCGGATCTCCACGACGCCGGCCGGGTCCATGCCGATCGTCGGCTCGTCCAGGATGAGCACCCTCGGTCGGTTCAGCAGCGCGACAGCCAGTCCGAGGCGCTGTCTGTTGCCCTGGCTGAGGGCGCGGGCCCGCACGTGCAGGTAGCGGGCCAGGGCGAGCCGCTCGACCGCATCGGCCACCTGGGCGGGTCCAACGCCCCGGTAGGTGGCGGCGATGCGCAGGTGGTCCCGCGTGGTGAGCTCTGGGTAGAGCCCCGGGCCATCCACGAGGTAGCCGACGTCGGCCCACGGCCGAGTCGTTCGGCTGCGCGGGTCCACCGACATGCCCAGGATGGTGGCCTGGCCACTCGTCGGGCGGATCAGCCCGAGCAGCAGGCGGATCACGGTGGTCTTGCCTGCCCCGTTGCGGCCGAGGAAGCCGAAAAGGCTGCTTGGGGCGATGCGCAGGTCGACGGCGTCAACGGCCACCAGCGTCCCGAAGCGACGCGTCAGGCCCTCGGCCACGATCGCTGCGGAATCCTCGGCCATGGCAACCACGCTACTTCCGCGCGATGGCGCCGGCATGACGCATACGCCGTTCCGGGCTCGAACCTCGCAACTGAGTTGCGGCTTATGGCTGGGGCGGTGGCGGCGCAGAGGTAACCTCGCAACTCAGTTGTGGCTTACGAGGCCACGCGCGGACGGGATAACCCACAACTTGGCTGCGAGATTCGCGTTCAGCCAGCTGGCTGCTGGCGTTTCCCTACAACTTGGCTGCGAGGTTCTGGTGACGGGCCCACTCAACCCGCACATCAGCGCCGCATCGATCCGCCACCGTTCTGGACGGACATTCCCGCAACTCTCGGAAGCCCCGCGGGGGACCCGGCATCCCGAGCGTCCCTCACTGGGCCGCGCGCAAGAAGTCCTCTAGAACCGGACCGGCCGTCTGGGATCCCGATTGCCCCTCCTCGACGAACGCTGCCACCGCGAGGTCGCCCTGTGTGGCGATCATCCAGGCGTGCGTGGGCAGCGGGTCGCCGCTGCCGAACTCCGCGGTGCCGGTCTTGGCCCCGACCGACGGGCCGGGGACGTCGCGGAGGAACGTGGCCGTGCCCTCTGTGACCACCGCGCGCATCATGTCGCGCAGGGCGGCGGCCTCCTCCTTGGTGAGCGGCTGGGCGGGGACGGCCTCGACGAGCTCTCGGTCGCGGATGAGCTGCGGCACCACCGCCCGGCCCTCACCCACCGAGGCGGCCACCGCGGCCATCGCCATCGGCGAGGCGAGGACCTTGCCCTGACCGATCAGGGACGCAGCCTTCTCAGTCTCCGACGATGGGGTGGGCACCTGCCCGAAGTACGCGGGGAAGCCCAGGTCGTGGTCGACGCCGAGACCGAGGGCTGCGGCGGCGTCGGTCAGGTCGGTGTCGGCGAGTCTGTCGCGCTGCGAGATGAGCGCTGTGTTGCAGGAGTTCGCCACGGCCGATCGCAGCGGGATGTCGCCCAGCCGGTCGGCAGGGTAGGCGTCGTAGTTCTTGAACGTCTTGCCGTTGACGACCAGGGTCTTGGAGCATCGCACGTCGTCCGAAGGTGACAGCCCGGCGCGCATGAGCGCGAGCGCCGTGACCACCTTCATCGTCGAGCCGGGGGCGTACTGTCCGACGGTCACCGTGCTGTATCCGTTCGAGCCCTCTCCGCTGGCGGCGGCGAGGATCTCGCCCGTGGACGGCCGGAGGGCGACCAGCGCGCTCGGTGGCCCGATGTCGTCGAGCGCGTCCTCACCCTCGGTCTGCAGGCGGGCATCGAGCGTTGTGCGCAGCGGCACTCCGTCGACCGCGTCGCCGGAGAACAGCGTGCGCGCCTCCGTCGACGCCTCGGAGCCAACGGCTGTGACCACGTCGCCGGGTGTCCCGGCCAGCTGCTCGTCGTACCGCGCCTGCAGGCCGGACAGGCCGACCTCGTCGCCGGGTCGGACCCTCCCGTCGGACTTCTCGATGATCTCCGCCGTCGCTGGCCCAACCCGGCCCAGGATCTCGGCGGCGAAGCCCCGGGTGGGTCCCAGCGGGAGCTCGTCGCAGATGGATCGCGCGCCGGGGATCGCCGCCAGTGCGGCCTCGTCGATCCCCCCGGCCTCCTCCTGGCGGAGGACCACGGCCTCCACGAAGGCCTTCGGGTCCGCCTTCTCCACGCGCGCGGCATACGAGTCCGGGTCGATGCGCACCAGCTTGGCCAGCGCTTTCGCTGATCTGTCAGCTCGGGCGGCCGGGACCGCGGCCTTGTCCAGTCCGAACCGCACAACTGCTCGCTGCGTGACCAGGGCCGAGTCCCCGGCGCCGAGGATGTCCCCGCGACGTGCCTCCAGCGTGGTGGCCGCCAGCGACTCGCCGACGGCGAGCGAGGGCTCGACCAGGGCTGGCGCCCACTGCGCCGCCCACTGGTCGCCGGTTCGTCGCAGCGATGCTGTCGAGGTGTAGCTCCACTGGGTGGGTCGGGTCTCCCACTGCCAGGAGAGGGTTGCCGAGGCGGTGTCGCCGTCGACGTCGACGTCGGCCACGGACACCTTCGCGGGGATGCCGTCGACTCCGGCCAGGGCCGTGTCCAGCTGTGCCTGGCCTCCGCCCTCGACCGACAGGCCAGCCAGCTCACGGGCGGTCAGCGCGGCCGCTAGGTCGGCGGCCATCGTCTCGGCTCCCGCGGTGTCCGCACTGGAGCAGGCCCCGAGGGTCAGGAGCGGGAGGAGGGCCAGGGTGGCGACGAGTCGGCGAGCCAAGGTTGCTCCTGTCAGCGCGCGGTCAAGACGCCCATCATCCCCCAGATCGGCACCAGGCCCCCGGTGGGTTCCAGCACGCCGGCGGGTGCGTGCCTCGACCAACCGGCCTCGTTGAGCAGGGCTCGGTTTGGGTTCGCTCCAGGAGCGGCACTGCGGACTGCGGGTCGGACCCGGCGCGTCGCGAGTTTCTGCTACTTTTTGCGTTGCTGTCGGCACCGGCACTCGCGCAAAACTCAGGAGAAACCGTGGGCACTCTGGAGGTTGACTCCGCTCTTGCGGCGGTCGTCGCCGGGGCTTCGGCCCTAACGCTCGAGTCGGAGACGCTCGTGTTCACGACCGAGTCCCCCGGATCCCCGGATGACGATCTGCGTGGTCTCGCGGAGGCGTGCGCCTGCCTGGCCAACGCGCGCGGCGGTGTCGTCGTCGTGGGTGTTGCGGACTCGGTGGCCGGCGCGGCGACCCTGGTCGGCTGCACGTTGGACCCGGCCCTCGTGAAGCGGCGGGTCTTCGACCTGACCGACCCGCACCTGGTCGTGTCCGTCGAGGAGCGATCGATCGCAGGATCCCGTGTGCTGGTGCTGGCAACCCCGTCCAGTGCGGATGTCCATGCCGTCGGGGGTCGATGCTCGGAACGGCTGGGGACGGCCTGCGAGCCGATGTCCCCCGAGCGGATCGCGTCTGTGCTGGGCGACCGGCGGATGGACGACTGGTCGGCCAACGACTCGGGTTTGGGCCTGGACACGGTCGTGCCCCTCTCGCTGGATGTGGCCCGCCGGATGATGGAGCGATCGGCCGATCCGGCGCGGCGGGACTTCGCCCGGCTGTCTGGTCCGGACCTCCTCCGGCGGCTCGGCGTGGTGACCGATCGGGGGACGCTGACCAACGGCGGGGCCCTGATGTTCGCCGAGCTGGGCGATCAGGAGCGGCTCGCCTATGCGTTCCGCCGATCGCCGAGCGGTGCCCTGGTGACGAACGAGCACCTCGTGGCGCCGTTGCTGGTGGCTCTTGATCGAGTCCTGGAGTTCATCGACGTCCGCGCGGACCGCACGCCGGTGTCGCTGGGTGGGGGACTGCAGTTCCTGTTCGCCGATCTTCCCGAGGCGGCGGTTCGTGAGGCGATCGTCAACGCCGTCATGCACCGGGACCACCGGATCCCCGGGCCGGTCGTCGTGGAGCACGCTCCGACGCGGTTCTCGGTCACGTCGCCCGGGTCGTTCGTGTCGGGCGTCACCCCGGCGAACGTCCTGACGACGTCGTCGGTGACGAGGAACCCCCGGCTTGCTACGGCGGTCCGAGCCCTGGGCCTGGCCGAGACGGCTGGCACGGGGGTGGACCGCATGTACGCCGAGATGACGAGGCTGGGTCACCAGCCGCCGGTCTTCGAGGCCGACGCGAGTCGGGTGCGCGTGACGCTGCTCGGCGGCGCGCCGAACACGTACCTGACCCGGTACACCGCTTCCCTGCCCCGGGAGGAGGCCGAGGACGCCGACACGATGCTGGTCCTGCTGACCCTCCTCGGTAGGCGGACGGTGGGCGCTGCGGTCATGGCCCCCCTCCTGCAGCGTTCGGAGGGGGAGTCGCAGGCCATCCTCGAGCGGTTGTGCACGCCCTCGGCCGCGCTGCTCGAGCCGACCCGTCACACCGCTGAGCACGCTCGCCCCCAGTACCGGTTGCGCGGTGAGGTGATCGCCGCGCTCGGGCCGGCTGTCGCGTACAACCGGCGGGGACCCGACGAGTACGACCGGAAGATCGTGGGGCTCGTCCGGGAGTCGGGGCACGTCAACTCCCGCATGGTCCGACTCCTGCTGGACCTCGACGTCCAGGCTGCCTCGAGGGTGCTCGCGGACCTGGTCGAGCGGGGGCTCCTGGTCAAGACGAGCACGGCGCAGCGGGGGCCGGGGGTCACGTACGGCCCAGGCCCGGACTTCCCCGGAGCCAAGCGGACGCGCCGGCCGCGTGGTGGTCCCTCGCAGGAGGCGTGAGCCCTGTCGGGTGAAGCCGCGCGGGGAACGTCCGGGACTTGTGGAGCTTCGTCGGAACTTGATGGAAGCTTCGTCGCACCGACAGCCTGGCAGGCCATGCTGAGGTGGAGGGTGCGGTGCATCCGGTGTGGAGCAGGGAGGTGACCGGCGATGATGGGCGGGTACGGCTGGGGGGTGGTCCCGTGGATGTGGGTGTTCATGGGCCTGTTCTGGCTGCTGCTGATCGGGCTGATCGTGTGGCTGGTTGTCAAGCTTCTGCCCAGCGGGAACCTCGGGTCCTCCGGCGCCCCTCGCCCGGGTGGGGGTTCGGCGCTGGAGGTCCTTGATCACCGGTTGGCGGCCGGTGAGATCGACGTGCAGACGTACTCCGAGATCCGGGACGCGCTGTTGGCTGCGCACCGGGAACAGAAGTGACCGGGTCCCGCCGCGGGCTCGCGGCCGCCCTGGTCGTGGCGGTGACGGTGCTGGTCAGCTCGGTCGTCCTGACCCTGTCGCTGACCCGGCCGTGGGCGTGGGGCGGACCCGGCTGGTGGGGGAACGGCCCCAGCCCGAGTGGCCCGGCGTACGGCGGCGGCCCGATGGGCGGCGGGTATGGCCCGGGGATGATGCATGCGACCGGGTCGTGCATGCCGATGGGGCTGTGGCTGGCCGGCGACGGCGCAGCCGTGGCTTCGATCGACGCCGCCCGGCGGCGTGCCGACATCGCGGGACGGGCCCGCGGACTGGCTGGCGGGGAAGTGATGGCGTTCTCGAACCACTACTACGTGATCCTCACCAACGCCCAGGGGGACCCGGCCACGGAGGTCTTGGTGGACCCGACGAGCGGGGCGGTGTGTCTGGAGCCGGGCCCGGCGACGATGTGGAACACCTCATGGGGGGTCCACCCAACAAGTGTGGAGGCCGGCAGGGCCACGGTCACTCCGAAGCAGGCGCGGGCCGCGGCCCGGGCGTGGCTGGACACCAACATCCCAGGGGCGACACCGCACCAGCCCGACACCTTGCCCGGGTACTACACCCTCGACTACGACGTGGACGGACGCGTGGCCGGCATGCTCAGCGTGCGCGCCACCGACGCGAGCATCTGGCCTCACAGGTGGCATGGGGCCTTCGTCTCCGAGGCCGAACCCGAGCCCTGAAAGCGTCGGGGCCGGTGGTGGTGGCGGCGATCTGTTGGGCCACGGTGATCGCGCCCCGGTGGTGGGCGGCCATCATCTGCAGCCACATCTGGTCGAAGTCGGCGCCTGTCGCGGCGTCCAGCTTCGCCGTGTCCTCGGTCGACATCATGCCGGCGACGCTGGTAGATCGTTCCGGTAGCGTCGCGTCCCATGACCAGCGCTCTCTCGACGCCGCCGGTCCGGGTGCTGGTGGTCGACGACGAGGTGGCGCTTGCGGGGGTGGTGGCCTCGTACCTGGTGCGTGAGGGGTACCTGGTGGAGCAGGCCCACGACGGCCCCTCGGCCGTGGCGGCTGCCCGCGACCAGCGCCCGGACCTGGTGGTCCTGGACGTGATGCTGCCCGGGTTCGACGGGATCGAGGTGTGCCGACAGGTGCGCACCTTCACCGACGCCTACATCGTCATGCTCACCGCCCGGGACGAGGAGATCGACAAGGTCGTGGCCCTGTCCACTGGGGCGGACGACTACCTGGTCAAGCCGTTCTCCCCGCGGGAGCTCATCGCGCGGGTGAAGGCCATGCTGCGCCGGCCCCGCGTCTCGGCGGCCGCCGCTGACTCGGGCGCGGCGCAGGAGTCACCGTCGATCATGGCCTTCGCGGACCTGGCGGTGGACCGCCGGGCGCGCCTGGTCACGCAGGCCGGGTCGCCGGTCGAGCTGACCCGGACCGAGTTCGACCTGTTGGCTGCCTTGATGTGCGCCCCGCGCGCGGTGCTCAGCCGTCGGCAGCTCACCGACGAGGTGTGGGGCTCGGACTGGTACGGCGACGACCAGATCGTCGACGTGCACGTCGGGCACCTGCGCCGCAAGCTCGGCGACAACGCTGCCAACCCCAAGTACGTGCGAACCGTGCGGGGCGTGGGATACGGGATGGTGCTGGGCTGATGCGCCCCCCGCAGGGCCTGGTGGCGCGTCTGCTGACTGCCCAGGTCGCGGTCATCGGGGTCGGCGCTGTGGCGCTCGTGGCCACGGCCGCGCTGGTGGGTCCTCGGCTGTTCACCGAGCATCTGCAGCGGACCGGGGAGGACTCCCAGACGGTCGCCGAGCACGCCACGGAGGCGTTCGTGTCCTCGTTTGCGATCGCGATCGGGGTGTCGGTGCTGATGGCGCTGCTCACCGCGGGCCTGGTGTCGCTCCTGCTCGTCAGACGAGTCGCGGCCAGCGTCACTGAGGTCGCCGAAGCCGCGGATGCGATCGCCGCGGGTGACTACGGCTTGGCAGTCCCGAGCGGCGGGTTCGGCACCGAGATGGCCCGCCTGTCGTCGGCCTTCGCCCGCATGGCAGAGCGGCTTGCCGCGACCGAGGCCGTCCGCACTGGGATGCTGGCCGACCTGTCCCACGAGCTCCGCACGCCGCTGGCCACGCTGGAGGCCTACATCGACGGGATGGAGGACCGGGTCGTCCCGACCGATGCGGCCTCGTACGCCGTGATGCGCGACCAGGTGGCACGCCTGCGCCGGCTGGCCATCGACGTGCGCGAGGCCAGCGCGGCCGAGGAGCGCGCCCTCGCCCTGAACCCGGAACCCGTCGATCCGGCCGAGCTGGTCCGCACGGCCGTTCAGTTCGCGCAGCCGAGCTACCAGGCCAAGGACGTCCAGATCTCCCTCGCGCTCGGCCCGGACGTGCCGCGGATCCACGCAGACCGAGCCCGGCTCCAGCAGGTGATGGGGAACCTGCTGGCCAACGCGCTGCGCCACACCCCACCGGGGGGACATGTCCGAGTGGACGTGGCAGGCTCCGGCAAGACGGCGCAGATCCGGATCGCGGACGACGGCGAGGGCATCCCGCCCGACCAGCTGGAGACTGTGTTCACCAGGTTCCACCGGGTCGATCCAGCCCGCTCCAGCCAGGACGGCAGCGGCGCCGGGCTGGGCCTGACCATAGCGCGGGCGATCATCACCGGCCACGGAGGCACGCTCACCGCGGCCAGCGCGGGTCCCGGCAGGGGAGCCGCGTTCACGATCAGGGTCCCGGCCGCGCTCCCTTGACCCAGCGCGTGGACGGCGGTCCACTGGTGATATGGCAAGGCTCGCCTGATGGAGGGGACATCCTGATGGAAGGGACCGGCTCCGCCGCCACCGTGACGCTTCAGGTGGCCGGCCTGCTGTGGGCGTCGTCGGACTCGGTGATCGACTCGGTCCTGAGCCGACGCCCCGGGGTGCTGGAGGTGCACGCCAACGCGCACTCCGGGACGGCGACGGTGACGTTCGACCCCTCGCTCACGACGCTTGGGCAACTGGCTGGATGGGTACGTGACTGCGGATTCCACTGCGAGGGGATCAGCGTGCCCGACCACGTCTGTGACCCGATGGCCGAACCTGCGCCACAGGGTCGATCGGCCGAGGGCCACGCCGGGCACGAGGCGAGCGGGCATGCGGGGCATGTCCCGGCGCCCGGCCCGCTCACTGCCCAGGATGCGATGGGGCACGGCGGTCACCATGCGGGGATGTCGATGGACGACATGGTCGCCGACATGCGCAGCCGGTTCCTGGTCGCGGCGCTGCTGTCGGTCCCGATCACGCTGTACTCACCGATCGGGCGCGAGGTGCTCGGGTTCACAACACCGGCGCCGTTCGGGCTGCGCGACGATGTGTTCGCGCTGCTGCTGAGCCTGCCCGTGATGGCCTACTCGGCGCGGATCTTCTTCGACGGGGCCTACCGGGCGCTGCGGGCTCGGACCCTGGACATGATGGTCCTGGTCGCCGTCGGAGTGGGTGCCGGCTGGCTGTACTCCCTCGGTGTGACGCTGACCGGCGGCGGGGAGGTGTTCTACGAGGCGGCCACCGTGCTCGCGTCCTTCGTCCTGTTGGGGCACTGGTTCGAGATGCGGGCGCGCGGTGGCGCCAACGATGCGGTCCGCTCGCTGCTGGAGCTGGCTCCCCCGAGGGCAGTGGTGCTGCGCGACGGGACCGAGGTCGAGGTCCGGACCGCCGACGTGGTCGTGGGGGACGTTGTGCTGGTCCGGCCCGGGGCCAGGGTGCCCGTGGACGGGGCGGTGGAGTCGGGAGAGTCCGAGGTCGACGAGTCGATGGTCACCGGGGAGAGCCTGCCCGTGGCCAAGGCGCCTGGCGACCCGGTGGTCGGAGCGTCGGTGAACACAACCGGCACGCTGCGGGTGCGGGCCACCCGGGTCGGCGCGGACAGCGCGCTGGCGCAGATCGTCGCCCTGGTCCAGGCCGCGCAGAACTCCAAGGCCCCCGGGCAGCGGCTGGCTGACCGGGCCGCGTTCTGGCTGGTGCTCGTGGCCCTGATCGGCGGGGCAGCGACGTTGGCCGCGTGGCTGGCCGCGGGGGAGAGCTTCGAGGTCGCGCTGCTGTTCGCGATCACGGTCGTGGTGGTCACCTGCCCGGACGCCCTCGGGCTGGCGACCCCGACCGCGGTCATGGTCGGCACCGGGCTTGGCGCCAAGCGGGGCGTGCTGTTCAAGAACGCCACCGCCCTGGAGACGTCCGCCCGGATCGACACCGTCGTCATGGACAAGACCGGCACCCTGACCAGGGGTGAGCCCGAGGTCACCGACGTCGTCGCTGACGGGATCGACGAAGCCGAGTTGCTGGCGTTCGCGGCTGCCTTGGAGCGCGAGTCCGAGCACCCCCTGGCCAGGGCAGTCGTCCGCCACGCCCAGCGGCAGGGTGTCGCGGTCCGCCACGCCACAGGGTTCCGCACCGTGACCGGCGCGGGTGCCCTGGCCGTCATAGGAGGCCGGCGGATCTTGGTCGGCAGCCCCCGGCTGATGGCCGACGAGGGCATCGACGTCGCGCACCTGGAGGCCCAGCGCCGCCGGCTGGCCGAGGCGGGTCACACTGCGGTGCTGGTCGCCGTCGACGGCCGCGCGGTCGGGGTGATCGCGATGGCCGACGCCCCCCGCGACACCGCGGCTGCTGCCGTCGCCGCGCTGCACGCCGCCGCGGTGCAGGTCGTCATGCTCACCGGGGACAACCGGGCCACCGCGCGGCGGATCGCCGACCAGCTCGGCATCGACACCGTGATCGCCG
>JBAVLA010000288.1:0-4413 GCA_049688595.1 Candidatus Nanopelagicales bacterium | reverse complement strand
GCGTAGGGCTGGATCTGCCACTGCTGGTCGTCCAGGGTGGTATCGACGGCGGTGATGGCCGGCTCGGGTGCCACGACACCCAGGGGTACCTGGTGGGGTCCGCTGTGGATCAGGGGCAGGACGAAGGCGCTGAGGACGACCAGCACCATCAGCGTCGCTCCGATGCTGAACCCGAGAAGCGTGCGGGCCCGGTGGCGGGCAGGGGCGGTGTTGGTGGTGTCGGACACGGGACCTCTTCCTGGACCGCCGGGCGGCGGCACGGCGCAGTCGCCCGGCGAACTCCACGCTTGTAGAACACCTCACTGTAGAAGTCCACACATGTGGATGTCAACGTTGTGGAAGGCGGTAGGCTGCCGGCGTGCAGAGCGGTCGGTCGGGCAGGACGGGGCGCCGTCCGGGGGACAGTGGTGCTCGGCCGGCGATCCTCGATGCGGCTCGTCGGCAGTTCGCGGCCCACGGCTACCAGGGGGCGACGATCCGGGGGATCGCCGCCGAGGCGGGCGTGGATCCGGCGCTCCTGCGGCACTACTTCGGCGACAAGGATGCGCTGTTCGCCGAGTCCCTGGAGTTCCCCGCTGGGGTGCTGACTGCGGCCCGTGCCGCGCTGGCAGGGCCCCCGGAGGGCATGGGGAGGCGGTTGGCCAACGCCTACCTGGGGCTGTGGGAGGACCCAGTGACCGGTCCGGTCATGGCTGCCACGTTGGCCTCGGTGGTGTCCAGTGTTCGGGCCAAACAGCGGCTGCGGGACCTGTTCGCGGGCAGCGAGCTGCCCGGCCTGCTTCCCGACACACCGCCCGACGAGGCCGCGCGCCGGCTGACGCTGGCAGCTAGCCACCTGCTGGGCCTGGCAGTCGCACGGCACGTGGTGCACGCCCCCGCGCTGGCCGACGTCGCGCTGGACGCCTTGGTCGACTGGGTCGCACCAGCCATCCAGGGCTACCTCACCGGCCCGATGCCGGCCGTGAACTGACGCGCGCACTGGTGCCCCGGGGCGCTGAGGTGACGCAGGGCGACGTGCCGCCCCGTGGTGACAATGACGGCTTAGGATTTCTACGAGTGTAGAGTTCCTCTCGTTGGGGGTCTTCAGGTGGCCCTTGTGCGGGAAGGGCTGTCCGGTGGGTGCTGCGGATGTGGTGATCGAGGTCGAGGGGCTGTGGAAGTCCTATGGCCGGTTCCAGGCGTTGCGGGGTCTGGATCTACAGGTGCAGCGGGGGCAGGTGCATGGGTTCCTCGGCCCGAACGGGGCGGGGAAGTCGACCACGATCCGGGTTCTGCTGGGCCTGCTCCGTGCCGACAGGGGGTCGGTGCGCTTGTTGGGTGGGGATCCCTGGCATGACGTGGTGGGCCTGCACCGGCGTCTGGCCTACGTGCCCGGGGATGTGTCGCTGTGGCCGGGGATGACCGGTGGGGAGGCGATCGACCTGCTGGGCACGCTGCGCGGCGGTGTGGACGAGGGGCGGCGCGCTGAGCTGATCGAGCGGTTCGAGCTGGACCCGACCAAGCGCGGCCGACAGTACTCGAAGGGCAACCGGCAGAAGGTGGCGATCGTGGCCGCGCTTGCCTCGGATGTGGAGCTGTTGATCCTCGACGAGCCGACCAGTGGCTTGGATCCGTTGATGGAGAACGTGTTCCAGGAGGTGATCGGCGAGGCCAAGGCTCGCGGCACCAGTGTGCTGCTCAGCAGCCACATCCTGTCCGAGGCGGAGTCCCTGGCTGACCGGCTGAGCATCATCCGCGACGGGGTGGTCGTGCAGACCGGGACATTGACCGAGTTGCAGGGCCAGACCCGGACGACCATCCACGCGGTGCTCGACCAGGTCCCGGGCCCGGAGGCTCTGGCGTTGCTGCACGACGTGCACCTGGACGGCGACCGGCTGTCGGCCACGACAGAATCGCACCGGGTCGGGGAAGCGATGACCACGTTGACGGCGTTCGGGATCCGCGCGCTGACGGTCGCCCCGCCGTCGCTGGAGAGCCTGTTCCTGGGCATGTACGGGTCCGACACGGACACCGAGACGCCCCGATGAGCGCCGCGAGGATGAGCACCGCGCCGAAGGGCACGGCGCCGAGGGGCACTGCCCTGACGGGTACTGCCCCGCTGTTGCGGGCGAGCCTGCGTCAGGACGGCCGCCGGCTGGCGCCGTGGATCGTGCTGCCGACCGCCCTGTCCGCGTCGTCGGTGCTGGTGTATCCGTGGGTGTTCCCCACCGTCGCCGAGCGGGCCGCGTTAGCGGGGGCGATCGGGGCCAACCCGGCCCTGGGGTTGATCTTCGGCCCGGCGTTCGACCTGACCAGCGTCGATGGGTTCAACGCCTGGCGCAGCCTGGCCCTCGGGGGGTTCCTGGCCGCGCTCGGGGCGATCTTCACTGTCACCCGGGCCAGCCGCGGGCAGGAGGACTCCGGTCAGGCTGAGCTGCTGGCCTCCGGCGTGATGGGCCGGGAGACCCGCCTGGTCACCGCCACCGCTATGGCGTTCCTGGGGATGCTGATCCTCGGCGTCGTGGCAGGTGTCGTGACGATCCTGTGCGGCGGGGACCCAACCGCCTCAACCCTGCTCGCGGCGACGTTCACCGCGACCGGGTGGATGTTCGCCGCCGTCGCCGCGGTCACCGCCCAGCTGGGATCCGACGCGCGCACCGCCAACTCCCTGGCCGTGGGCACCCTGGCCATGTTGTTCCTGCTCCGCGGGTTCGCCTACTCGATCGACGCCCCGGCCTGGACGGTGTGGATCAACCCGCTCGGGTGGATGACCGAGACCCGACCCGCCAGCGGGAACCACTGGTGGCCGCTGCTGCTGGCCGTCACCCTGAGCATCGCCCTGATAGGAGTTGCGTTCGCGTTGCAGGCCCGCCGCGACTTCGGCCAGGGCGCGATCCCGGCCCGCCCGGGACCGGATCGGGGCGCCGTGCGGGGCACCGGTCGGCTGGCCGTGCGCCTGAACCGAGGCCCGCTGATCACCTGGACGATCGCCTTCGCCGCCCTCGGCGTCGTGTTCGGCTACTTCACCACCTCGGTCAAGGACATCCTGAGCTCCGACAGCGCCGTGCAACAGATCCTGGCCGCCGGCGCGGCCTCCGGCGAGGCCCTGATCTCGGCGTTCCTGGTCACCGTCCTGAGTCTGATCGGGATCCTGGCGGCCATCCCCGGCGTGCAGGTCATGCTCAAGGTCCGCGCTGAGGAGATGGAGGACCGCGTCGAACCGATCATGGCCACCGCCGTGCCCCGGCCCCGCTACTACGCCAGCAACGTGGCCCTGGCCCTGCTCGCACCCAGCCTCTACGTGCTCCTCGCCGGCACCATCGTGGCGGTCCTGGCCTCCGGAGCCAACCTCGGGATCAGCTTCACCGACGCCCTGCGCCAAGCCGTGGCCACCGTCCCCGCGGTCTGGACCGTCGTAGCCATCTCCGTGGCCGTCGTCGGAGCACGCCCCATCGTCAGCCTCGCCGCCTGGATCGGCGTCCTGGCCTCCTTCGGCCTGACCCTGCTCGGCCCCACCTTCGGCCTGGACGACTGGGTCCTGGCCATCAGCCCGTACTGGCACATCCCCAACACCAGCACCCCCGACCCCGACTACACCGGCCTGGCCTGGATCACCCTGTTCACCCTGGCGTTCCTCACCGCCGGCTTCGCCGGGTTCCGCCGCCGAGACCTCGCCCGATAGGGCGCGGCTGGGGGCATCGCGCTGACTGTTCGACCAAGCCACGCGCAACGGCCTGCTACCAAGACCGGCATCCGCGGACTGTTCCTGGTCGGGGCAGGCACCCGGACCGGGCACCGGATCAGCGGCGCCTGACCGGTGGTGTCCAGACCCCGGCCGCGCCGACAGGGCGGGGAACTACCCGCTGCGGGTGAGGTGGGCGCGGTCGTCCCGAGTGGATGCTGGGAGCACGGACGCCAATCGGAGAGCAATCGACCGGATGGTGTGCACCCGAGATCCACGTGGGTGGTTCGGGACGACAGAAGGGAACCGCTATGACTGACATGCCCACCAAGGGCAGCACCGTCGCCCTGGATTGGAGCGAGGTCTACTACACCAACTGCCCCTTGGTGTCGGCGAGCAACGTCGACCAGGAGCTGGGCTGGACCCGTGAGGAGTTCAAGAAGCTCGGCGTCAAGTACGCCTTCCTGCGCTCCCGGCGGGAGAACGACTGGTACCCGCACTACATCCACAACATGGACAACCTGATCCGCTTCGGTGGCCTGTTCCCGCCGATCCACGTCAACGCCGACATCCGCAGGACTCGGCTTCTTGGTGCCACGCACGCCCCACGTGAGGGTGGCTGCCTGATGGTGCGAGCCCGCGACGACCTGTACCGGATGGAGGAGCTCAAGGGCAAGAAGATCGGGCTGACCAAGAGCCTGAACACCATCAAGAACGACTGGTGGCGCATCCAGGAGGAGCAGGGCATCGAG
>JBAVLA010000287.1:0-4596 GCA_049688595.1 Candidatus Nanopelagicales bacterium | reverse complement strand
GTCGTTGCTTGCGACCGCCACCGTGCCGACCGTGGCGGACTTGCCAGAGGCCCGCGCGATCGTGGAGCAGTTGGCGGCGCGATCCCGGCTGCAGCTGCGGTGCTGCTTCGGCACCCAAGCCGCGGCGTTCACCGCCGCGCTCGGCGTCGGCGTCCAGCCGACCGACGCGAGCCGGATCCCCGATGCCGTGCGGGACACCCTGTGACCGAGCGAAGCGCGGACCTTGCGATGCGGCCACCCCCGCTGCTCCGACCTGGCCTGCGGGGTTGGCCCGCAGCGGGTGGCGGCTACGTGCCGTTCGCGGAGGTTCCCCCGGTTTGGCGCGGGTCCACGGCGGCGATCGGCGGGCTCCGGCCCTGGCCGACCGCTGGGTGTGCTGCGGCGCGACGCACACCACCGCAGGCTGACCATGGTGCTCGCCTTGCTGGCCCTGACCAGGTCGACGCCGCTCCGAGAGGTCGAGCGGACCGCGCTTGCCGTCGGCCTGCTCGAGTTGGCCGACCGGCACGCCAGCGGGGCTCCGCCCGACCTGTCGGACCTCGTCGCGATCCTGATGAACCCGACCGAGGCGATGCTGGCAAAGACGCTGGCAACCAGTCAACGGACGTTCCGCAGCACCCAACTCGACCTGCTGCACAGCGTGCGGCACCTGGTGGAGTCCCCGATCGGGGCGATGCTGGGCGGGCCGACCACCACCGACCTGGACCTGGACTCACCGGCACTGGCCGTCGACGTGTCGGCGGTCCCGTCCGACACAGACGCGCAGGCCGCGGTTCTGCTAGCCGTCTGGGCTGACGGGTTCGGTGCCGTCGAGAGCGCCAACGCGCTCACGGACGCCGGCCTCGCCCCACAGAGGCGTTTCCTGCTGATCCTCGACGAGCTGTGGCGGGCCCTTCGCAGCAGCCCCGGACTGGTGGACCGGGTGGACGCGCTGACCCGGCTGAACCGGGCTCACGGCGTGGGACAGGTCATGATCACGCACAGCCTGAAGGATCTCGACGCGCTGCCGGAACCGGCTGACGGGCCAAGGCCACTGGTTTCGTCGAGCGCGCCGGCATGCTGTTCCTCGGCGGGCTGCCCGATTCGGAGTTGGCCGGCGTGGCCCGGGTCGCCGGCTTGACGCGGGCCGAGGGCCGCCTCGTCACCTCGTGGTCCAGCCCGCCCAGCCTGACCTCACGGTCTGACCCGCCTGGCGTCGGCCACTTCCTGCTGAAGGTCGGCGGGCGGCCTGGAGTGCCCTTCCAACTGCGGGTCACGGCTGTCGAGCGTGCGGCCAACATCCACGACACCAACCAGCGGTGGGCAGTCTCGTGAGTGCCCCGACGTCGACTGCGCGCCCGTTGCGTCCGTCGCGAGTGGCCGCTCACGACGCGGTTGCCCCCTGGTTGATCGTCGCCTCGGCTGTGACGATCGTGCTGGCGACTACAGCCGTGTGGGTCGCCGGTGGGATCGCCTCCCTCCTGACCACCGGGAGATGGCCCCAGGCCGCTTGGTCCCCGGCCCTGCTGGCAGCAGCAACCGGGCGGGGCGAGTGGGCTTGGGACCCGGCTGTGGCACCCGGCACGGTCCAGATGGGCGCCGCGTTCTTGCTGTTGGTGGTGCTGGTGCCATCCGGGGTCATGGCGGTACATCTGATGACGCGGGGGCCGCGGTCGGACTCCTTCTACCGCGCCCTCGGAGTACCCGAGCACGTCGCCTCCCTGCAACTGCCCGCGCAGCGCCAGGCCGCGTCCCGGCTGAGGACCGAGTCGCTGTCCGCCATCCGCACGAACCAGATCCCGCCCACCGACGCCGGTGTCGCGCTGGGCCGGGTCGACACCGGGCGGGGAGCAGGGCCGACCGTGTACGCCGGGTGGGAGGACGTGATGCTCGCGCTGATGGCTCCGCGGTCGGGCAAGACCACGAGCGTGGCCATCCCCGCGATCCTGTCCGCGCCCGGCGCGGTGGTCGCCACCAGCAACAAGCTCGACCTCCTCTACACGGCTCGCCTCCGCCAGGAGCGAACTGGGGTGGCGCCGTGGGTCTTCGACCCGCAGAGCGTCGCCCGCACGCCGCGCACGTGGTGGTGGAACCCGCTGGCCGGGGTGACCACCGTTGAGGAGGCCGAGCGGCTGGCTGGGCACTTCATCTCAACGGTGGCCGACTCGGAGGGCCGCGACGCGATCTGGCCGATGAGCGCCACGGAGCTGCTGTCGGCCCTGTTTCTGGCCGCCACCAACTGCGGCGCCGACGTGCGGCAGGTCTACAAGTGGCTGGCCAACGAGCACGACCCGGCCCCCGCGGGGATTCTGGATGACGCTGGGTTCGACGTGTTGGCCTCGTCCCTGCGCGGGCTCATGGCCTGCGCGCCCGAGACGAGGGCCAGCGTGTACTTCACGGCCCGCTCCGGCGCCCGCTGCCTACGCAACCCGCAGATCACCGACTGGGTCACGCCCAGCCGGCTGCCGAGGCTTGACCCGGCCCAGTTCGTCACCGTCCGCAGCACCCTGTACCTGCTGAGCAAGGACTCCGGGGGGTCTGCAGCGCCGCTGGTCGCCGCGCTGACCGACCGGGTCCTGCGAGCCGGCGAGCAGACAGCGGAGGCCCGCGGCGGGCGGCTGGACCCGCCGCTCGTGGTCGTGCTCGACGAGGCGGCGTCCGTCGCCCCGATCAGGGACCTGCCGAAGCTGTACAGCCACTACGGCAGCCGCGGAATCATGGCCTGCACGATCCTGCAGTCGATGGCCCAGGGAGAGGCTGTGTGGGGCCGCGGCGGGATGGAAGCCTTATGGGCCGCCGCCACGATCAAGCTGGTCGGAGCCGGCATCGACTCGGAGGCCGTGGCCTCGCAGATCAGCAAGTTGATCGGCGAGCAGGACGTGGCAACCGTCTCGATCACGAGTGGCCGCGGCGGCTCACGTTCGACGAGCCTCACCAGTCGACCCGTGCTGACCGCGGCGCAAGTCCGCGCCATCCCGAAGGGCACGGCCCTTCTGATGGCGACTGGCAGCCGCCCGGTGCTGCTGCGCCTCGACCCGTTCTACACCGGCCCGGACGCCGCGGCCGTCACCCAGGAGGCCGCGGCCCTCACAGCCCGGATCGCCGAACAGGCCCGCTCATGAGTGCCGCCGACCGCGACGTGGCGGCCGTAGCCGACTTGGCCGCACAAGTCGATGCTCTGCGGATCACTGCGGAATGCGGGGTCGACCTGGCAACCCGGCTGGACACCCTCGAGCACGACGTTGCCAACCTCCAGGTCCGCCTCGAAACGCTTGCCGTCGTCGCCGCGGTCGGACAGCCCGGCGAACCCTCGATGCCCGCCGCGAGCGGCTACCAGTACACGGAACTGGATGCCTGGGTTGACGACGTCTTCGCCCGCCTGGCTGCCCGCCACCAGGTCCGCTGGTGCTCCCACTGGGAGGAGCACTTCGAGGCCGTCGCGCGGCTGCGACTGCTCTGGCACACCTGGGAGGCTTCCCACACCGAGCCTGCGGACTACCGGGCACGCGACGAGTGGGCGCGTGTGGTCTTCGACCACCACGCCCCCTGGCTGCTGAATCGGGAGGGGCCGTTCGCGGGCTGCACGCCAGACCGGTGCGCCACCGCGCCCCGCCTTCCGCAACGCGACTTGGGAGCCTCGACCCACGGCCTGGTTGCGTCGCTGGGGGCCTACCAGCGTGCCCGTGCAGCTGCCGGAGGGGTCCGATGAGCCCTCGTTGTCCACATAGGGTCTGGCGTTTCCGAATTGCGCCGCTTACTGTTCACCCTTCGACCCACCTCCCGGGGGTGATCCAGTGTTGAGCAGCCATTGCCCACCGCGACTGCGGGCCCGGATCGACCACGCCGGGCAGCTCTCGGTGACCGGACTGCCCGAGCATCCGGGCGGCTTGGTTGCCGACCACGACGAGCCCGAAAACGCCTACGCCGAACTGGTCAACCTCGCGCTGGACCTCGCCGAGAGGGTCGGTGGGGCCGTATGGCTGCACGCGGACACCCCGACCGGTTCGTGGGCGATGGCAGTGCACCCTGACGGGACGACGATCCCGCTGCCGGCCGAGCTCCTCGACCCCCAACCCGGCGACGACGAGGCCCAGGATGGCGGGCCCGTGAGCGACCTGGAGGCTGCCCTCGCAGCAGTCGGCCAGTGGGACCCACCCCCGGCGGCGGTCGTCCTCGCCCTGGCCGCCGACCCAACTGCCGACGTCCGCGCCGCCGCAACGGCAGAGCTGTCCACGTGGGGGGACGACTCCGACATCGTGGTTGAAGCCGATCTGACGGCTGAGCAGCTGGCCGCGCTGGCGGACTGTCGCCTGGCCTGGGTCCGTGCCGGAGTCGCCGGACATCCCCGCACGGATCGGATCACCCTCGACCGGCTGGCGAGCGACGATGACCCCCTCGTCGTTCAGGCCCTCGCAGGCCGGCTCGACCTGCCCGCCGAACTGGCCGCGGCCCTCGCCAACCACTCGCAGCCCGTCGTCCGCGCGGAACTCGGCCGCAACCCAGCCGCGACGTTTCTCGTTCACTCGGCCCCCGGCTCAGCCGGCAGTGTCGCGGTTATGGAGGCCGTGGCCACGAAGGCAGCCCGGCCCGATCAAGACCCGCAGGAGTCCCCTGAGC
>JBAVLA010000286.1:0-16158 GCA_049688595.1 Candidatus Nanopelagicales bacterium | reverse complement strand
CCCAGGACCAGCACGTCGCGGTCCTCACCGGTGACCAGCCGACCTCGGCCCTGCGCCAGAGCTGCGGGGTCGAAGCGCTCGCGGTAGGCCGCGAACCTCTTGTGCAGCGTGCCGCTCGGCCCGAGCGACTCCGGTCCCAGCACGATGGTGGTCATCAGGGGAAGCACGCCGACCATGGACCGGACCTTCACCGGCGTCCTACCCCCCTCCCGGGTGTGAAGCACGTCGTAGAAGAAGCCGTCCTCGTCGTCCCACAGGCCCTGCGAGCGCATGGCGTCGATGATCAGCATGAAGTGCTCGAGGAACTTGACCTGGATGTCGGTCCACGTCTCGTCGCGCAGGGCCAGGATCTTGGCCATCTGCAGCAGGGTCAGCGAGTAGAACGCCATCCAGTTTGTCCCGTCGGCCTGCTCCAGAGCCCCGCCCTCGGGCAGGTGCGAGCGGTCCACGGCGCTGATGTTGTCCAGCCCCAGGAAGCCGCCGGAGAACACGTGGTCGCCCTCGGGGTCGATCCGGTTGACCCACCACGTGAAGTTGACCAGCAGCTTGGGCAGCAGCCGGGCCAGGAAGGCGTGGTCCCGCCGTCCGTCGATGTCCCAGACGTGCAGCGCGGCCCATGCCTGAACCGGCGGGTTGACGTCGCCGAAGGCCCACTCGTAGGCCGGGATCGCCCCGTTCGGGTGCTGGAACCACTCCCGTCCCATCGCCAGCAGTTGGTACTTGGCGAATGCCGGGTCCACATGGGCCAGTGCGATGGTGTGGAAGGCCAGGTCCCAGGCCGCGAACCACGGGTACTCCCACGGATCGGGCATCGACAGGATGTCCTGGGCGTCCATGTGCCTCCACCCGGCGTTGCGGCCACCTCGGCGCTGCGCCGGCGGCGCCGGCTGGGTCGGGTCGCCGTCCAGCCAGCGCGCCACGTCGTAGCAGTAGAACTGCTTGCCCCAGATCATCCCGGCGAACGCCTGCCGGGCCACGAGCCGCTCGTCGTCGCTGGCCGCAGCGGGGATCACCTCGCCGTAGAACTCGTCGGCCTCTGCCTCGCGAGCCGTCAGCACGGCGTCGAACTCCGGCCCGAACGCCGCCGCCGCCGACGGGGGACGCAGCCGAACCCGCACCACCTGGGTGGCACCCGGGGCGACCGTGAGCCGGTACCACGCCGCCGCCCTGGTCCCGGTCCGCTCCGGGTTGACCGACGCGGCACCGGCGACGACGTGGTCGTTGATCCCGTCCTTCGGGTACGCCGGCGAGTCGGGCGACCCGTAGAGCCGCGCCACGTTCGTGTCGTTGTCGCAGAACAGCAGGTCGGGCGCCGAACCATCCGGCGCGATGTCGGCCTCCCACGACAGCTCGCCGAGCCGCGGGTGCCCCGTGACGGCCACCCGGTCGGGGTCCGTGGCCCGCAGCACCGGACGCGTCGCGCCCGCATCCCAGGACCACGTGTTGCGGAACCACAGGTGCGGCAGCACGTGCACCGTGGCCTCGTCCGGCCCCGCGTTGGTGACCCGGACCTCCATCAGCAGGTCGTGCGCGTCGGCCTTTGCGTGCACCACCTCCACGACCCAGTACCGGTCGTCGTCGAACACACCGGTGTCGAGCAGCTCGAACTCCGGGTCGTGGTGGCCGCGCCGGCCGTTCTCGGCCACCAGGTCGGCATACGGGAACTCCGCCTGCGGGTAGTGGTAGCGCCACCGAAGCCAGGCATGGCTGGGCAGCGCGTCGAGATACCACCAGTACTCCTTGACGTCCTCGCCGTGGTTGCCCTGCGGGCCGGTCAGGCCGAACATCCGCTCCTTGAGGATCGGGTCCCGACCGTTCCACAGCGCCAGCGCCATGCACAGGTCCTGGCCCACGTCGCTGACCCCGGCCATCCCGTCCTCACCCCACCGGTAGGCACGCGAGCGGGCATGGTCATGCGGGAAGTAGTCCCACGCCGACCCATCCGGGCTGTAGTCCTCCCGCACCGTGCCCCACGCCCGCTCCGACAGGTACGGCCCCCACTGGTACCACGGGGTCGAGTCGAACAGGCCGTCCTCGGGATGGCCGAACGAATCGACCCGCTGGCGCTCTGCTCCGGTCATCGTGAACTCCTCATGAGGTGGTGGCCCCCAGCGCAGGGGCGGCGGGGGTGTCGGCCCGATCCGCGCGGGCCAGCCAGAGGGCGATAAGGCCGGCCAGGACGGCGCCGGCGAGGGTGGCTAGCACGCGCTGCAGTCCGACCTCGGCGGTGTAGGCGGTGGCCCGTCCGCCGAGGAAGATCACGAACGGGGTGACGAACACGACGTACAGGGCGTAGCGGCCCAGGGTCGAGTAGGCCAGCAGGAGGAACAGCAGGCACACCTGGACCACGATCTGGAACTGCAGCGGCAGCGTGGCGACCAGGGCGGCGGCGAGCACGGCGCCGAGCAGGGTGCCGAGGACCCGGTAGCGCGCCATCGGGAGGGTCTCTCCGACGAACGGCCGCAGCACGAGGGTGAGGGTCATCGGCATGACGTAGCCCCAGGGCTCCTCAAGCACGCTCATCACGTACACGACGACGCCGACGCTCAGCGCCATCGCCGCCGCGTGCCGCCAGGCGATCCGTTCGGGCACCCCGGCCAGAGCCCCCGTTCCAGAACGCCGCGCCATCAGGCCGATCGCCACCGCCCCGCCGACGAGCAGCCCGCCGAGGGTCTGCAGCGGGTCGGCGTCGATCAGCAGCGTGGTGTAGACCGCGGCCACGGTGGGGATCGCCGCGAGCAGGTTGTTGTGCCAGATGTTCCCGGGCGCCGCGACGAGGCAGGCCAGCGCGGCGTAGCAGGCCGCCGGGACGGGCTGGCCGAGCAGGGCGGTCGCCACCGCGCCGGTCAGGGCCGTCGTGGTGACCGCGGCCAGGCCCAGGCGCCAGGGCAGGCGGGCGGCCGGGGTCAGGTTCGCGACGAACCCGAGGAACACCGCCAGGGCGGTGGCGAACCCGAACACCCAGTAGGCCGCCATGGTCGGAGCCACGGTCGCCACGGTCAGCAGCAGCGCGGTCCTCCGGGCCGGTCCCGGGATGGACCAGTCCCCGAGCGACGCCGTGGCAGCGGGCATGTCCATCCGGTGGTCCTTCCAGTCCGGTGGTCGGGCTTGGGCATCCCCCGCCACGCGGCCGGTGGCGGCGAGCTCGCGTGCCGGCGGGACGGGGGACGCCGAGGTGGGTCAGGCCAGGGCCTTGGCCTTCAGCGCGTCGAACTCGGCCTGGGTGATGGCGCCGGAGTCGAGCAGGGACTTGGCGTTGGCGATCTGCTCGGCCGGGGTCGCGGTCTTGGCCGCAACCTGCTGGATGTAGCGCTCCTGGCTGGCCTGGGCGTCGGCCAGTTTGGCCATCTGCCGCTCGTTCATGCTCCTGCCGCGGGCGATCAGGTAGATGAGCGCCCCGAGCCAGGGCAGGAACACCAGCAGCAGCGCCCAGCCGGCCTTGCCCCACCCGGACAGGGTGTGGTCGCCGAACAGGTCGAACAGGCAGCGGAACCAGATCATCAGCGCTGAGATCCAGATGAAGAACCAGAAGCTCCAGATCAGCCAGTCCCAAAGGGTCGGGTCGTCGAACATGGGGTGTCCTCTCGTCGTGCTCGTGGGTGGTGCGGAACCGGCGAGGGTCGCCGGACTCGGTGGGTGGGGTCAGCCGGCGGCCATCTGGTCGATGCACACCGCGATGGCCAGGATCAGGGCCTCGTCCTGCCCGGGTGCGACCTCGACTCCGTACGAGTCGCGGACCCGGAACCACTTCTTGGACACCTCGGCCACCTTCGTGCCGCCGGCCTCGATCTCGAACTCGTGGTCGACGATGTTGCCCTGGGCGGTCATCTCCCCACCGCTGGCCAGGTCGATGGTGAACCGCTCCCGCAGCGGGGAGATCATCGCCTTGCGCACCGTGGCCACGGTCGCACCGGCGGCGTTCTCGACCTCCATCGTCTCGCGGACCCGCACCGGCCGGTCCTGGATCTTCATCAGCTCCGCGCCGTTGGCGTCCTCGATCACCAGGGTCTGGCGGATCCGAAGCGCCTTGCCGTTGACCTTGAACGCCCGCCGGCCGGATTCGTCCTCGATCCAGAAGTCGTCGCCGATCGACAGCATCTTCTCCCGCATCTGGTAGCGCGCCGCATTGCCCCGCGCGCCAAAGGTCTGCCGCTCCTCACGCCGCTCCTCGCGACGCTCACGTCCACGCATGGTGTTGCCTCTCTCTTCGTGACGGTCCTGTGGGCCGTCTGCATGTGATCTGTGATGTCTCCCCAGCCCACGCCCTGCGGCGCAGGGGGTCAGAATGCCTCGGGCACCGCGTGGTACGAGTCCTGCGGCGGGGCCGCGGCTGCGACCTCCCGCGCGGGGAGCTTCACCTTGCTCGGCGCCAGCGGCTGGTAGGGGACGTGGCTGAGCAGGTGGTGGATCACGTTGAGGCGGCCGCGCTTCTTGTCGTCGGTGACCGCCACGAACCACGGGGCCCACGAGGTGCTGGTCGCGGTGAACATGGCGTCGCGAGCCGCGGTGTAGTCGTCCCACATCGCGTACGACTTCACGTCCATGTCCGTGAGCTTCCACACCTTGCGCGGATCGTCGATCCGACCGGAGAGGCGGCGAGTCTGCTCCTCGGGGCTGACCTCCAGCCAGTACTTGACCAGGATCATGCCCGACTCGACCATGGCCTTCTCAACAGCTGGGGCCATGTCCAGGAACCGCTGGACCTGATCCGGTGGGGTGAACCCCATGACCCGCTCCACGCCGGCCCGGTTGTACCAGCTCCGGTCGAAGATGACGACCTCGCCGGCAGCCGGGAAGTGCGCCATGTAGCGCTGGATGTACATCTGCGACTTCTCGCGGTCGCTCGGCGCTGGCAGGGCCACGACCCGGTACACCCGCGGGCTGACCCGTTCGGTGATCGCCTTGATGACACCACCCTTGCCGGCGGTGTCCCGGCCCTCGAACACGATGCACACCTTGGCGCCGGTCGCCTTGACCCACTCCTGCAGGGCGACGAGCTCACCGTGCAGCCGGCGGAGCTCCTTCTGGTACTCCTTCTCCGACATCCGAGGCTTCGGTTCGACGGCCGCAGCCGCCTGGGCCGGGGTGGCCGGGCCGGACCTGCCGCCCCCAGGTGCCTTCCCGGCGCCCTTCCCCTCCTTCCGCGTCTTCCCCTTCGTTCCCTTGGTGCTGGTGGTCGACTTCGTGGCCTTGGCCATCTCGGGTCCTCTCCGCCTCGCGGCCGTGTCATCGCCCACGCTGGGGCGCGACCGCGTTGGCTGGGTCGACGGGGGCGGGCGCGGCAGCCAGGTGCCGTCGGCGCGGAATCTTGCTCAGCTCGATGGTGATCGGGACGAGCAGCGCCAGGGCGATGCAGGCCGACCACTGACCTCCGGTCAGCGACGTGGTCAGCAGCAGGTCCTGCATGAACGTCCACTCGACGGCCACGATGGTGATCAGGACCGGGATGGACAGCGTCTTGACGGCGCTGAGCAGGGGTGCGGCCAGTCCGGACTCAGGGTCGCGACGCAGGGCCAGGCCGCTGAGGATGGTGCCCAGGGCCATCACGACGAAGGCCATGGTCATCGGCACGCTGGGCTCCTCGCCGTTGAGCTCGCCGGGGCCGCCGAGCAGGGCGGCCAGGGTGACCAGGAACAGCATGCCGCCGTAGAAGGCCCACTGCCGGATGGCCACCGGGTTGGACAGCTTCACCTTGGGATCCCGGGGCGGCCGTGCCATCATTCCCGGCCCGGGCTGCTCGTGCATGATCGTGACGACCGGGAAGATCGAGATGAAGAAGTTGAGGAACAGCACCATCAGCGGGGTCAGCGCGATGCCGGAGTTGATGTTGAAGATGCTGGCGGTCAGGAACAGCAGCACCAGGGAGAGCAGCTGGCTCATCTGGTAGCGGATGTAGTTGACGATCTTCTCGTACGTGCTCCTGCCCAGCTCGACGGCCCGGACCAGAGTGCCGAAGTTGTCGTCGGTCAGGATCATCTTGCCGGCCTGCTTGGTGACCTCGGACCCGGACCCCATCGCGACGCCGATGTCGGCCTGCTTGAGGGCCGCGGCGTCGTTGACCGCGTCGCCGGTCATGGCCACGATGTCGCCGCGCTGCTGCATGAGCTTGGCCAGCCGGAGCTTGTCCTGGGGGGTGACCCGGCCGAACACGTGCAGGTCGGGCAGGGCTGCGGTGAGGTCCTCGTCGCTCATCGCGGCGATCTGCGCGCCGCTGATCGCCCCGGGCGCCAGGCCGAGCTCGGATCCGATCGCCGAGGCGGTGATGGCGTGGTCGCCAGTGATCATCCGGACCTCGATGCCGGCCGCCCGGGCGATCCGCACCGCTTCGACGGCTGACGGGCGCAGCGGGTCGATGATCCCGACCATCCCGACGAACTGCAGCTCGGCGACGAACGACATCGGGTCGGCCACGACCTCGGCCGCTCGGCCGGTGAGGTCGCGCACGGCGAAGGCGAGGACGCGCAGTCCCTTCTCGGACATCTCCCGGTTGGCGCCCATCAGCCCTTCGAGGTCCAGGGGCACCTCGCCGTCGTCGGTGAGCATGGTGGTGCAGCGGTCGAGCACGACGTCGGGCCCGCCCTTGACCAGCTCCACCAGCCGCGTCCCGCCGGCGGGCGCGGGCACTTCGTGGAACGTGGCCATGAACTTGTACGCCGAGTCGAACGGAACCTCGGCCACCCGGGGGTAGGTCCGGCGGCTCTCCTCGGCGTCCACCCCGATCTTCGCGGCCAGCACCACCAGCGCGGCCTCGGTCGGGTCACCGATCACGTCCCCGGCGTCGGAGACCGTGGCGTCGCTGCACAGGGCCAGGCCGTAGGCGAGGTTGGTGAAGTCCGGCGTCGCCTCGCCCGCGGCGTGCCGGATCACCCCGGTCTTGGCGTAGCCCTCCCCGGCCACGTGGTACCAGTGGCTCCGCACGTACATCGAGCGGACCATCATCTCGTTCATCGTCAGGGTGCCGGTCTTGTCCGAGTTGATCGCGCTGGTTGCACCCAGGGTCTCGACGTCGGTGAGGTTCTTCACGATCGCCTTGGCCTCGGCGAGCTGCTTGGCGCCGTAGGCCAGCATCGCCTGGACGAAGGTGGGCAGGCCGGTGGGGATCGCCGAGATCGCCATCGCGACGCCGAGCAGCAGCACCGACTCCAGGCTCTGGCCCCGGTACAGGCCGAGGCCGACGATGATCGCCACGGCCACCCAGGCGATCGCGCCCAGGACCTTGGTGAGGCCGTCGAGCTCGCTCTGCAGCGGCGACTTGCTCGGGGCCACCGCCGAGAGCATGGTGGCGATCTTGCCCATCTCGGTGTCCATGCCGGTCTCGGTGACCACGATCGCGCCCGTCCCGCGGGTCACCGACGTGTTCTGGAACGCCATGTTGGACCGGTCGCCCAGGGTGACCTCGTCGCGCTCGATAGTGCCGGGGTCCTTGCTGATCGGGGCGCTCTCCCCGGTCAGCGCGGCCTCCTGGGTCTCCAGGGTGGCCGAGCGGATCAGCCGTCCGTCCGCGGGCACGATGTCCCCGGACTCCAGCGTGACGATGTCACCGGGCACCAGGTCGGTGGCGCTCACCTGCATCAGAGTGCCGCCGCGGACGACCTTCGCCTGGGGGGTGGTCATCTTGGCCAGCGCGTCGACGCTGGCCTTGGCCTTCATCTCCTGCTGGGTGCCCATCACGACGTTCAGGACGACCAGGAACGCCACGATCAGGGCGGTGGAGAACTCCCCGATCAGCATGCTGACCACGGCGACCGCGATCAGCATCAGGTTCATCGAGTCCTTGAGCTGGATCAGGGCAACTGCCCACACCGACGGGGAGGGCTCTGCGGCGATGACGTTCGGGCCGTGGGTGGCCAGGCGACTGCTGGCCTCAGCTGCGGACAGCCCGGTGCTGGCGTCGGTGCCGAACTGGGCCAGGACCGATTCGGTCGACCGGTTGTACCAGGTGTGCGAGGTGTGCGAGGTGGCGGGGGCGGACGTGGGCGTGGACATCAGGACCTCCAGGTCACCGTGCGGCGAGCATCGCGTGGGACAGCATGCCACCGGAGATAACCCTGGCGTCGAAGCCGTTCTGGACCAGCACGCGCGTGGCGTAGTACGCGCGCTGGGCCGACCGGCACAGCACGTGGATCTCCCGGTCGCGGGGCAGCTCGTCGAGGCGGGCGCGCAACTCGCCCAGGGGGATGTGCACGGCCCCCGCGACGCCCTCGACCGCGAGTTCGGGTTTGGCGCGCACGTCGAGGATCAGCGCGTCGGGGTTGGCGAACCAGTGGGTCAGGACCCGCGCGTCCACGTCGAACTGCGCGCGGAACAGCTCCGCGCTGGCGACCAGCAGGGCGCTCTCCTTCTCGATCACGTCACCGATGTGGTAGGGCAGCCCGCAGTTCGCGTACGACATGTACGGACCGCGCTCCAGCAGGACGATCTCGGCCGACTCGTCGAGCCTGCGCAGCCGAGCAGCGCACGATGCTCCGCCGGCGACACCGCCGACGATGATGACCTTCATCGGTTCCTCGCTTCCGGGTTCTGCAGCACTTGCGGGTCCGCCAGCGTTGCGCATGGGTCTAGCGCAGGGCCTCGTCGATGGCCAGGGCGCTCGAGCCGGCCAGGATGACCCCGACCCAGCGCGCCCAACCGGCGCCGCGGAACAGGAAGGCGCCGGCGACGATCAGCAGGATGCCGACGCCCAGGTGGACCAGGCTCATACCGCCCAGCATCGCCTGACCCGCACCTGACGCGCCTCACCCGATCCGGGTAGTCCGCCGAGCGCGTGCGGATCAGCCGAGCAGGCCCAGCTCGCGCGCGCGCTCGACCGCCTCCCGGCGGCTGGAGACGCCCAGCTTGCGGTACAGCCCCTTCAGGTGCGTCTTCACCGTGTTCACGGACACGTAGAACTCCGCGGCGATCTCCGTGTTGCTGCGCAGGCTCGGCAGGGAGCGCAGCATCACCAGCTCGCGCTCGGTGAGCGGCTCTGCGAGTGGGTCGGGCTCGGGAGTGGCCGGTCCGGGCCCGGCCAGCCGGTCCAGGATGGCACTGGCGAACGGATCGTCGTCTCGGGTGCCGCCCACCGCCTGCGCCAGCAGGACGGGCATCCGTGCCGACCGGGTCACCAGGAACGGGCGGATCAGTCCCTGCGGCCGCGCGAGCTCGACGGCTCGACGCGTGGCCGCACGCGCCTCGCCGGCCGACCACGCGCGGTCCCTGGCCATGGCCACCACGAGCCACGCCTCGACCAGTGCCACCAGGTCGAAGACGGTCTCGTAGTCCTCGTTGGCGACCACAGCTTCAGCGATGCGGCAGCCGCGCGTGGTGTCTGCGGAGGCCAGCAGGCGCCGGGCGATGCAGCTGGCCCGAACCGGGGTGTCCGGCCTGAGCCCCGCGAGCAGCCTCTCGCCGGCCTCAGGAACCGGATGCAGCAACGACGCCTCCGTGACGGCATGGGCAAGTGCCTCGGCCACGAAGCCCTCGGGCTGCCAGCCCTGGGCGCTGGCCAGGGCCTCCCGCACTGAGTGCTCGGCCCCGCGGGCACGCCCCTGTGAGACCGCGACCTCCGTGTGCAGCGCGTGCAGCATGAGGGTCGAGGCGCGTTCCGCGCCGCCGACCACAGCGGCCAGGCCCGAGGCGATCTCCGCGTGCGCCGCGTCCGCGTCGCCGCGCAGCAGGTGGACCAGCGCCGTGGCCAGATGGGCGGGGCGGGCCTGCAGCAGCGAGGTCCAGCCCCGGGCCGCCGCCTCCTCCTGCGCCTGGCAGGCCAGCATCAGGGCGGAGTCCAGGTCTGCCTGCGCCGCGTGGAGCAGGCCCAGGTGCGTGCGTGCCCCCAGCCTGGCCAGGTCGACGTCGGACTCCGCCGGGCTGGAGAGCACCTCGCGGAAGGACCTGGCCGCGGCCGGGAAGCCCCCGGACCAGAGCTGGCCGACGCCCAGGTTCTGGACGGCGATCGCCCGGTAGCCCGCCTCGGCCGGCATCGGACCAGCCGAGTCGAGCAAGTCGATGGCGGCCTCCCCCGCCAGGACCACTCGCGACGCGTCCCCGAGGTAGCGGCCCTCCGCGCACGTCATCAGCTCGGTCAGGACCCGGGCGCCGGGCTGGGGATCGCCTTCTGCGGCCATCAGCTGCCGAGCCCGCTCGACATGGACCGACATGGCGCGCAGGTGCCCGCCCATCAGGGCCAACCCCGCCTGCTGCAGGTGCATGCTCGAGGTGTCCGGCAGGGTCGCGTAGGGGACCCTGTGCAGCAGGCTGGCCAGTGCCGCGCGATGCACGCCCACCAGGGAGGGCCCAGCCCCGGTGACGTAGATCCGTCCGAACAGGTCCCAGTCCTGCGCATCCGCAGCGTGGCCCAGGGCTTGGATCGGGTCGGCGTGGTCGGCCCACCAGCGGGCAGCGCCGCGGTGGGCCGACCGATGTGCCGCCGGATCGTCACGTCGCAGCGTGTGCTCGAGCAGGTCGCGAAGCAGGGGATGGAAGCGGTACCAGACCCGGTCCGACCCGAGGGCCGTGACGAACTCGTTGCGCCCCTCGAGCTGCTCCAGCAGTCGCTGGGCCGGCACCTCGGGCGCAAGGGCGCGGGCCAGGTCGGCGCAGACCTGCTGGGCCACGCTGGTGCGCAGCAGGAACTCCTGGGTCTGTGCGTCGTGGCGCGCGAGCACCTCCGAGACCAGGTACTCGGCGACCGACCGCTCGGTCCCGGCGAACGACGCGAGGGCGGCAGGGCCATGTCGGGATGCGCTCAGCAGTGCCAGGCGGATCCCGGCCGGCCAGCCCTCGGCCCGCTCCAGCACCAGCTCGACCTGGGCCGGGGTCAGCTCCAGGCCCCCTGCCCGCGCCAGATCCCCGACCTCGCCACCTGTGAACGCCAGGTCGTCGGCCGTCACCTCGCTGAGCTCCCCGGCAAGCCGCAGGCGGTGCAGTGGAAGGGCTGGCACGATGCGGCTGAGCAGCAGGATCCGCAGCATGCCAGCCCGTTCGGTCGCCGTCGTGACCGACTCGAGGACGGCCCGATCCGAGATCTCCTGGAAGTCGTCCACGACGAGGAGCACCTCGGACGGCAGGGACTCCAGACCGACGAGGATGGAGACGAGCACCTCCTCGGAGATCCCAGCGGTCGCGGACAGGGAGAGCAGCGGGTGGTCGGCCGGGACCGCCCCGCTGGAGCGCAGGGCACCCAGGACGTCGTCCCAGAAGGAGGTGAGGTCGTTCGACTGCGGCCGAGCTGTGAGCCATGCAGCAGGCTGCTCCCCCCGAGCCGTACGACGCTGCAGCCAGCCGGCCACCGCCAGGGTCTTCCCCCAGCCCGGCCCGGCGCACACCGTGGTGAGCCGCCGAGTGGTCGCGCGCTGGAGCAGCCCGTCCAGCCCTGGTCTCGCGATCGCGCCGACCGGCGGCCGTGGGATGAGCGTGTGCGGGGCCGAGCCCACGCCGGGTATCGGCCCGCGGCGGGGATCCCGGTCAGGCAAGGGAGCCGGGACCTGCTGCGGCCACTGCACCGGAGCAGGGTAGCCCGAGCTGACACGGACTACCCAGATTGGGTGAGTCGCGCTGCCCCCCGCCGGGCCATGCTGGCAGTGATTCCAGGTCGGAGGGCGCAGATGAGAGCCAGGCCGTACGAGATCCTCTGTCGAGGTCCGGTCCCCACCGCCCTGTTCTCCGACGTGCTCGCCGACTTCCCGAGCATCGCCGTCCAGACCGTCCTGACCGGACAGGTCCGCGACCAAGCGGAGCTGCACGGACTGCTGCGGAGGCTGCACGACCTCGGCATCGAGCTCGTCGCATTCCGACAGCTGATCCCGGCGCCGCCCGCTGACGGGGCCGAACCGGCCGTGTCCACCGCCGGCCGAGCGGTCCCGCCCGCACGCGACGGGGCGTGACGTGATGGAGTTCGAGCTCACCATCTCCGGAGGAATCGGGGACCCGCTGATCGGCGCCTACCCCGAACTCGCGGCGTTGCGCAGGACTTACACCCGACTGGTCGTCGCCGGCGAGGCCACCACCATGGACGTGGCACGTCGGTTGGCAGGAGTCGGGGTGACGATCGTCGGCATCAATGCCCTGGGCAGCGACGGGCGGCCCGATCCGACTGTCGACTGAGCCCGACTGGCACAACGCCACGAGGGCCCCCGGTTGCCCGCGCAGGGGAGGTCATCGACCAGACGACCACGCCACCGGCGACCAGCACGAGGATCACCCACCATGCGGCCGGCTCACTCCAACCGAGCTGCTCCAAGGCGACCTCGAACGGACCCCGCCACGACACGGTCCCTCGACTCGGGCCCGAGCACGCGCGCGCCCGCCCACGGACACTATCCGGGAGTGACAGCACGCGACCAAGGGACGAAGGTCCCCATCGGTCGTCGCTGGCGTCAGCCAACCGGGACGCGCGCCGCCCGGGCGTGGGTGCGGTTGCGCTCGCGGCTCCGGCGAAGCTCAGCGGGGAGGGTCAATCCCACCGCGATGAGCACGCCGACGCCTGCCCCCAGCCCGTTGGCGAGCAAGTCGCGCTCGTCCGGGACCCGGCCGGGGATGCTCCTCTGGGCGATCTCGATGAAGGCGGTCAGCCCGAACGAAGCCGCGAGTGCCAACCACCACAGCCTCGTGCCGAACAGCAGCAGCAGGAACATGCCGACGGGGACGAACAGGGCGATGTTGGCCAGGAACTCGATCTCATACTCGTCGATGGTCAGCAGGTACCCATGACGGTGCAGGGCATCGAGCACACGGTAGATGACCGAGATGTGCACGGCCGCATCCACCTGGGGCGTGAGCGTGAGCCAGGCGACGAAGGCGAGGTACCCGCCGGTCAGCAGGCTCAGGACAGGGTGTCGATGAAGCACGTGTCCATTATGCCCAGATCCAGTTTGACCGAATCTCGGAGAAGTCTGTGAAGTCAGCCACCTGCTCACACCGAGTCCCCGGAGGGCCGAGAACGGCCAGCCAGGATCCAGCCGATGATGGTGGCCGTCATGAGCGCGAACCCGAAGCCGAAGTCCTCGACGGGGATGTCGAACGGGAAGCGCAGGCCGCTGGCCTGTCCGGGCGCGTACGCGACGATCGGATCCGGCAGGCGGGTCAGCCGCCCGTCCACCAGCGCCTGGAACCCGAACAGGATCGACATCGCCAGCCAGTACTGCAGGGACCGGAAGATCCCGGTGCGCGCCCAGCCCAGCTCCATCGCAACTACGGTCACGGTGGCGGCGAGCGTGGCCACGGTGTACTCAGGCATCGCCTGAGCTCCCCACCTGGGTCGGCGTCGTGGCCCTGGGAACGGCCCTGCGGATGCGGATCCACGCCTGGCCGACACCCACCGCCTCGTAGGTGAGGACCGCGCAGGCCGGGATGACCACGAAGAAGACCAACTCCTCCAGCGGCAGCCCTCCGGGCAGCACCACCCCCGTCGTCGAGCCCGGGTCGAACCACCAGTGCTCCCGCCGGATGGCGACCAGGTCCCACACCACGAACACCGTCGCGACTGGGAGCACTGCGAGGGCCAGTCGGCGCGGCCTGCGGTACACCCGCGCGCCAAGGACGAACTCCAGCGGGAGCGTGGCCAGCAGGCAGCCGAGCATGAGGGCGAGGTACTCCCCGTGCCCGAGCACCGGGATCACCGTGTCCCAGCCGTGGGCCGCCGCCGCGGCGGACCCAGGACGGTGGTGGCCAGGGCGATGCCCGCCTTGCGCCAGGTGGGCACACGGGCCCGCCCGGTGAACACGTCGTAGTCGCGTGACTCGATGCGCTCCAGGATCCGCGAGTACAGGATGTGCGCGGTGGCCACGCAGCGCGCCGAGGCCGGGGGCAGCCATGCAAGCCCCTCCCAGGCACGCGCGTACAGGCTCCGGTTGCGATCGATCTCGAAGCGCATGAGATCCCGCCACGCGTCGTCCACGCGCGGCACGGACGGGTCCGCGCCGAACCTGCGCAGATCCTCCTGCGGCAGGTACACGCGACCGCGGTGCAGGTCCTCGCCCACGTCACGCAGGAAGTTGGTGAGCTGGAAGGCCTCGCCGAGCGCCCGCGCCGGCTCGAACGCCTGCGGCGCGTCCGCCCCCAGCACCGGCAGCATCATCTCCCCGATCACCGCGGCGGAGCCGTCCATGTAGCTGCGCAGGTCCTCCCAGGTCTCGTAGCGGGTCACCGTGAGGTCCGCCTGCATCGCGGCGAAGAACCTGTCGAAGCACGCATGGTCGATGCCGCAGACCTCGATGGTGCGCGCCACGGCGGCCAGGACGTCGTCGCCCGGGACTCCCGCAAGCGCTCGTTCGAACCGTGCGCGGAACTCCGACAGGGCCCCTGCGGTAGCGCGGACGTCGCCGCGAGTCGCCCCAGGTGCATCGACGATGTCGTCAGCCAGCCGGCACAGCGCGTAGATCGCGTGGACGTGCTGGCGCCGCTCCCGCGGCAGCAGCCGCGCTCCCCAGGCGTAAGTCGTGCCCTGGGCCCGCGTGAGCCGGGCGCACTCGGCGTACCCGGCGTGCAGGTCGGGGCCCCCGTTGCGGGAGGGTGCCGGCGCCGTCATGACCGCCTCCTGACGTGCTCGTCGACCCGGCGCGACACCAGCTCGCCGCTGATGAGCACCATCGGCACGCCGACGCCGGGGGTCGTCCCCGTGCCGGCGAAGAACAGGCCCGGGACGCGCCGCTCGACGTTGGGCGGGCGGAAGGGCCCGGACTGGAAGAACGTGTGCGCGAGGCTGAAGGGGGTCCCCGCGGCCAGGCCCTGCGCAGCCCAGTCGGCAGGGGTGACCAGGTGCTCGGTGACGATGTCGGTGGGGTAGCCCGACTCCGCCAGGAAACCCGCCAGGCGCTCGCGCATGGGTTCGCGCTCGCGGGACCAGTCGATCTCGGCCGTCGTGTTGGGCACTGGCTCGAGAACGTACAGCACGCTGTGCCCGTCGGGCGCCAACTGGGGGGCGTCGAGGGTGGGCACGGTCACCAACCGGGACGGATCGCTCATCAACCGCCCCTGACCGATGAGCTGCGTGAACGACTCGTCCCAAGCGCGTCCGAAGTGGATGTTGTGGTGCGCGACGCCGCTCGGGGTGCCCCTGACCCCGACGTGCCAAACGACTGCAGAGGGCGAGTACACCCCGTTCCGGATCGCCCGCGGCGGTCGCAGGCCCGGCAGCAGGGTCCGGTAGGCAGCCGGCAGGTCGACGGTGAGCACGACGGCGTCCGCACCCAGGAACTGGCCCGCGGCCTCAGCTCCAGCCACCCGTCCCGATGCGTCGGTCAGCACGCGATCGACTCCCGTGTCGTAGTGGAACTTCGCGCCTGCGGCCGCCGCGGCGTCGGCCAGGGCCCTGGGCACGGCGTGCATGCCCTCGTCCGGGAACCACACCCCGGCGATCGAGTCCATGTAGGTGATCACGGCGTAGATCGCCAGCGCGTCGGCCGGGGCGACGCCGGCGTACATGGCCTGGAAGGTGAACAGCCGGACCAGCCGGTCGTCGGCGAACCGCCGGGACACCGCACGGCCCAGCCGGCTGAACCCGCCGAGGGAGACCAACTTGGCTGCTGGGCCCGGTCGGGACAACAGGTCGAGCACGGAGTCGAAGTTGCGGTCGATGAAGTGGCGCATCTCGACGTCGTAGAGCTTGCCCAGCCACCGCACGAACTCGCTGAACGCATCGGCGTCGGCCGCTGAGACGGTTGCGGCGATCTCGTCGCGCATCTGCTGCACTCCGGCCCGCACGTGCAACTGGGAGCCGTCGGCGTACACGGCCCGGTAGGCCGGGTCCAGCCGGCGCAGCGGCAGGTGGGTGGCCACGCTGGCCCCGACACGAGCCAGTGCGCGGTCCACCAGCTCGGGCATGGTCAGCACCGTCGGGCCGGAGTCGAACGTGAAGCCGTTGGAGCGCAGCACGTCGTTGCGCCCCCCTGGGCCCGGGTTTCGCTCGAGCACCGTCACGTCGTGCCCGTCACCGACGAGGTGGCAGGCCGCGCTCAGGCCGGCCAGCCCGGCGCCGACGACGATGACCCGGCTCATGAGTCCCGCCAGGCCACGCGGTGGGCCAGTTCTCGCAGGCCCTCGGCGGCGGCCGAGTCGACCGAGGGGTCGGCCAGCGCGGCCGAACCGGCCCGGACCGCTGCCTCGATCATGCCCTCCACCTCGTCCACGACACCGCAGCGCACCAGCTCCTCGGCCAGCGCCGCAGCCTGCGCCGGGCTGCAC
>JBAVLA010000285.1:0-5217 GCA_049688595.1 Candidatus Nanopelagicales bacterium | reverse complement strand
GCCCCGCTCACCGCGCCGCCCCGCTCACCGCCGGGCTCGTCGCCCCGCTCGTCGCTCATCCCATTCATCCCCTCATCCCAGAGGGGAAACCCCGAAGAATGCCCGCCCCAGGATGAAGCCGACCAGTCCGGCGGCCCCCATGAGCCCGAAGCGGAAGGTTCGGCTGTCGACCGCGCGCGCGGCGACCCGCAGCCGCCAGGGCGCGGGCGCTTCCCCTTCGGAGACGCCGACGATGGGCTCGCGGCGGACCGCGCCGGTCCACTCCCGGAGTGCCTCGTCGCACGTCGGGCGGCGATGCGGGTTGACGTCCAGGGTCCGGCCCAGCAGCTGCGCCCGCCGCTCGTCCAGCCTCCGGCGCAGCAGGTCTCGGGACTCCTCATCGATGACGAGGAACGTCCGGTCGTCGGCCGTGTGCTCCCGCGACGGGCTGCTGCGCAGGACCGCGCCGGCCAGCACCAGGCCCCAGAGGTAGATCGCGGTCTGCTCGGGCACCAGATCCTGCTCCGGCCAGCCGGCGTTGCCCTCGTACGGCTGATCCTGGACCCAGGCACGTCCCCAGCCGCACAGGACCGGGGGGCCGCCAGCCGGGAGGAGGACGTGCTCCAGCGCCAGTTGCAGGGCCTGGACCCCGTGCCTCGACGTCTCCTCAATCACGTTGAGCAGGCCCACGGCCAGCCGGTCGATGTCCTCGGGCGCGAGCTGCTCCCCCATTCCGAGCACGTCCGCCAGCGACGGGCCGACCCACCGGGTCACGAGGCACCGCCGCCCCTCGAAGTGGCTCGGCTCGCAGATCCGGTCGGCTCCGATCAGCTCTGGCGCAACGCCGGCCTGCCCCAGCTGCTCCAGCAGGTCGGGACCGGGGCCAGCTGCTTCGTCCCCCTCGCCACCGCCGATCTTCACCGCGACATCAGTGCCCTCGAAGGATGCGCGGTAGACAAGTCCCGAGCGCATCGGGCGATCGTGGCAATGCAGGACGTATCCGTCCCGAGTCGTGATTTCCATCGACTGACCCCCTCTGGGCTGAAGCTGATCCGGTCCGGTGGCGGGCTACCGCACCAGGAAGATCTCGAACGTGACGTGGTTCGGGTCCTCGCGGGCCCCCCGGTTGCCGTAGTCCTTCATCGTCGCCCCCTGCAATGCGCGCTCCTGCGCGACTCGGGCCTGCTCATTCGCGGCGGCGGCGATGCGCTGCGCAGTCCCTATCTGGCGGTTGAAGCCGAACGTGATGGCGAAGCCGACCCGGGACTCATCGATCGACAGGCCCCGCTCCGCCAGCGCGCTCGTGAGCTCCACGCTGAAATCCCGCTGGAACCGGCGCTCGACGGCGCGGCGGCCGTGCAGCAGATCCAGGGAGTCCACGTCGATGCTGAGCAGCAGGGGGTTCGGATCCAGGCCCTGGGGGTGCGCGTCGGACGACTCCCGCTCGGAGCCGGGCCGTTCGGATCCGGGCAGGGAGATCCCGCCGAGGGCGGCGATCAGCAGCACCAGCAGGAGGTCCGCGTACAGCCAGCCCATCAGCAGCGACCGCTCAGCTGGGCGGGCCATTCAGCGTCCCCCCATCGGCCCGTCCGCGACCCGACTGCCGACCAGCGGTTCGGCCGCGATCCGCTCCGCCGCGATCCGCTCCGCCGCCTCCCGCAGGAGCTCGGCGCTGTCGGCGACATGCACCAGGATCCGATCCCGGTCGGCCGACCTGCTCAACTCGTCGCGGGAGTGGTTGGCCATCGTCGCAACGAGCTCGCCGGAGGTCACCATCGCCTCGGTGCACTGCGCCAGTCCGGCCTGCAGGGACTCGAGGAGCTCGGCCTGGGCCGCGGCCAGCTCGGAGTGCATCCGGTCCACGACGTCACTGGTCCGGCGGAGGATCTCCGCCTGCCCCGCGCGGATCGCCGACTGGGCGTCGACTGCGGCGGCGCCAGCGGACCGCATCTGCTCGGTCAGCACCCTGGTGGCCGCGAGCACGTCCACTGGAGTCTCGGGGAACCAGACGTCGAGCATTCGCATGGCATCGGTGAGGGCACCCCGGAAGGCCGCGCGCTGCTCGGCTGCCCGGCGGCTCGAGGAGTCGCCGAGCCACCCGGCCAGGATCAGCAGCGCGAACACGCCAGCCGTCAGGATCGAGATCGCGCTGAGGCTGTTCAGCGACCCCAGTGGCCCGGAGTGCTCCCCGAAGCCGCGGATCCACTGCTCGAAGAAGGTGTCGGCGCGCTCGACCAACGGCATCCGCTCGAAGGCGACGATCGCCTCATGCAGGCCCACCCAGGTCAGCAGCAGGGGCACGAACATCCCGAACGTGGCGATCGACCGCCAGACCGTGCTGGAGCTGGTGCGGCCGTGGATCGAGGAATCCGGGTCGAAGGCGCCGATCAGGTCGATGTGCGCCCACTGCTGGGCCCGGAGCAGGCCCGGGCTGCGCAGCGCGTCCACCAGCTCCAGCAACTGCTGTCGGCGGGACTGGACCAGGAGGGGGACGAACCAAGCCAGGGCGTCCGCGACCGACCGCTCCAGTGGTGCACCCGTCGTGGGCTCCACCAATCGGTCATGGGTCGTTGGCACGTGGTCGGTCGTCGTGGGCACCTCCCCCCGGAGGACGATCAGGAGTTGACCAACGATACATAGGGCGGGGGAGCCCGGCGGCGGCGGTCCGCGTGGACCTACTTGCGCGCCCGGCCAACGACGCGGAGGATTGGACATACCGGGTGATCCACCCGGCGGTCGACAGGAGTGTGGGACGGACATGGGTGAACACTCGTCAGGCGCCGCCGCCGGCGGCGGCGCCATCTACGGCTTGGGCATCTTCGGCGCGTGGGTGTACTTCTGGCAGCAGGCCGACGGGTTCTGGGAGTACGTCCTCGCTGTGCTGCAGGGGCTGTTCTGGCCGGCGGTCATGGTCTACCAGGTGTTCGAGGCGCTGGGCGGCTGAAGGTTCGTCGCGGCCGGACACGTCCCCGCCGTGAACCTCGCAGCCAAGTTGTCGGTAATCGCCGGCAGGCTGCGAGGTTTGCGCCAAGCCGAACCCTGCCCGAGCGGCGCCTGGCCGAGCTTGGGGCCGACGCGCTCAGCCGGGGCCGGGACCGGGACGGTCAACCGGGGCGGCAGCACTGCGCGGGCTCACGTCGAACACGACCCGGCGCGACGCCGGGTCGGCCACCGCCAGCCAGGCGTCGATCCACTCGCCGACGGGCAGGTCGCGTCCGCGGCACCTGGCGATGATCGCGGGATCAGCCAGTTGAACGATCCCGTCGTCCTTGCGCTGCTCGATGACAACCCCACGGAACGCGACCCCCTCCCGGCCGCGGAGCATCTCGGCCTCGAGGTAGTCCAGCGACTCGCGCACCACCGCCCGCGCTCGCCGCGCGGATGCCGCCATGAGCCCGGGGAGCTCCGGCAGCGCCACCCGGACCTGTGGATCGGGCTCGCGACCCTCGACCAGCGCCAGGCAGACGGCCAGCCCGAACCGGTCGACCAGGCGGCGCAGCGGCGCGGTCACGTGGGCGTAGTTGCCCGCGATGGCCGAGTGCTCGGCTATCTCCGGCGCGGCCCCGTCGAAGGCGGTGTACCCCGCCCCGCGCATGAGGATCGTGAGGTTGTCCATGAAGGACGCGTGCAACGGGTCGCGCGGGTTCAGCGAGCGGATGAACTCCGAGTACGGCTGGGCCGCCGGCCAATCGATGCCCAGGGCCCGGGCGCTGGCCCGCACCCGGCCAAGATCGGAATCATCCGGGGGCGGCATCGTCCGCAGAAGGCCGACGCCGCCATCGAGCATGATCCGCGCTGCGGCCATGCCGGTCATGAGGGACAGCTGGGCGTTCCACTCCTCGATGGGCTCAGGCAGCCGGTAGACCAAGCTGATCCCACCGGACCGGTCCTCGCGGACCTCCTGCGCGGGCAGCGGCAGGCTGATCGCCCCCCGACCGATCTCCTGCTCGACGCGCAGGCGACCCACCTGTGCGAGCAGGGCCACCTGCGGATGCGGCTGCCCAGCGTCCAGCCGGGCCTGCTCCGCGACGTAGTCCAGCTTCGCCCGGCTGCGGATGGCCGCCCGCTCGAGCCCGGTCAGGGTCGCCGCCCCGACCGGGTCCACATGGAACGTCCACACGTACGCCCCCCGGACCCGGTCGGGCAGGAGGCTGGCAGCGTCATCGGCCAGGACGGGTGGATGCAGCGATGCCTTCAGGTCGGGACAGTAGACCGTCTCCCCACGCTGCCGGGTGTTCGCGTCCAGGGCGCCGCCCGGGCGGATGAACGCCGGGACGTCTGCGATGGCGTAGCGCACTCGGAACCCGCCACTGACGCCCTCGATGAAGAAAGCCTGATCCAGATCAGTCGCGGACGGCGGATCGAGTGTGACGAATCCCACATCGGTCAGATCGCGAGCCGGGAGCCGATAGCTGGCTGCCGCCTCGGCGGCCTCCGCCAGGACGTCGGCCGCGAAGTCCGGCGACACGTCGTACTCGGCTCGGACGGCCGACAGGCCAGCACGGGCGTGGGGCATCGGAATCGCGATCGACCACGCATTCACCGCCATGTCAGTCCGGGGTCAGGCGACCTCGGCGCTGCCGGCCGACCCCGATCCCTCCCCCCCTCATGCCAGTCCTCCTGATACGCATGCCCGACATGCGAATATCTGTCGCCGCAGCGGTAAGAACGTCCAAGATCTTGTCTCCCGGGGTTGCATCGGCACGCGGACCGTCCTACGGTATAGGTGTTCCGAACGGAGCAACAGCAACACCGTCTGGACACAGTGAACAACTTCATACCCGACGGGATCGCGCGACTGAAGGAACCAGCGGCCAACTGAAGTCAATCGAACCGAGCAATCAACGGGAACAGCAACCCACCAACGACCCGCAAGGGTCAGCGGGAAGTTGACGGGAACAGCGAGAGCACGGAACGAACGAACCAAGAAGACCAAAGGGTCCAAGCCGAGGAAGTCGTCAACTCCAGCAAGTTGACAGCAACCACGACAAGGAATCCAACAGCCACACCGCAAGGTGAACGATCATTCAAGACGTCGCATATGAAAGTCTCGCTGGCAAAGTGCGAGAGCACACACATACGGACCAACACTCAAGCTTCGAACGGAACAAGGGGCTCCTCGATCCAGACAATCGAGGAGCCCCACCCCTTTGCGGTCGGCGTTGGACCCGTCTCACCGCCACCCTGCATGACCCGGTCACCCGGCTGCAGGGCAGGGGTGGGCGGTGGCGCAGGTCC
>JBAVLA010000284.1:0-6824 GCA_049688595.1 Candidatus Nanopelagicales bacterium | reverse complement strand
GAGACGGTTCAACTGTAGGACGCTTCTGGGAAGCGCGACGCCGACAGCCGAGGCTCCGCTCGTCGCGGCGGTACCGTTGAAATCACTCACGCGGTCGAGGAACGGCCTCCACGAGGCGTGCCGGCGCCTCCGGTGGTCCACCGGACAGGACGCCGGTGGAGCCCCCGACAGGCTCGCCCGGGGGCGAGGCGCATGAGCCGTGAAGCCTGGCCGCGCCCGTCACGTCACTCCCACCGGAAGCGCAGCCACGCGACCGCGGCGCTCACCGCCCCTGTGAGCAGGGCGATGGTGGTCGAACGCCAGGCCCAGGTGCCGGTCAGCCACGGCTCCTGGACCATCTCGATCACCGGGGTGAGCGGCAGCCAGTCGCCGAGGGTGCGCAGGGAGTCCGGCAACACCTCGGGTGGCGGCCCGCCGCCGCAGAGCAGCAGGAGCATGAACCACAGCACCAGCCCGACGGACTGGGCGGCCCGGGCTGTGGGCATGACCGCGCCCAGGGCGAGGCCGAGGAGCGCCAGCACGGCCGCGGCGAGCAGGCAGGCGACGGCGAACCACACCCAGTGGCGTGGGGTATCGACGTCGGTGGCCGCGAGGGCCACGACCAGCAGTAGCAGCGCCCCGGCGCCGGCGATCAGCAGGGCGATCAGGAACTGGCTGGCCAGCAGCACCTGTCTGGAGACCCCGGAGGCCTTCAGCCGCCGCAGCACCCCGCTCTCCCGGTACTCCACGAGGTGCGCCGGCGCGCTGATCACGGTGAACCCGCTGACGGCGACCGCGACGTACGCGGGGGTGTACCAGCTGGTGGCGGGGAATCCCCGGTAGACGACGAACTCGGCGTTGGGGTCCACGGCGCTGCCGAACACCCCACCGAGCAGGTACAGCACCATGAGCGGCAGCGCGAGTGTGAAGATGGCGGTGATCGGCTCACGCAGGAACAGCCGCAGCTCGGTGCTGGTGAGCTTCAGCAGCGGTCCCACAGGCTACTCCTCCCTTCCGACCAGGCGCAGGTAGACGTCCTCCAGGCCCGGGCGGACCACGGCCATGTCGGTCGGCTCGATGCCCGCCTCGGACAGGACCCGGCCCACCCGGGCGACGATCACTGACTCGCCCCGCACGACCACCGAGGTCCCCCGGCGCTTCACGCTCGCCACACCGGGGATGGCCTCCAGCGCCGGGATCGAGCCGGGTGCGCTGAACGTGATGGTGACCTCGCCGCTGTGCTCGGCGACCAGCTGGGCGGACGTCCCGGCCGCTACGACCCGGCCCTCCCGGATGACCGCCAGCCGGTCGCACAATCGCTCGGCCTCGTCCATGAAGTGGGTGACCAGCACGACGGTCGTGCCGCTGTCGCGGATCCGCTCGATCAGGTCCCAGGTGTCACGGCGGGCGGCCGGATCCAGTCCGGTGGTCATCTCGTCGAGGAACACCAGCCGGGGCGCGTTGACGACGGCAAGGGCGACCAGCAGCCGCTGGCGCTGCCCCCCGGACAGCGACGCGAACGAGGCCCGCGCCTTCCCGGCCAAGCCCCAGTCGCGCATCACCTCGCGCCAGTCCGGGCCACCGGGCTGCAGCGAGGAGAACAGGTCCAGGGCCTCGGCCACCCGGATGCGCGCCGGCAGCGCTGACTCCTGCAGCTGGGCGCCGACCTGGGAGCGCAGCGCCGCCGCGTCGCTTTGCGGGTCCAGCCCCAGCACGCGCACGGTGCCCGCGTCGTGCCGGCGCAGGCCCTGCACGCACTCGACGGTGGTCGTCTTCCCGGCGCCGTTCGGGCCCAGCAGGCCGAAGATCTCGCCTTGGGCCACCTCGAACGAGACGTCGTGGACAGCCTGGAAGTCGCCGTACCGCTTGGCCAACCCGGCGACCTCGAGGACCGGCGCTCCGGTCGCACCCTGCGCGGTCATCCCGGCCGACAATCGACCGTCACTTCCCACACCAGCCGTCGTTGGCCGCATCCCAAGCCTCGACCTGTCGCGCCACGTCCATCGTGTCCTCCTCGTCGCCGGATCCGGGTCAGCCCGGCGAGCGCTCCTCGAGCAGGTCGCGAAGCCGGAGCCAGTTGCGCCGCTCCCACCGGCCGGCGAACAGCGCGAACACCGGCCCGCCGACCCGTATGGCGCCCAGCAGCCGGTACTGCCAGTCCCACGCGAGCAGCGTGCCGTCGCCCTCGGCCGTGCACGTAACCTCGCCGGTCGTCGCCATCATCGTGCTCAAGGTGCGCGACGCCAGCCGGTTGGGCGGATCGAAGGCCGTGAACTCGACCTGCATCGGCATGCCGCCGCGGCCGAGGTCCATGACCACCTCGTAGCGGCTCCCGGCACCGGGCGGTGGCGGGGTGAGCATGGTCGCCGACCGCATGGCGGGGTTCCAGGACGGCTCGTCGATGACGGCCTGGAAGACCTCCTCGACCGGACGTGCGATCCGCACGCTGCCGGACATGTGGCCCACGGCACACCACGCTACGCCTGGTTGTCGGGGGTGGCAGCCGCACCGGCGGACCGGGTCCACACCTCGACGCCCGTCGCGGTGAGGTCACGATGGCGCCCATGTCCCCACGGTGGCACCGAGCAGACCCGGTCTCTGAGGGGACGCGTCACGCGATCGCGCGCGCCGAACCTCGGTGCGCCCTTCAGGCATGTCAAACCGTATTGACATGAAGTCATTCGCGCTTTACATTGGTTATGTCAAGAACATTTGACATCGGCCAGTGGAAGGAGCCCGACATGTCGTTCGAGGAGAAGGCCACGTGGGTCAGCGTCGTGATCGGCGTCCTCGTGCCGGTCGCGTACTTCGCGACGGTGCTGACGCAGCTCGCCGACACCCCGGCGGCTGACATCGCGTACCAGAGGGCACTGATCATCGCCGTGATCGCATCGATCATCCTGACCATCCTGGGCACCATCGCGATGGCGATCGCCACCGCCGTGGGCGCCGAGATCACCGGGAACGGCTCGGTCGACGACATCGACCGCAAGGACGAGCGCGACATCACCATCGGCCAGCGCGGCGACGTGGTCGGGTACTACGTGGCCTCCGCCGGGGCCGTGGTGGCGCTGATCATCACGATGCTCGAGTACGACTACTTCTGGATCGCGAACACCCTCTACCTGTCGTTCGCGGTCGCCGGCCTGGTCGCGGGGATCGTGAAGCTGCGCGCGTACCGCCGGGGGTTCTGATGGTCCGGCCCACCCGTGTGACCAACCGGATCCGCGCCCTGCGGTTCGCTGCAGGCGAGATGACCCAGGCTGACCTGGCCGACCGGGTCGGCGTGACCCGCCAGACCATCATCGCCATCGAGCAGGGCAGGTACTCACCGTCGCTGGAGGTCGCGTTCCGGATCGCCCACGCCCTTCGGGTCCCGCTCGACGACGTCTTCGACTACATACCGGAGGACTCATGAACAGGTTCCGAACCGACCGGCCGACGGCCGTGACCGTCGGGGTGCTCTACATCCTGGCCACCGCCGCAGGCGGGGTCGCCTCCGCAGTGGCCGGTGCCCCCAGATCGCTGGACGAGCTGGCCGCCGACCAGGCCGGCACGCTCGTCGGTGCGCTGGCACTGGCGGTGATGTCCGTGGCCTGCATGGGTGTGGCCGTGATGCTGTACCCGATCCTGCGCCGTGATGCCGCCACCCCGATCCAGCACGGCCTGTCGGTCTGGTACGTGGGCACGCGCATCAGCGAGGCCACCCTCTTCCTCGTGGGTCTCACCGCGCTGCTGGCCGCGCTGGACCTCGGCCAGACGGCAGCCGAGGACCCCGGGGCCGCACCTGGGGCGGCCGCTGGTGCCGCGCTGCTGGCGCTGTTCGACTACGCCTGGATCGCCGGCCAGACCATCTTCTGCGTGGGTGCCGCGATGCTGTACTGGCTGCTGCTGCGCTCCGGTCGCGTGCCCCGCTGGCTGGCGCTGTGGGGCCTGGTCGCCGCCCCGCTCATGCTGGTGGCCGGGTTCCTGCTGCCGATCACCGGCGACCCCAACTCCCCGGCCTCGACCCTGCTCTACATCCCGATGGGGGTGCAGGAGATGGTCCTGGCCATCTGGCTGATCGGCCGGGGGTTCCGGCCGACGACCGCGGACAGCCCGACCTTCGAGAGGAGCTCGTCATGGACGTCCAGCGCCGTGTCCTGATCCTGGGCGCCACCGGCCGGACCGGTAGTCGCGCGCTCACCCAGCTGCTGGAGCGAGGCGTGCCGGTCCGGGCGATCGTCCGATCGGCCGACCGACTGCCCGCGGGAACCGCCGGCGACCCGCTGCTCGACGTGGTCGAGGCCGACCTGCTCGCGCTGCCACCGGAGGTGCTCGCCGAGCACCTCGCGGACTGCGACACGGTCATCTCGTGCCTGGGCCACACGATCAACGTGCGCGGCATCCTCGGTCCGCCCCATGACCTGGTCACGCAGGCGGTGGGCCTCGTGCGCGAGGCGGCCGAGACCGGCCAACGCGCGCAGGACACGGCGGGGCAGCCGGCCGCACCGGTGCGCCTGATCCTCATGAGCAGCGTGTCGGTGCACCAGCCCGGTCACGCCGACGTGCGCCGGGGTCGCGGTGAGCGCACCTACATGTGGGGGATGCGTGCACTCGTGCCGCCAGCGCGCGACAACCAGCGCGCGGCGGACCTCCTGGCCCACGACGTCGGGCCCGCCGACCCCCACCTGCAATGGGTCGTGGTGCGGCCGGACACCCTGACCGACGGCGACGTCGCCGAGTACCGAGTGCACGAGGCACTCGTCTCCAGCCTGTTCAAGCCGGACAGCACCCGCATGTCCGAGGTGGCCCACTTCATGTGCGAGCTGGCCACCGACGAGGCGACCTGGCAGCGGTGGCGGAGCCGGATGCCGGTGATCGTCGACGTCTCGCCGACCACCTGACCAAGCCCCAGCCCAGCAGGCGATCCGACTCGCTTCCTGACCTGCGGTGATGTTCTTCTTGGCCTTCCCCGGGGTCAGCTCGGACAGCAGCCGTTGCAGCCGGTTGACGGTCTGGATCCCGGCCCGGGTGAGCTCGTCGCGGCGGTCGACCAGCATCCGCAACGCCTCGAGCTCGCTGTCGTAGGACAGCACCCGCAGGCCCCGGGTTCGCACCGCGACGACCGCGATCGAGTGCGCGTCGTGTGCATCGGTCTTGCGGTTGTGCCCGGTGTCGAACAGCCGCGCCCGAGCCGAGAGTTTCGCCGGCACGTCCACCACCATCTCCCCGTCGCGAGCAGCCGCTGCGCCAGGGATCGGCCGGCACCGTTGCTGCCCTCGACCGCCCACACCCGCTCCGGGAACGCTGCGACGTGCCGGCGCATCGCGGCGTACCCAGCCTTGTCCGTGGCAAACCGCCCGCTCGCCAACACCGTCTCCCGGCCGTCGACCACCTCGATGGTCGCCGACAGCTAGTCGGCCATGGCGACAGCGACACATGCGCGCTGCCGGTGGCCTGATGGCGGCAGGTAGCATGGGGAGCGTCACGGTAGGGGAGTGGGGTCGACCGAATGTTGGCGGCACTTGACCTGGCATACCCGTTCAAGGGCCGTTGGCTGACCCAGAACAGCCCTGCGAATCGCGTGCCCAGCCACGGCACGACCCTGCTGGGAGCTTCATTCGCGATCGACTTCGTCCCGGTCAACGAGGTAGGGCGAACGGCGCCGATCACGTTCGGCTCCCTGCTGCGCCCCGAACCAGCCGCGTGGTTCCCTGGCTTCGGGCGGCCGATCCTCGCGCCTGTCAACGGCGTCGTCGTCGGCGTGCATGCCGCTGCACCTGATCACCGGGCCTTCCGTGGACTGCCGTCGGTCGGGTACGCACTCACACAGCGTCGCCGCGCAGCAGCGGGCTGGCTGGAACTGGCGGGCAACCACGTGATGATCGAAACGCGCGGCGGTTCGGTGGTCGTGGTGTGCCATCTGCAACTCGGCAGCGCCGCCGTGCGCCCTGGCCAAACAGTTCAGGTGGGCCGGCGGCTCGGGAGTTGCGGGAACTCGGGCAACAGCACCGAACCGCACGTCCACCTACAGGCCATGGATCGGGTGGACGTGCTTCACGCCTGCGCTGTGCCCATCACCTTCGGTGGCCACCTGCCCCGCAACGGCCAGATCATCGACGTCGAATAGACGCAAACGCCCGGTGCCCAGGGCACGCGGGTATAGCAGCGCTCCTCGTGCCCCCTATCGCCGCGAGCTGGGCGTGTCTCCGGACTTGATCTCTCGCTTAACCGATGTCGTCCAGCAGCGGCGCCAACTGGTTGTCGACGATGTCTCGGATCATGTCCGGGTTGACGCGGAAGTACTCGTGGACGACCACATTCCGCAGTCCGGCAATCGAGGGCCACGGAGTGTCTGCGTGCTCTCGCTTGAAGTCATCCGGCAAGGCCTTGACCGCCTCCCCGATGACTGCAAGGTTGCGCAGGATGGCGTCGTAGGCCATTTCGCCGAGTTCTGCCGAGTCAAGGTGGTCGCGGTAGGCCATGCAACGAGCGATCGCGGCGTGGATGTCCTCCAAACGCTCGGCGTCCGCGCGGCTCACACGGCCACCGCATCTACCAGTGCGCTGGCCGAGACCTGATGGCGCAGCAACGTTGCCGCCACGACATCGACTCGGACGTCCAGCAACTCGCTTAGTTCCTCGGCGAGCCCGGAGACACGCAGCAGCTCGTTGCCCGCGCCAGGAACCAGGTCGACGAGAAGGTCCAGATCGCTGTCCTCGCCAGCCTCGCCACGGGCCACTGATCCAAACAGGCGTGGGTTGGTGGCCCCGTACTGGTCCAGCAGCTCGGCGATGCGACTCCGGTGCGACTCGAGGGCAGAACGCAGCCGCAACGTCGCGACGCTCGCCTCCCTCATGACG
>JBAVLA010000283.1:0-5001 GCA_049688595.1 Candidatus Nanopelagicales bacterium | reverse complement strand
AACGAGCTCTTGCCCGAGCCGGAGACGCCGGTGAACACCGTCAGCCGGCGCTTCGGGATCTCGACGTGCACGTCCTTGAGGTTGTTCTCGCGCGCGCCGTGCACGCGGATCAGGTCGTGGCTGTCGGCAACGTGCCCGGTCGCTGGCGGCTGCGTGGTGGCTGGTCTGCTGGTCACCTGCGCGATCGTGCCACGTCGGTTCGGTGTTGCCTAGCCTCCTGCCCGCCCGAGCCAGGTCAGCACTTCTGCTCCGGCCCGGCGTCCGGCGACCAGAGCGCCCTGGATGGACGGGTGCGCCCGGTGGTCACCAGCCACGTGCAGACCGTCCGCCAAGCGGGAGCCTTGGCCGGCGGCCCGTGGGGAGCGCACCACGGGAAGGGAGTCCGGAATCGCTTGGTGGGCCACGACCTCCCAGTCAGCGGTGGGCCGGTCGTAGATCTCGGCCAGTTGGCCGCGGACCTCGGCCTCCGACGCCTCGACCAGGGTCGTCGCCGCCACCAGGTGCCGCCCCGGGGGCGCGTAGGACGAGGCGACGTTGCTGATCACCACCGTGTTGATCACCGGCCCCGCTCCGGGGTGGAGGTGCAGGGCGGCCAGCTCGGACGGAGGAGTCGCGGCGCTGAACCACCAGGTGTAGCTGCCCCGCATCGGCACCTCGGCCAAGCTGGTGAGCCGCGCGGCGGTACGTGGGTCGGTGGCGACCACGACCGCCCGCGCCGTCCGGACGCCGTCGACCGCGTCCAGCCGCCAGCCGTCACGGGTGCGTTTCAGGGCGTCGACGCCGGTGCCGAGCCTGATCCGCGAGGCGATCGGTTCAGCCAGCAGCGCCGGCAGCGCGGCCATCCCCTGGCTCGGCAGCGACGGGGTGCCGACGGCGAAGTAGCGCACCATGCGACGTGCGAACGCGGCCGCGGTGTCGCCCGAGGGCTCCAGGAGCACACCGGTCAGGAACGGGTCGATCAGCTCGGTGCGCAGCGGTCCTGTCACTCCCGCGGCGTCGAGCGACGCCGCCACACTGCCCCGGTCGTGACGTCCGCCGCCGAAGACCCAGCGGGCCAGCCCCGCCAGCGCCCGCGGGTCCAGCCAGGGTGACCTCCGCAGCGCAAGCAGCGTGCTCGGGTGCCGGAACGGGTCGGACACCACCGACAGGCCGTCGCCGCGGCGAACCGCCACGCCTCGGTCGAACGGGTGCAGGTCGAGGCGAGCGAGGTCGATTTCCGCCCGTAGCGCGGGGTAGGCGGGGTTGAGCACCTGGAACCCGCGGTCGACCCGATACCCGTCGACCTGGTCGGTTCGGACCCGTCCACCCACCTGGTCGGCCGCTTCGACGACCTCTACCTCCACCCCCGCCGCGGCCAGCCGGCGGGCGGCGACGAGACCGGCGAGGCCGGCACCGATGACGATTACTTCGTGGTCCATAGCCCCTCCAGGGCGTCGGTTGCGGTGGTGGTGGCGGCGAGCATGGTGGCGGCAGCGCCGATCCGGTGCCCGAGGGGACGGCTCGGCGGCGGCAGCAGGTCTTGGAAACGTCCCCCCACCCAGATGGGCAGCGCTGGGTCAGCGGCGCGAAGGACGTCGGCGACCTCCGCCACGCGTGCGGCGTCGCGGCGCCGGGGGGCCGAGGTGACCACGGCCAAGGGGGAGGACGCATCGACCGCGTCGACCCAAGCCTCCAGCGGCACATCGGCGCCGAGGTAGATGGTCGGCAGCCCGGCCCGGCGGAGAGCCACCGCGAACGCCAGTAGGCCGAGTTCGTGGTGGACGCCCGGCGGCGCGCCGATCAGCACCGGCCGTCCGGTGCCGCGGCCCCCGGCCGCTTCGTAGGCGGCGGAGAGTCGGCGGAGCACGGTGTTCGAGACCAGGTGTTCGCCGGCGACCGAGATGGCGCCTGACGCCCACTCGCGTCCGATCCGGACCAGCGCCGGCATCAGCCATTGGTCGACCAGGGTCTCGAACTCCAGCAGGCCGAACTGCTCGTCGAGGATCCGCGACACCCGGGCCGCGTCCAGCTCGGCGGCGGCTTGGATCAGGTCGCGGTGCGGATCGCGTCCGACCGCGGGCGCGCCCAGTTCGGTGCCGGAGCGGGCGGACTGGTGCTGGCGCAACACCTCGGCCGAAGCGTCGCGAGGCGACCAGCCCAAGTCGACCAAGGTATGCATATCCCGGATCCGGGTGAGGGCCTCCTCGTCGTAAACCCGGTAGCCCGAGGGGGCGCGGGCCGGCGAGAAGAGGCAGTAGCGGCGTTCCCAGGCGCGCAACGTGTGCTCGGGGACCCCCGTCGCCTCCGCGGCCTTCTTGATCGTCAGCATGATGGCTCATGGTAGACGGGTTAGGAATCCTATTGCCACCCAAGGGCGAAGATTGTCGAATGTCTAGGCTCAGATCTTGTCTAAGGTTGCGCACCGTGACATACTTCTGTCCAACGTTACTTCAGGAGGCAGAGACAATGTCCACGCTCGTCAGCACCAACGATCGACTTCGGCAGATCGTGGTGAGCGCCAGTGCGGTCTTCATGATCGTCGGCACGCTCTTCGGTATTGGCGTCTTCGGAAAGCGGGTCGAGGAGACCGCGGGGGGAAGCCTGTCGGCCACCGCGACCTTGCTGGCCCCGGCCGTCCGGGCGTTCTCGATCTGGTCGGTCATTTACCTCGGGCTCATCGCCTACGTGGTCTGGCAGTGGCTCCCAGGCTCGACGTCCTCGCCCCGAGCACGGGCCATTGGCTGGCTCGCCTCGTTGTCGATGGTGCTGAACGCCGCCTGGCTGCTGGTGACCCAAGTCGGCTGGCTGTGGGCGAGTGTGGCCATCATCGTGGCGCTCGTCGCCACCCTGGGCGTGCTCCTGCAACGACTGACGGCGATCCCGGCCGGCGGTGGTCGGCAGTCGAAGGGAGTCTGGGTTGAGCGGATCGTTGTCGACGGCACGTTCGGCCTCTACCTGGGCTGGGTCGCGATCGCCACTGCGGCCAACATCACCGCGACCCTGGTCGCGAATGGGGTGAACCCGGGCGGACTGGCCGCTGAGTTGATCGCGGTCGTCGTGATCGCGGTCGCCGCGGGCGTCGGCGTCCTGCTCGCGAGGACATTCGGGGGCCGGTTCGGTGTCGCTGCCGCGATGGCGTGGGGCCTGTCCTGGATCGCCGTCGGCCGCTTGACCGGCGAGCCGGGCTCTACCCTGACCGGTCTCGCCGCAGCCCTCGCCGCCTTGGTGGTAATCGGCGCGGCGCTGCTTTGGACACGCCGGGGGCTTGCGCCAGCCACCGCCCGTGTCGCAGCCTGATCCCACCGTCTCCGAGGAGCCCACGATGCACCAGCACCACCTCGCCCCCGACGACCTCGTCGTTCTGGTCGACGAGCACGGACAGTCGATCGGCACCGCCAACCGCGGCGAGGTTCACGGCAGCGACACCCCGCTCCACCTCGCGTTCTCCTGCTACCTGTTCGATCGTCGGGGACGCGTGCTGCTCACCCGCCGGGCGCTGGGCAAGAAGACCTGGCCGGGGGTGTGGACGAACGCCTGCTGCGGGCATCCGCGACCGGGCGAGGCGCCGCGGGAGGCAGTCCGTCGTCGGCTGGCCGACGAGCTCGGCCTGGGCGCCGACGACCTGCGGCTCATCCTGCCGCACTTCGCCTACCGCGCCACCGACGCCTCGGGGGTGGTCGAGAACGAACTGTGCCCGGTCTGGGTCGCAGTCGTCGACGCGACACCCACCCCGGATCCCGCCGAGGTGGCTGAACTCGCCTGGGTCGACTGGTCCGCGGTGGTGACCGCGGCCCGCACGGCTCCCTTCCTGTTGAGCCCGTGGAGTGCGCTGCAGATCCCTTTGTTGGAGGAGTTCTTCTCAACGGAAAGCGGTGTGGCATGACGATGCTTGCTGACAACCTCCGCTCCACGCGCCACCAGCCCGCGCCGGGGTCGACCACCCAGGCGCCGGACTCGGCCACCGTGGCCGCGGTGGACGGGCTGATCGCCGACACCATGGGCTCGCTGGAGCGGTCCTGGGCCGAGCTGGCCCGCACGGTGATCCCCCGCCCGGGAGTGCTGCATACCGACTCGGTGCTCGAGCTGCTGACCGCCATGGTCAACTCGGGCGGAAAGCGGTTGCGTCCACGGATGTGCCACTGGGGTTGGGTGGCCGCCGGTGGGCTGGACCACGGACGAGGCCACGACGACATGATTCGTGCCGCCGCCGCACTGGAGTTGCTCCATGTCTTCGCGCTCATCCACGACGACGTCATGGACTCCTCGGAGAGCCGGCGCGGCCTGCCGTCGGTGCATGTCCAGGCCCGCCGCCAGCATGTCGAGTTCGGGGGCTTCGGCGATCCGAACCGCTACGGCGAGAACATCGCCATCCTCGTCGGCGATCTGGCCCACAGCGAGGCCGACCAGCTGATGGCAGGTCTGCCGCCGCAACTGCGGGCGATCTGGCGGACGCTGACCGTCGAGCTGATGCTGGGCCAGGGGCGCGACCTGGTCGGCGCCGCGAACGCACGCCGCGACCTGGCCCACGCCCGCGAGGTAGCCCGGGTCAAGTCGGGGGCCTACACGGTGTGGCGTCCGCTGCAGCTCGGCGCTGCTGCCGCCGGAGCGTCGACGGAAACCCTGGCAGCCCTGCACGCCTACGGCCTGCACGTGGGGGAGGCATTCGCCCTGCGCGACGACATCCTCGGAGTGATCGGGGACGCCCACGAAACCGGCAAGCCGGTTGGCGACGACCTCGTCCAGGGCAAGCCGACCGTGCTGTTGGCCCTGGCCACCCGACGGTTCGGGGTCCCCGGGCGTCGCGCCCTGAAGCGGACCGGCACCGACGAGCTGACGACCGACGACGTCGCCACCCTGCAGGCGGAACTGCTGCATTCGGGGGTGATCGCTGAAGTGGAGGGAATGATCGACGCCGCGATCGAGGCGGCCTCGCAGGCCGTCGACACTCCGGCGATCGCGCCGGACGCCGCCGAGGGCCTGCGGGCGCTGGCCGGCCTGGTCGCCTGGCGGGCATCATGAGCC
>JBAVLA010000282.1:0-12184 GCA_049688595.1 Candidatus Nanopelagicales bacterium | reverse complement strand
GACCTGATCGAGAACCGGGCGCTGGAACGGGCTCTCCGCCAAGTGCTCGATACGCCAGGTGATCCCGCTGGAGCTGATCCAGGCGCGGCGCGGGCGAGGCGAGCGGCGGGGATCAAGTTCGGCCTCCTGGTTCCCGCTGTCGCCATGTCCCTGGCCGGCGCCGTGCATGAGTCCCGGCAAGGGGCGTGGGCGGCACTGCGACAACGACGGGGACACCGGCGAGGGCGCCAAGGGCAGACCCCACCACCAGGCAGGCGGACTTCGGGGCTGGCCCCGCGAGGGCGACAGCGCCGGCGGCGATGACCGTCGGCCCGAACAACAGGCTGATCGGCACCGCTGAGCTGGAGGCATCCCGCGCGCCTGCACGTCGGCCGCGATCCGGCTGCTGGACGTCCAGGAGGGGGCCGCCCTGGCCGGCGAGGCGTTCGCCTTCCTCCAGGCGGGCTGGGGACCTGCCCCAGTCGCCTGGATCAGTCATGGCTGAGCAGCCGATCCCCAGCGGGCCGGGGCTGCGCTGGCTACAGTGGCGCGATGCGCCTGCGGATCCCGATCGTCTGTTCTGTGCTGGCCGCTACCGTGCTCGGCGTGCCCGTCGGGGCCGCAGGCGTGACGGGGTCCGCCGGGGCCGCAGGGACCGGGATCGCCGGGGCCGTCGCGGCGAGCGCTCCTGCTGCAACGAAGGCGCCCGTCCGCTGGGTCGACGTATCCGTGGCCACGCTCTGGACCAGTCCAAGCGCACCCCGAGCGGTGGATCGGGCGGCCGTCGCCAATCCCGCGGACCCCGTCGCCTGGCTGCGTGGCATGACCCTGGCCGAGCGCAAGGCGCTGAACGGGCGCGTGGATACGCAGGTGCTGTACGGCGACGAGGTCCTGGTGCTGCAGAGCTCCGGGAAGTGGTCCAAGGTGGCTGTGCCCGGCCAGCCGTCGCCGCGGCTTGCCGCCGGGTATCCGGGCTGGATTCCCACCGCTCAGCTGACCGATCGGGCCCCTGCCGACACGTCCCAGACGGCGACGGTCAAGCGGCGCACGGCTCGCCTGTACCGGGATGCGGCCCTGACCAAGCGGGCGATGAGGGTCTCTTACGGGACGGACCTGCCCGTGCGCTCAGTCGGCCGATCGGTCGTCGAGGTGGTGGACCTCCAGGGTCGGCGGCTGTTCGTTGCGCGCAGCAAGGTGCGGGTGGCGGCGACGGGTGGCGCGGTCCGCCCAACCAGCGCGCGGGCGACGGGAAAGGCGTTGGTCGCCGAGGCCAGGCGGTTCCTGGGCCTGAAGTACCTGTGGGGTGGGGCGTCCGGGTTCGGGTTCGACTGCTCGGGCTTCACCCACACCGTCCACCGGCAGCTCGGCATCACGATCCCGCGGGACGCCCGACCCCAGTTCGCGGCCGGCCAGCCCGTCTCCCGCAAGGCCCTGCGACCCGGCGACCTGGTCTTCTTCCGCAACTCGTCGGGCATCCACCACGTCGGGATGTACGTCGGGGACGGTCGCATGATCCACTCGCCGCGCACGGGCAAGCCGGTCGCGGTGGTATCGCTGCGGTCCCAGCCGTGGGCGCGGGAGTTCGCCGGGGGGCGCCGGTTCACGGGGTGATGGTGACGGGATTGGCCCGGGACTCTGTTCATGGAGAGCAGGGTCCCGCATGCACGGGAGGGCCCCGTTGGTCCCGGCGCGGCGGCAGGCTTCGCCCCACTAGCCGAAGCGCTGCACCAGGAGCACCCGGCTGTGCAGGCCGAGCTCACGCCTGATGCGTTCGTACTCCGGACCTGCGAGCGGGCCGCGGACCAGGTCGGCCGCGAGTCGCAGTTCGCCGAGCAGCGCCGCGTCGGAGACGCGCTCGTGGCGCCTCGGAGCGCCAGCGAGCAGGCGGCGCGCGTCGGCGCCAAGTGCACGTCGAACTGACTCGGCGCTGGCACCAACCGCCTCCGCAACCGCCTCGAGGGTCAGGCCCGGGCGGGTTTCGATGTGCTCCAAACAGCGATCACGCAGGGCCGCGAGCTCTCGTTGGACCCGAGCTGCGCGGATCCTGCGCACCTCAGCGCGGTCGGGTCCGCCCCGCTCGGCGATGATCTGGCGCACGCGCTCCCTGGTCAGCCCGCACTCCTCGGCGATGGTGCCCAAGCTCAGCCCGCGCGCCCGATCGGCGACGATCGCGGCGTCGCGCGCGTCCCGGGTCGCAGCCCCAACGCGGTGGTCGGCGGCGCCGACGCCCACGTCGGGCGTCGAGGCAGTGATCGACGGGACGCGGGCGGGAGTGGATGTGATTCGGATCGGCTGCATTGGTTCCTCCGATGCGGTCGGGGCGGTGGTGCTGGGACGGACGCTGTCTTTGATGACACCATCGTCGCGCGGGGGTGTGACACATCCCCGTTGACCATTGACCAAGGTGTGCCTTACCTTCGTCCTGCGGCTCCGTCGGACTCGCAGACGTTGAGGGAGGCTCTAATGAGGATGACCACACGAACGATCGTCGGCGCCGGGCTGTGCGCGGCAATGGCCCTCGTCGGTGGCGCTGGGGCGGCGGTCGCCGGCGAGGTGGGCGGCAACGGCGAGCCGGTCACAGTCAACGGGAAGTCGCTGTGCGCATACTCGGGGCTGGAGGACGAGCCGCACGATCCGGGAACCGTCCAGAACTGGGGCCACGTGAAGCGGGCGTTCGGACTTCAGGGCGGCGCCAACTCGGTCCAGACCCCCTTCGGCGAGGAGGGCTGCAACGCGCACCTCTACCCAGCGAAGTGATCTCGGGGTGCTCCGTGCTCGCGCACGCGTGAGCATCAGCCTCGAGCAGTGAGACTGGAGGCCCCCGGCCAGGACCGTCCCCCAGGGCGGACCCACTGTCGGGGGCCTCATCGCGCCGTGCGGCAGCGGGTGTCCACCGGGTGTCTCCCAACGGCCCGCCCAGGGTGTCGCTCACCGCCAGCGCGACGGCCCGCACAAGGCGTACCGTCTTCTCGCATCGGCGCGCGGCGCTAGACCTGAGGTGACCGCGGCCCGCGCCTGGAGGGAGTCGCGATGCTGGAGATCCCGGAGGCGCGGGTCATCGCCGACCAGATGACGGCCACGCCGCGCGGGAGGGTGGTGGCGAGCTCTGGAGACACGAGATGGTTGTGCCGTTCCAAGCCGCTCGTTGTCAGGGTGTGTCGATCCCTGCGATCTCGCGCAGAATCTCTTCGCGTGCACACATCAGCACGGACTGTGCGGCCCCGCCAATGGCGATCATGGACTCCAGTTGGGCGAGCACAGCCTCCAGTTCGACAAGACGCCTCCTGCCCGACAACTTCGCTGTGACCGTGTCCATTGATACGAATGGCTCGTTGTTCAGCGCGTAAGCCAGGCACAGCGCTCGGACTGGGCAGGTCCGGCAGATGCCCTTGGCGCGCTCGCTCGCGGCGACGTCAGAGGTCGAGTCGTCGATGTCGAAGATCTCCGGCGCACCCGCCGTGGTCAAGGACCGCGGCGGGCACGCAGGGTCCTTCGCGTCAGGCGCCAACCTTGCAGCACATGCGGTCGTTTCCGGGTCTTGTCAGAGGGTGTGGACGGCCACCTTGCGTTGGATGTGGTTGTTCAGGCGCCCCCGAGAGGCCCTGCGGACGACCACATCTACGGCGAGGTTGCCCCGAGCCGCGCCCGCCGGCACGGAAATCGACAAAGGCTGCGGCAGAGTTCTTCGAGCTGCGGGGCGGCCGGGACCGGGCGCGGCCCAGGACCGCTGCAATCGGGCAGGGTGCCCGTCGGACCCTGGAGTCGATACTGGACCTCGTGAAGACCGCCCTGATCTGCTCGCCGTCGCGGTGGCCCTGCCCGCGTTCGACCAGTTGATGCTGGCGGCGGAACGACGTCGCTGGGTCTTCTGGCGCAGGACGAAGCCGACGTCGGGGTCCCGCTTGGCGATCGCGGGCATGTTCGGCGAGTTCAACGCGCTCGCGTCACCGGCGTACCGGCACGTGATCGAGGAGCAGCAGCGGCAGGAGATCCTGCCGGTCAGGTCGGCGACAGGCGAGGACGAACCGCCGCAACCTCACCCCCCCGACCCGTGCCACTGGCGATCATGCTCGCGATGCGCCTCGGTCAGCCCATCCCGGAAGTACGCCTCGTAGTAGGCCTCCTCGACGTGGTGCACCTGCAGCCACGCCCCCGGGACGTGGATGGCCTCGGTGTGCGCCGGGAACCGTCCGTGCGTGTCGTAGATGTAGTTGCAGATGTCCCGGGTGCACGCGACCACGTCGTCGGCGTAGTTGCTGGCCTCCTTCAGGTACTTGGCCCCGAACTCGCCCTTGTAGATCCGCTTGAACAGGGCCTCGTCGGAGTAGATGCCCGTGGGGCCGAACTTCTCGGCGAGGACCGCGTCCACGGCGTCGTCCATCGTGTCGTAGTTGGGCGGGCACATCGCCTCGATCAGCGGCTCGCCCAAGCGGCGCAGGCCGACGGGGTGGGCCCGCAGGTCCGCGTGCGTGGGCAGCGGAACCCCCCAGCGCAGGATGTCGACGAGCTTCCACTTGGGCACCACCCAGTCGAAGTCCAGCATGGCGCCGTACCTGTCGCGGAACTTCGGATCGCCGAGCAGGACCGGCGGGGAGATCGCAGCGTGGATCCAGGCCCCCAGTCCCATCGCGTCCGCGGTGAGCATCAGGTTCTGCAGCAGGAGGTCGGCCTCGATCTGGGTGCGCATCGCGCCGAGGTTGCCCAGCGGCAGCTTGATGTCGGCGTTGAGGAACCCGTTGCGCACCCACTTCTTCACCCCGGCCAGCCGGTAGAGGTTCCGATCGTCGACGATCGTGGGCCGGGCACCCGCGGGCTGGGTCAGCAGGTACATGATCGCGTTGATGTACTGCTTGGACAGGTCCACGACCGGGAGCAGGATCGTCGTGCCCGGCAGGTTCGACAGGAACCGGTTCGAGTCGAGGTATGCCGGGAAGTCGCGGTTGCCGTCGGGCACGTCGATGCGCCGGTCCAACAGCTTGACCTTCGACCGGGCAGCCCGGTCCAGCAGCGCGTCGGGGTCCAGCACGGAGCCGCCCGACTCGTCGGGGGGCAGCTTGCGCAGGTAGTACGTGCCCGTGTCGTTGATCATCAGGAAGTGCGTGCCTTGGGCGTTGTCGGGGCTCCCAGCGGTCCGGCCGGCCATGTTCAGGTTCGGCTTGGCCATGATCGGCTCATGGTTGCGCGGGTCGAAGAACGGCCGGTCGGGCATGGTCAGGCCCGTGCAGCCCGTGACCGCGATCAGCACGGCTTCCTCGAGATCGGTCAGCGGCGTGCGCGGGGCGGTCGAGGTCCAGCTCATGGACCCGGCCTCGATCGAGGAGCCACGACTCATCCGGTGCGTGCGCCGGCGCCACAGCGCCCCGATGAGGGGCCGTTCGGCCAGGGCCTCGAGCCCGGTGTGGGTCCGGGTCTGCAGGGCGCCCATCACCGGCCCCCGCCCTGGCTGCCGGCGGCATCGGCGGCTGGCCGAACCATCGGCGGCACCTTCGCCCGCCACGGCGCGAACGCGCTCGCCCCGCGCGGCATCACCGTCGCCAGTTCGGGGCAGTGCCGCAGGATGACGCTGGTCATCGTGTTGTTCTCGATCCAGTCCATCCCGAACGGGGAGTAGATCTCCGGCCGGAAGTCGACGGTCAGGAACCGGTCGCTCTGCAGGCGCCGGGAGGCCATCAGGATGAAGATCCGGAACGCGGTGTCGGAGAAGCCGAACCCCTCCGGTGGCGGCTCGGCGAACAGGCCGATCGTCGTGTCGACGTCGTCCACGCTGCGGTACAGCTCACGCATGGTCTCGACCGACGCCGGGTCGTCGCACAGCTCGTCGAAGGAGCGGACCCGGGGCTTGTGCAGGGCGGCCCGGAAGTCGTTGTACCGCGGGACGCCGCGCCGGCGGGTGCGGACCAGGTCGATCACCGACAGGTCGATGTGCTCCCCGTCGCGGACGAAGTCCTGCAGGGCCCGGGGGAAGTTGTGCAGGGTGATCGCCCCGGGATGGGCGTTGCCGAAGGAGTACAGCAGGTTCTCCAGGCCAAGGGCGCGAAGCTCGTCGTCGGCCTTGGCCCCGACGATGTCGTTGAACGTCCTGGTGCCCAGCAGCCGCCCGTCGGCGTGGTCGTGCAGGCGGTAGTCGTCCGGGATCAGCGGGTGCAGCCGGTAGACGGTGACGAACTCCTCGGTGAGCGAGTACGGCGCACCGTGGTGGTCCGGGGTCGTCTTGGGGATCCCGACGCCGGCGTGGGTGTCCATCAGCCAGATGCCCAGCCTGGTCAGCCAGTCCTGCGACGGGGGCCCGTTCCAGTTCGCCTTCAGGCCCAGGTCGATCGCCTCGGTGGCCAGGATCGCGGGAGTCCACTCGACGGTGTGGATCTTCGCGATCAGCGCCGCCACGATCAGCCGGGCGGTCTGGAAGACCCGCTCGTCGCTCCACCCGCGGTAGTGCGAGCGCAGCTCGTCGCAGATGACGTTGTGCTCGCGGGCGAACAGGGTGTGCAGGCCCGAGAGGCCCAGCCACCAGCTCTCGTTGAACCCGGTGACCTCCATCCCGGAGGCGTCCTCCGGCAGGTAGCCCTCGTCGGTCAGCCGCAGCTTCGCGCCGTCCCGCAGCGAGGCGATCTTCTCCGCGTCGGAGCCGTAGACCTCCGAGGCGTCCCACCAGTGCGAGGCAGCGTTGGCGAACAGCCGCTGGGTGCCGTCGGCCGCCACGCCGAGGTCCTGGTTGCCCGCGATCCGCATCACGTCCTCCGGTCGGCCGTCCGGGGTGTTCGTCCAGGTCTGGCCGTCGGGCATCGGGACCCGCACGTCGTCGACGCCCAGCGGATGCCGGGTGTGGTTGACCCAGTCGTGGACCTGGAACTGGATCCACGCGGCCGCCAGCAGGTTCAGCGACCGGGCCGGGATGAAGTGCTCGCGGGCCAGCAGCCGCCGGCTCACCGTGACCGGGTTCGGGTAGTCGAAGGTGTCCGGACGGTAGTCGGGCTTCATGTTCCGCCCGAACGCCGCCCCCACGGCCCCCATCTGGGGTGCCGAGAGGTCGTTGTTGCGGCCGTCGTAGCTGCGCGTCCAGCGGGCCTCCTCCGGCGGCAGCTCAGGAATGGCACGTGCCTGGGGTGGGGCCTCCAGCGGTTCCGTGTCGATCAGGTTCTGCCTGCGGAGCACGTACCGGTACCCCTCGAGGTTGAGCACGGAGGCGCGCACCGGAAGCCGGTACCAGGGCACCCGGCGGTTCACCACCGAGAAGACCCTGCGGGCGGCAGCCCCCAGCACGACGTTGCGCCGGGGCACCGGGGCGTACCAGCGGGTCGCGCCCCGAGCCGCCGCGCTGGCGTCATAGGCAGCCTTGCGGGCCCGGTTGAGGTTGCCCAACGGGCGGAACTCCTCGGTCGTGTTCCACGGGTTGAACGCAAGTGCCTCGATGGCGCGGGTGGCCGACTGCATCTCGGCCGCGGCCACGTCGCACTGCGGGAAGGTGAGCACGGCGACCCGTTCCGGCGGGGACGCCTGCTCGGTCCACTCCACCGCCGTGTCCTCGATCGGGGTCGACGTCGGGTCCCGGTAGCGCTGGATGCACAGCTCCATGCGGACGTCGCCGGCGCCGAGCCGCCGGGCGGCCTCCTTCGACAGGTAGGACGGGTCAGTCTTCGACGGGGTCGCCGGAGGTGCCCCTGGGGCGGGTCGCAGGAGGTAGCGCACCGCGAGACGCCCACCCCAGCACATCGCCCCCCGCGACCAGTACGTCTCGGTGAACACGCTGCCCGGCTGGTGGGCCCGCGCGGTGGTGACGTTCTTGACCATCCGCTGCGTCTCACGCGGCCCGAACAGCCGGACGAGCCTGAGCAGGCCCTCGGCCCGGGCGGCGCCATCACCGGCGGTGGCCCGGGCGAACTCGACGAACTGCCGGGCGTCGCGGGCGTGGGAGACGGGGAAGTTCGTCATCAGCAGGTCGTGCGAGGTCGACTCGCCGACCTGGACCCGCAGTGCCACGCCGCGCAGGTCGGGCGCGAAGTCCGGCGCATCGACGTTCGCGGCGTTCGAGAACCGCACGATGGTCCGGTAGGCCGCGCCCGGCTGTGCGAAGCCGTGCCGCAGGTCCGCGGGCAGGTCGTCGACGAACCGCAGCTCGGCGCAGTCCACGGCGCAGGTCGACTTGGCGTGCAGGGCGCGGGAGATCCCGTGCGGTACGCCATGCGAGCTGGCCTTCCGCTGGGCGATCAACTGGGCCTCCATGATGATCCGCGCGAGCCCGTCGAACTCGGCATGCTCGGCCTCGGGGCTCCCGCCCACGTAGGTCTCGCCCCATCCGGTCCCGATCGGCTGGGAGCCGCGCGGCTGCGGGATCGTCGTCGTGGTTGCGACCGTCTTGGTGAGGACGTTCTTCATCATCAGGAAATGAACCTCTCCTCGAGAATCTTGACGATGCCTGCGATCACACCGTTCGGTGAAGGGCTGTAGTGGGGGATGGCCCAGCGTGTGATCCGTGCATCGATGACTGAGGGCCGGCCGGAGGCCAGGGCTCGGGCGAAGGCCGACTCGAACTCCTCCAGGCTCTCGGCGGTGTAGCCGTCAGCGCCGCAGATCCGGGCGTAGGCCGCGTAGTCGGGGTTCTGGAACTCGACCAGGCCGGTGTCCTGGTACGCCGAGATCTGGTAGATCTTGATCAGCTTGAATTCGCCGTCGTCGAAGATGACCCAGATGACCGGCAGGTCGTGCTCGACCGCGGTCATCAACTCGAAGCCGGAGAGGTTGTAGCAGCCGTCCCCGCAGCCGACGACGACAGTTCGATCCGGGTGGGCCGCCTTGACGCCGAGGGCGCCGTTGACATGGCCGGCCATCGGGCCGAACTCCCCAGCCTTCCGGAAGTTCTGGCCCGCCTCCAGGTCCACGTAGTAGCCCAGCCACGCCAGGTGTGCTCCCGCATCGGCCAGCAGCACGGACCGCGGTGGCAGCATCCGGCCGATCGCCTGTGCGAGCTGGCCCGGGTGCAGCGAGTCGGACAGGCGGGGGATCTTCCGCTTCTCCCAGTCCTGCCCGTCGACCTTGACCCGTTCGACCGGGCCGACCTTCGCGTCCAGCGCCGTGTACAGGGCCCGCATCGCCGCACGGGCGTCGGACACCAGTGCGTGGTCTGCCTTGTACGCCTTGTCGATCTCAGCCGCGGAGATGTTGACGTGGATCAGCGTCTTGTCGTCGAACAGCCCCTCGTGGTAGTCGAACGTGGCGTGCTGGTTGAAGGCGTTGCCGACCGCCAGGACCACGTCGGCCTCGCGGAAGGCCTTCCACGCGCTGGCATGGCCGCTGTCGCAGAAGACCCCGACGCACAGCGGATGACCCTCGGAGACGATCCCCTTGCCGTCCAGCGTCGTCACCAATGGGATCTGGAAGCGCTCGATGAACCGCTTGACCTCCTGCTCCGCGTGGCTGCGGATCGCACCGAACCCGACGAGGGCGACGACCTTGCGCCCACGGTCCAGCGCGTCCGCCAGAGCCTGGGCGGCCGCCTCGACCCGCGCGGGGTCGGGGAGGACGGGGGCCACGTCCAGTCGGATGTCGTGGTAGTTCGTGACCTTCTGGTCGCGATCGGTGAGGTTCGCTGGGACGGTGATGTGCACGGGCCCGGGGCGGCCCTCGAAGGCCAGGTTCACGGCCTCCTCGAGGATGTCGCAGGTGTCGTCGATGTCGGTGATGAGGAATGACCCCTTCGTGGTCGCCTTGAACATCGCCAGGGAGTCCGGGGTCCGGTTCACGCCCGAGGTCTCGTTCAAGGAGCCGCGGCCGCGCCATTCCATGGGCGCGTAGCCGGACACGGCCAGCACCGGATACGAGTCCGACATGGCCATCGCCAGCCCCGAGAACAGGTTGAACGCCCCGGGCCCGGCGGTGGCGAAGCAGACGCCGAGCTTGTCGGTGTACATGGCGTAGCCGCAGGCCATGAACGAAGCGGCCTGCTCGTGGCGCGTGATGATCCCGCGTACCCGATCGGAGTCCTTCAGCGCCAGCATCATCCCCGTCGCGTTCTCCCCGGCGCCACCGAAGGCCACCTCGACCCCGATGCCCTCCAGGCCCTTGACGATCGCCTCGTACACCCTCATGCGTCGCTCCTTGTCCTCAGTCGCCGCGGAGGCGATCCTCGAGCAGCTCCCAGGCCCCGTGGATGATCCCCTTGGGCGAGGTGCTGTAGTGCGGGACTGCCCAGCGGGTGATCCTGGCGTCGATGACGGTGGGACGGCGGGAGGCCAGTGCGGCGGCATACGCCGCCGTGAAGTCCTCGATGCTGTCCACGCCGTAGCCGTCGGCCCCGCACGCCCGGGCGTGCGCGGCGAAGTCCGGCGCGGCCAGCTCCACCAGCCCGGTCCGGCCATAGTTCGCGAGCTGGTAGAGCTTGACCAGCTTCAGCTGCGCGTCGTTGAAGATCACCCAGATCACGGGCAGGTCGTTCTCGACGGCCGTCATCAGCTCGAAGCCGGACATCTGGTAGCAGCCGTCCCCGCAGCCCACCACGACCGTCCGGTGCGGCTGCGCGGCCTTCACCCCGATCGCTGCGTTGGTGTGCGCGGCCATCGGCCCGAACGTGCCGCACTTGCGGAAGCTCTGGCCCTCCTCCAGCTCGGCGTAGTAGCCGAGCCAGGCCAGGTGCGCCCCGGCGTCGGCGAGGAGCACCCCGCCGGGCGGCAGCATGCGGCCCATGGTCTGCGCGAGCTGCCCGGGGTGGATGTCGCCGGTCACGTGCGGGATGCGGCGGGCCTCGTAGTCCTGGCCGTCGACCTGGACCGGCGGGATGTCCCCAACCCGCTCGGACAGGGCGTCGGTGATCGCGGCGAGCCCGGGCCGGGCATCGCAGACCAGGGCGTGCTGGACGGCGTAGTGCTTGCCGATCTCCGTTGCGCTGATGTTCACCTGGATGAGGTTCTTCCCGACGAACAGGTCCTCGCGCAGGCCGAATGTGGCGTGCTGGTTCAGGGAGTTGCCGACCGCGAGGACCACGTCGGCCTCGCGGAACGCCTTCCAGGCGCTGGAATGCCCGCTCTCGGAGAACACCCCCACGCACAGCGGGTGGTTCTCCGGGAGGACGCCCTTGCCGTCCAGGGTGGTGACCAGAGGCACCTGGAACCGTTCGACGAACCGCCTCACCTCAGCCTGGGCGCCGCTTCGGACCGCCCCGTAGCCGGCGAGGAGGAGCACGTTCCGCCGGTCTGCCATCGCCTCGGCCAGGGCGTCCACGATCGACTCGACGTCCCTGGGGTCCGGCTGCGGCGGGGCAGCGGTCAGCCGCGGGTCCCGGTAGTCGAGCACCTCGACCCCGCGGTGGGTGAGGCTCTGCGAGACGCCGATGTGCACCGGGCCGGGGCGTCCCTCGAAGGCGATGTTGACGGCTTCCTCCAGCACGTCGCAGGTGTCCGCGGGGTCGGTGAGCAGGTAGGACCGCTTCGTCGTCGCCGCGAAGAGGGCCTGGGAGTCGGGGGTCCCGTTGAGTCCGGAGGTGTCGTTCACCGCGCCCCGGCCCTGCCACCTGGTCTCGACGTACCCGGTCAGCGCGAGCACCGGGTAGGAGTCCGACATCGCCGTCGCGAGCCCCGTGACCAGGTTGAACGCCCCTGGGCCGACCGTGGCGAAGCAGACGCCGAGCTCGTTGGTGAACATCGCGTACCCGCAGGCCATGTAGGCGGCCGCCTGCTCGTGCCTGGTCAGGATGGGTCGGATCCGGTCCGACCGGCTGAGGGCGACCGCGAGGCTGGCGATGTTCTCGCCGTTGCCGCCGAAGGCCGTGCGCACGCCCAGGCTCTCCAGGCCGTCAACGATGGCTTCGTAGACCTGCATGACGCGGCTCCCCTCGAGGGTCCGCTCAGGCTAGCCTGCCCAAACGTGACCCCACAAGCCCCCGGCACGGGTCCAGTGCCGGGGTGCGGGTCTGCGGGCCAGGGTGAAAGGCCATCCGCGTCGCTGCGTGCCTGCGCGCCGAGCACGATGGATCAGGACCCCTGCTTGCGGGGTTGGTTGCGGGGTGCTAGGATTCGAACACTTGTTCTAGTTGTTGTTGGTTCTGGTTGTCGCCCCGGGTGTGTGGGGGCGGTGGCGTCTTCGGGCGGTTGGGTCCACGGCGGCGGGTTGGGCGTCCCGCGGCTGTGTGTGGTTCGGGGGTCGTTGGGTCCCGGTGGTGCGTCCTTCCTTGGCTTCGGGTCCTCGGCGGTGTTGGGTGCCGCGGGTGGCCCGGGAG
>JBAVLA010000281.1:0-8927 GCA_049688595.1 Candidatus Nanopelagicales bacterium | reverse complement strand
GTCCTGGCTGCGGCCTACGCCCGGGGCCCGTTGGCCGGGGGCCTGGCCGGTGCCTGGGCCGGCCTGCTGCTGGACATGCTGCCGCCGGCCGCGGGCCCGCTGGGTGGTTGGCTGCTCGTGCTGGTCGCCGTCGGGGCAGGCATGGGGCAGGCCGTCGCTACTGGTCGCCCCGGGCCCTTCGGGGCGATGCTCCTGATGGCGGCCGGTGCGGCAGCCGCGGTGCTGGCCCGCACCGCCGTCCTCTGGTTCGCCGGGGTCCCCGTGGCGCCCTCGGCCGGGCTGGCCGCGCTTGCCAGCGGTGGGTACGGCCTTCTGCTGGCCCCGGCCGCGCTCCTCGTGGCGGCACGGTCCAGGCCAGACCTGTCGGCATCCCGTGGCGGTGACCAGCCCCTGACCCCGGTGCGGGCCCAATGACCGACCGGATCCACGCGCGCCTGTTCATCCTCGCGGCCCTGGTCATGTCGCTGCTGGTCACGCTGGGCGCGCGGGCCTTCGACCTGCAGGTCCTCGGCGGGGCCGAGGCCGCGGCCGCCGCCGTCGACAACCGGATGCGGGACCTGGTCCTGCCCGCAGCCCGGGGGATGGTCCTCGACCAGCGGGGCCGAGCCCTTGCGACCAACCGCATCGCGCTGGACGTGACGGTCTCCCGGCGGACGCTGCGACTGCTCGACGACGACGGCGCGGCGGTGCTGGACCGGCTCGCCGGATTGGTCGGGGTCCCGGCTGAATCGTTGGCCGCCCGGCTCCGCAACTGCGGGACGGCCGGGGCCAAGCCACTGCCGGACTGCTGGAACGGGGCACCCGGGGCTGATCCGGTGGTCGCCAGCGACGTCGGGATCGAGCCGGCGGGCCAGGTCATGGCTGATCCGGACGGCTTCCCCGGGATCCAGGTGGTGAGCACGCCGGTGCGGCAGTACCCCCTCGGCTCGGTGGCCGCCCAAGCGCTCGGATACGTCGGCGAGCTCACGGCCGAGGACCTTGCCTCCGATCCGGGCCTTGCCGGGGTGACCAAGGGCCGCAGCGGCTTGGAGCTGCAGTACGACGAGGCCTTGCGCGGCAGCCCCGGGTTGGAGCGGGTGACCGTCGACAGCGCGGGGCATCGGGAGTCGGCCGGCGTGGCAGCCCCTGCCGTGCCGGGGCAGACCCTCGTGACCAGCATCGACGCGAAGCTGCAGGCGGTCGTCGAGCAACAGCTCGCCGCAGTGATGAAGCGTGCCCGCGCACGGATGGACAGGGTGACCAACCGCCCCTTCGTTGCCGACGGAGGAGCCGCAGTGGTGCTCGACGTCCGCACCGGGGCGGTCCTGGCCATGGCCTCGGCGCCCACGTACGACGCGAACCTATGGACTGGGGGGATCTCGTCGGCCGACTACGCGCGCCTGACCGACCCGTCGGCGGGGCTGCCGCTGCTCAACCGCGCGCTGCAGTCGGCGCTGGCCCCGGCGTCGACGTTCAAGGTTGTCAGCACCGCAGCCGCCCTGGCGTACGGCGTGTCGGGCACGTCGCCGCTGCCCTGCCCGGCCAAGTACCGCGTGGGGGACCGGGCGTTCCGCAACTACGAGTCCAAGTCGCACGGCCGGATCACCATGGCCCGGGCACTGGAGGTCTCCTGCGACACGATCTTCTACCGGATAGCACACCAGATGTGGCGGGCGGGCGAGGTCAGCGTCGCGTCGCCGGGCTCCGATGACGCCAGCGGCGCTGCGGCGGTAGATGCCATCGCCAATGCCGCTGCGGACTTCGGGTTCGGCCGAGCCACCGGGATCGACCTGCCCGGCGAAGTCTCCGGGACGGTAGCATCCCGGGCCCTGAAGCAGGCCCGGTGGGACGATCTGCACGACCAGTGGTGCCGTCAGGCAGCGCAGGGATTCCCTGAGGTCGCCGACCCTGAGCGGGCCGCCTACCTGACGCAGCTGGCCCAGGACAACTGCCGCGACGGGATGCGCTGGCGGGTCGGTGATGCGCTGAACGCGTCCATCGGCCAGGGTGACACGACCGCCACCGTGCTGCAGCTCGCGGTTGCCTACGCGGCGATTGCCAACGGCGGGACGCTGTGGAAGCCGAGGGTGGGCAGTGCGCTTCTAGACGCCGACGGGACCGTGGCCGCGCGGATCAACCCCGAGCCGGCGGGTACCCTGGACGTCCCGGCGGCGGACCTGGCCTACCTGCGGGCAGGGCTGCGTGGAGTCATCGAGTCCGGCAGTGCCCGCGGCGCGTTCGCCGGCTTCCCGGTCGACGAGGTCCCGTTGGCAGGCAAGACCGGTACTGCGGAGGTGTACGGGCGACAGGCCACATCCTGGTTCGCCAGCTTCGCCCCGGCTGACGAGCCGCGGTACGCCGTGGTCATGATGGTCTCCCAGGGCGGAACCGGCGCCGGGGCCGCGGGCCGTGGCGTCCGGTCGATCTACGACGCGCTGTTCGGCGTGCGCGACGGACACGCCGATCCGGCGCGCAGCGTGCTGGCAGGCGGGGACGTCGCCGAAGGCCTGCCCACGATCAGTCCCGATGGGGTGCCGTCGAGCCCGGAGGGCGCCGCGACCGGTGCGGCCACGGGCGGGTCCGCCGGCATGTCCACCCAGGCCAGCCCCGGAGCGGGCAGAACCGCAGCGGAGACGGCCAGGCGATGAGCCGGTCCAAGCCGCCGCTCGGGACCCTGGCCCGCGCACTGCGGGCGCGGCCGATCGTCGCCGGGCACCCCCGCGCCCTCCTGCCACCCGTGCCCGGCCCAGCGTCAGGCCGGCCCAGTCCGCCCCCCCGGCTCCAGGAGTGGGACTGGCCGCTGGTGCTCGCGGCGGCTTCGATGTCCCTGCTGGGCGCTGTCCTGGTGTGGTCGGCCACGTCGACCAGGCTTGAAGCCTCGGGCCAATGGCCGCTGGCCTCGGGGGCGCGACATGTGGCGAACCTCGGCATCGGCCTGGTGATGTGCGGGATGGTCGCCCGCATGGGCCACCGCGCGATCCGGCGGTACGCGCCGATGCTCTACGGGGCGAGCCTGGCGGGACTGCTCCTCGTGCTCTCACCCTTGGGCAGCACGATCAATGGGGCGCACGCCTGGATCCGGCTGCCCGCCGGGTTCACAGTCCAGCCTTCGGAGTTCGCGAAGGTGAGCATCATCGTCGGCGTGGCCCTGGTCCTGGCCGATCGCGACCCGGGTGACGCCCCCAGCAACGGCACGGTGCTGCGCGCGCTGGCCATCGCTGCCGTGCCCGTCGGCCTCATCCTGCTGCAGCCGGACCTGGGTACGGTCCTGGTCATCACTTCGATAGGCGTCGGGATGCTCGCGGTGGCTGGCGTGCCGGCACGCCACCTCGTCGGCCTGGGTTTCGCCGGCGCCGCCGCCGTGGCCGGTGCGTTCGCGATGGGGCTGGTCGAGGACTACCAGGTCGACCGGTTGACCGCGTTCGCACGCCCGGATGATGGCGCCCGGACCTTCGGCTACAACACGCAGCAGGCGCGCATCGCGATCGGGGCCGGCGGGCTGCTCGGCCAGGGATTGCGCGCGGGCTCGCAGACCCAGGGCGGTTTCGTGCCCTTCAACCACACCGACTTCGTGTTCTCCGTCGTCGGGGAGGAACTCGGGTTCGTGGGCGTCGTCGCGATGCTCGCGCTGCTGGGCGTCGTGCTCTGGCGCGGGCTCACGATCGCCCTGCGCGCCCGTGACGTCTTCGGTCGGCTGGTCGCGGCCGGCGTGGTCATGTGGATCGCGTTCCAGTCCTTCGAGAGCATCGGGATGAACCTGGGGATCATGCCCGTCACGGGGGTCCCGCTGCCCTTCGTCTCGTACGGGGGATCGTCGATGTTCGCCGCGTGGATCGGGATCGGACTGCTGCTGAACATCCACGCGGGGTCGCAGTCGGTCGACTGACGGCGCTGGGAGCCCCGCGCTGCAGGGCTGCCGGGACGGTCACGTGCTGCCCGCCCGGCGGTTCCCGCGTGCTCCATCGCCCGGCTCGCGCCATGATCTGGTCCATGAACCAGCACCGATCTCCGCGTGAGTTCGACCTCGAGTCGATCATGGACCTCGCAGACATCATCGACGCCCTCCAGGACACCGAGGACGACCGGCTCCTCCATTTCGGGCTTTCGGCAGCGGACACCTGGGACGAGGTGGACGACCCCGTGCTGCTCGGTCCGGACGGCACGCCGGTGGGCACGTGGCGGGAGGGATACCCGTACGAGGAGCGGATGACCCGTCGGGAGTACGAGGTCACCAAGCGGCTGCTGCAGATCGAGCTGCTGAAGATGCAGGCCTGGGTCAAGCAGTCCGGATTGCGGATGGTGATGGTGTTCGAGGGCCGGGACGCAGCCGGCAAGGGCGGCACGATCAAGCGGTTCCAGGAGCACTTGAACCCCCGCGGCGCCCGGGTCGTCGCCTTGGAGAAGCCCTCGGATCAGGAACGCACCCAGTGGTACTTCCAGCGCTACATCAAGCACCTGCCCAGCGCCGGGGAGATCGTCATGTTCGACCGCTCCTGGTACAACCGGGCCGGCGTCGAGCGGGTCATGGGGTTCTGCTCGAAGGACGAGTACGAGGAGTTCATGCGCCAGGCGCCCGAGTTCGAGCGGATGCTCGTGCGCAGCGGGATCGTCCTGTTCAAGTTCTGGTTCTCCGTCAGCCGGAAGGAGCAGGTGACCAGGTTCACGATCCGGCGGATCGACCCGGTGCGGCAGTGGAAGCTCTCGCCGATGGACCTGGCCAGCTTGGATCGCTGGCAGGACTACACGCACGCCAAGGAGGCCATGCTGTTCTACACCGACCGGGATTGGGCGCCGTGGACGATCGTGCGCTCCAACGACAAGAAGCGCGGTCGGCTCGAGGCGATGCGCTGGGTGCTGTCGCATGTCGACTACCCCGACAAGGACACCGAGCTGGTCGGCAGCCCGGATCCGCTGATCGTCGGGCCGCCGTCGCGGATCTACGAGACCGGCGAGAAGACGGGCAAGGTGTACCCGATCCTGTCGTTGTGAGGCGGTCTACCCTTGGCGGATGCGTGAACCGTCGACTCGCCCCAGCGATCCGGTCTTCGACCGGCTCGAGGCAGTCCTCCCCCTGGTCAGCAAGCCCGTGCAGTACATCGGCGGCGAGCTGAACGCGGCTGCCAAGGATTGGGATGCCTGCCGGGTCCGTTGGGCCCTGATGTACCCGGACGCCTATGAAGTCGGCCTGCCCAACCAGGGAGTTCAGATCCTCTACGAGATCCTCAACGAGGCTGACGGGGTGCTCGCCCAGCGCTGCTACTCCGTGTGGCCGGATCTCGAGCGGCTCATGCGCGACCGCGGGATCCCGGCGTTCACCGTCGACGGCCATCGGCCGTTGGGTGCCTTCGACCTGGTGGGCGTGTCGCTGTCCACCGAGCTGGGGTACACCAACATGCTGACCAGCTTGGACCTGGCCGGGATCCCGCTCCTTGCAGCGGAGCGCACTGACCAGCACCCGCTCGTCGTGATCGGCGGCCATGCGGCCTTCAACCCGGAGCCAGTCGCCGACTTCGTCGACCTGGTCGTCCTCGGCGACGGGGAGGAAGCCGTTCTGGCCATCAGCGAGGTCGTGCGGGCCTTCAAGGCGGAGAACCCGGGTTTCGGCGGCCACGGGGCTGGGGCTGGGCCTGCGTGGGGGGCGACGCTGCGCTGCGCGCTGCGCGAGCGGCTGGCAGCCAGCGGGGGGGTCTACGTACCAGCCCTGTACGACGTCGAGTACCTGTCCGATGGCCGGATCGGCCGCGTGATCCCGAACTCGCCGGTCGCGCCCTGGCGGGTCGTGAAGCACACGCTGATGGATCTCGACGAGTGGCCCTACCCGAGGAACCCGGTGGTTCCGCTGGCCGAGACCGTGCATGAGCGGATGAGCGTGGAGATCTTCCGCGGCTGCACCCGCGGCTGCCGGTTCTGCCAGGCGGGGATGATCACGCGACCGGTGCGCGAGCGATCGACGGCGGTGCTGGGCCAGATGGTCGACAACGGCCTGCGCCGGACCGGGTTCGAGGAGGTCGGCATGCTCTCGCTGAGCAGCGCCGACCATTCAGAGATCGCTGAGCTGGCCAAGGGTCTGGCCGACAGGTACGCCGGTGAGAAGGTGGCCCTGTCGCTGCCGAGCACGCGCGTCGACGCCTTCAACGTGGACCTGGCCAACGAGCTGTCGCGCAACGGCAGGCGCTCCGGGCTGACGTTCGCCCCCGAGGGCGGCAGCGAGCGGATCCGCCAGGTGATCAACAAGATGGTGACCGAGGACGACCTGATCGCCACGGTCACGGCCGCGTTCGGGGCGGGGTGGCGGCAGGTGAAGCTGTACTTCATGTGCGGGCTGCCGACGGAGACCGATGCGGACGTCCTGGAGATAGCCGATCTGGCGCGCAAGGTGATTCAAGCGGGCCGGTCGGCTGCTGGCACGCGCGACATCCGGTGCACGGTGTCGATCGGCGGGTTCGTGCCGAAGCCGCACACACCATTCCAGTGGGCTGGCCAGCTCGACCACGAGACGACCGACCGCCGCCTGCACCTGCTGCGCGATGCGATCCGTGCCGACCGCGACCACGGCCGAGCCATCGGATATCGGTACCACGATGGCCGGCCCGGGATCATCGAGGGCCTGCTCTCGCGCGGTGATCGCCGAGTGGGCAGGATCATCCTCGAGGCTTGGCGCGACGGGGCCCGGTTCGACGGCTGGAGCGAGTACTTCTCGTTCGATCGGTGGGTGGCCGCCGCGGAGCGCGCACTCGCCGACGAGCCGGTCGACGTCGACTGGTACACGACGCGTGAGCGCGAGCAGAACGAGGTCCTGCCCTGGGACCACCTCGACTCGGGGCTCGACCGCGACTGGCTGTGGCAGGACTGGCAGGACGCGCTTGCTGGCGGCGGGGTGGAGGACTGCCGTTGGAGTCCATGCTCCGAGTGCGGGGTCTGCGACCAGCTCGGGACGCACATCCAGGTCGGGCCGACCGATGCGGTGCTGGTGCCGCTCCCGGTCGTGCCCAACCATGTAGAGGCAGTCCGGTGACCGCTCGCCAGCCACCCGAGCGCGATGTCGCCCCAGTCGTGCAGCGGCTTCGGATCCGCTACGCCAAGCGGGGCCCGCTGCGGTTCTCCTCGCACCGGGACTTCCAGCGGGCGCTGGAGCGTGCGCTGCGGCGGGCGCGCGTCCCGATGGCCTACTCGGCCGGGTTCAGCCCGCACCCGCGGGTCTCCTACGCCAACGCCGCGCCGACCGGGGCTGCAAGTGAGGCTGAGTACGTGGAGATCGGGGTCGTGCGCGAGTGCGACGCGGATGCGGTGCGTGCGCAGTTGGACGCCGCCCTGCCGCCGGGGCTGGACGTCCTGGATGTGGTAGTGGCCCGCACCCCAGATCTCGTGGCCCGGCTGGCGGCCTCGCGGTGGCGGATCGACGTGCCCGGGGTCACCGTGGCTGAACTGGCGGAGGCCTGGCAGGCGGTGCTCGGTGCTGCCGAGGCGCCGGTCCAACGGATGATGAAGCAGGGTTTGCGCACGATCGACATCCGCCCGGCGCTTCTGGCTGGCGGCGTCCTGCCCGTCGCGGGGCGCGTTTCGGCGACCTCGTGGTCGACGCTCGAGCTGACCGTCGCGAACGTGACGCCCACGGTTCGGCCGGAGGAGGTGCTGGTGGCGCTTCGCGAGATCGGGTGGCTTCAGGTCGGTGATCCGGCCCGGGCCACGCGCCTGGCGCAGGGGCCGCTGGGTGAGGGGGGCGCCGTTGGCGACCCGTTGGCCCCGGACCGGCCGAGCCTGCAGTCGATTCCGACCGGCTGATCGTCGGGATCGACTGGTCCTCGGGGACGCCGCCTCCGGCGGACCCGTGTCGCACGTGAAAGCTGTTGTCCGGAGGCTGTGGCATAATTGGCGGGTCGCCAGAACTGGCAAACACCAGCCCCGGCGATCCGCGTTCGATGCGTCGCGCCGTTCGCAGCCCCTAGTGCCGCCCAACTGAGCTGGCACAGGGCGCGAACAGGTAGTGACCGGCTGTCGTTGAGTTTCGGCGCCAGCCGGGTCCGCAGACATCGCGGGGCTTGAGGTTCGTGCGCGATCCACGTGTGCGTCCCGAGCGGAATCTTCAGACTTCGTCGGGAGGGGCGCAGCGCCCCCCCGACCATACGCAGGGTGCTGCGTGCGGAAGTGCGCGCTCCGCGGTACCCGGTGAGGGGACCGGAATGGTCGATATGGACGACACCCAGCCTGCGGTGCAGGACGCTTCCGAGCGCCATGACATGGATGCGCCTACAGGCACTGCGCAGCCACAGGACACTGCTCCGCGGCGCCGGCGCGCCGCGAGTCGCCCTGCGGGGCCGCCCCGGCACGTCCTGGACGAATCGGCGCCCGGGCTCCACGCGGATGACGGGCCACCCCCCGAGGGCGAGTCGGTCGAGGGCGAGTCGGTCGAGGTCGACCTGGCCCAGGACGCTCACGTCGAGGCCGAGGAGGCTGTTGGCGGGGCGCAGGCGCAACCGTTTGAGGGTGAGTCGGAAGGGGCGCCTGCGGAGCCGGAGTCTTCGCCCACTGTCGGCGGCGTACCTCAAGGGGAGGCCCAGGAGCCCGCTGAGCCCGCGGTCGAGCACGGTGGTCCCGAGCACGGTGGTCCCGAGCACGGTGGTCCCGAGTCAGCAGCGCCCGAGCAGTCCAGCTCGGAGGGGCCAGGCCCCGAGGAGGCCCCGGTCGAGGCGGCCGAGCCCGGGGCTCCCGGGTCGGAGCAGCCGGAAACCGGACAACTCGTCGCCGAGCAGGCTCCCGTGGAGGAACCCCGGGCGCGCCGACCGCGGCGCGCCACTCGCGGCGTGACGACAGTCGCGTTCTCCTCGGTCCCGGACGCCCACCCGGTGGAGGCCCCCAGGGTGCCGGTGGAGATCCCTGCGATCGCGGTGTTCCAGCCCCCTGACGAGTCCAGGGCCGTTCGTCGCCGCCGTGACCGGGTCGAGCGGGGT
>JBAVLA010000280.1:0-12733 GCA_049688595.1 Candidatus Nanopelagicales bacterium | reverse complement strand
ATGCGCAGCCGGGTGATGCAGGCGTCGATGGACGTGATGTTCGCGAATCCACCGAACGCTGCCAGCACCTTCTCCGCATGCGACAGCTCGGTCGCGGTGGCCGCATGGTCGGCACTGGCCAGGGCTGCCAGCTTCTGCTCGTCGGAGAGCTGGATCTCGTGCTCGCCGTACTCCTCGATCGCGTCGGCGTCGTCCTCACGACCCGGGGTCTTGAGGTCCTTCCACTTGATCGCCCACGTGAAGAGGAAGTAGTAGATCGGCATCAGGATCACGCCGATGATCAACGCGTTCCACCACGGCTCCCTGCCCGGCAGGATGCCGAACAGGAAGAAGTCGATGAGTCCGCCGGAGAACGTCAGTCCGATCGAGGTACCCGTGATGAACATGACCATGAACGACAGCCCTGCGATCACGGCGTGGATGCCGAACAGCCACGGCGCGATGAACAGGAAGGTGAACTCGATGGGCTCGGTGATCCCGGTGAGGAACGAGGTCAGAGCAGCCGACGCCAGGATACCGGCGGCGATCTTCTTCTGGCTGTCCTTGGCCTGGCGGTACATCGCGTAGGCCGCAACCGGCAGGCCGAACATCATGAACGGGAACTTGCCAGCCATGTAGCGGCCGGTGGCGTCGCCATTGTCGTCGATGAACGGGGCGTCGGCGGCGAGTTGGGCGAACCACATGCGCTGGTCACCGGTGGCGATGACGCCGGTGGCCGGGTCGGTCCACGTGCCGAACTGGAACCAGAACGGGCTGTACCAGATGTGGTGCAGGCCGAACGGGATCAGCGAGCGCTCGATGAGGCCGAAGATGAACACGCCGATCGGACCCAAGCCCTTGATCGCATCGGCGAAGGCGTTGATGCCGTTGCCGATGGGCGGCCAGACGAAGCACGCCACGAGGCCAATGAGCAGGGAGAACGTCGCAGTGGCGATCGGAACGAAGCGCTTGCCGGCAAAGAACCCGAGCATCGGGGGCAGCTCGATCCGGAACCACCTGTTGTAGCACCAAGCGGCCAGGGCGCCGATGATGATGCCGCCGAAGACGCCGGTCTGCAGGCTCGGGATGCCAAGGATGTTCGCGAACGCCGCGGGCTCCAGGTTGTTCCAGCCCAAGATGTCCGACCCCGACTGGAGCGAGGACTCGACCACCGTGGGCCCTCCGCCTGGATCGCAGGTCTCCGGGACGACAGGTGGGGTTCCCACAGCCTTGCAGGTGGTCACCGTGCTGATCGCCATGAAGACGCTGACCGCCTTGTTGAAGACCAGGAAGCCGACGGTGCCAGCGAGCGCGGCAACACCAGCATCACCGGTCAACCCGATCGCCACACCGATCGCGAACAGCAGCGCCAAGTTGCCGAAGATGATGTCGCCGGCACCGACCATTGTGTCGGTGATCAGCTTGAAGAAGCCTTCCGGGACCGAGTCCACGTCGTTGAGCTGCTTGTAGATGTTCTGAGCACCGGCACCGAGCCCGAGAAGCAGACCTGCAGCAGGCAGAATTGCCACGGGCACCATCAGCGCCTTGCCGACTCGCTGAAGCTGCCCGAACAGGGAGATCTTCTCCTTCGTTGCCCCAGCACTTGCGGCCATACGGGCCTCCACTGTGTTGAGTAGTTGGACTTACGCGGGCAACTTACTCAATGCGAGCACCCGATGCGCGTCAACTCACAGGTACTGGCCAGTATTGGTGATCGTGTCGATGGATCGCCCGGCCCCGGTCCCCTTCTTGCCCGCGACGAGGGTCCGGATGAACACGATCCGCTCCCCCTTCTTGCCCGAGATGCGCGCCCAGTCGTCCGGATTGGTGGTGTTCGGCAGGTCCTCGTTCTCACGGAACTCGTCGACGCAGGCGGCCAGCAGGTGAGCCACCCGGATGCCCTTCTGACCGGTCTCGAGGTAGTCCTTGATGGCGCTCTTCTTGGCCCGGGCGACGATGTTCTCCAGCATCGCACCGGAGTTGAAGTCCCGGAAGTACAGCGTCTCCCGGTCGCCGTTGGCGTAGGTGACCTCCAGGAACCGGTTCTCCTCCGACTCGGCGTACATGCTCTCCACGGTGCGCTGGATCATCGCCGCGCAGGTCGCGGCCGCGGACCCGGCGTGCTCGGCGAGGTCGTCTGAGTGCAGCGGCAGGTCGGGGGTCAAGTACTTGCTCAGGATGTCGCCGGCCGCCTGTGCGTCCGGCCGCTCGATGCGGATCTTCACGTCGAGGCGGCCCGGACGCAGGATCGCCGGGTCGATCATGTCCTCCCGGTTCGACGCGCCGATCACGATCACGTTGGCCAGCCCCTCCACGCCGTCGATCTCGCTGAGCAGCTGGGGAACGATCGTGTTCTCCACGTCTGAGCTGACCCCGGAGCCGCGGGTGCGGAACAGCGAGTCCATCTCGTCGAAGAAGACGATCACCGGGGTCCCGCCCGAGGCCTTCTCGCGGGCCCGCTGGAACACCAGGCGGATGTGCCGCTCCGTCTCGCCCACGTACTTGTTGAGCAGCTCTGGGCCCTTGATGTTCAGGAAGTAGGAGCGCCCGGCGGACCGGCCCTCCTTCTCGGTGACCTTGCGGGCCAGGGAGGCGGCAACCGCCTTGGCGATCATCGTCTTGCCGCAGCCGGGCGGGCCGTAGAGCAGGATGCCCTTCGGCGCGGCCAGCTTGTGCTCGCTGAACAGGTCGGAGTGCAGGTACGGCAGCTCGATGGCGTCGCGGATCATCTCGATCTGGCTGGCCAACCCGCCGATGTCGGCGTAGTCGACGTCCGGGATCTCCTCGAGGACGAGCTCCTCGACCTCCGACTTCGGGATCCGCTCGTAGGCGTACATCGACCGCGGGTCCAACAGCACGGAGTCGCCGGCACGGATCTTCTGGCCCAGGAGCGTCTGGGCGAGCCTGACCACGCGCTCCTCATCGCTGTGGCCGATCACGAGCGCGCGGTCGCCTCCCTCGAGCAGCTCCTTGAACATCACGATCTCGCCGACCCGCTCGTAGGCAAGGCCCGCGACGACGTTCATCGCCTCGTTGAGCAGCACCTCCTGGCCGGGCAGGAGCTCGCCGACGCCGGGGGCCACCCGGACCCGCAGCTTGCGACCGGAGGCATTGATGTCCGCCGACCCGTCGGCGTGGCCGGCCAGGAAGATCGCGAACCCGTTGGGCGGCTCGGCCAGGCGGTCGACCTCGGCCTTGAGCGCAACGATCTGGTCGCGCGCCTCCCGGAGAGTGGCAGCCAGCCTGCGGTTGGCCTGGCCGAGGTCGTTCACCTCAGCCTGCAGGGCGAGCACCCGCCGATCGGCGTCGAACGGGGAATCGGCGGCCATGCGCACCTCCTCCTGCGGTCCGGGTCTCGGACTCTACCCACTCCCCCGCGGTTCGCGCACCTGTTCGTTCGCCAGTCGCTGCCGCCCCGGACCGCGTCCGCTGGTTGCGGTCAGGGAAGGGCGGGTCGGGACGAGGTGCCGGGCACCGGCCCGGCTGCGGCCGACCCAGCGCCCGGGCCGTCGTAGTCCTGGCCGTAGGCGCCCTTCGCCGGTCGGGTGCGCCGGGCGGGCAGCTGCTGGCCCGGGGCCAGCCGGCGGGTGGTCAGCAGGAACCCGGTGTGCCCGGTCATCCGGTGGTCGGGTCGCACGGCAAGCCCCTCTAGGTGCCAGGTCCGCAGCAGCAGCTCCTGGGCCTCCGGCTCGGTGAACCGACCGTCGACGCGCAGCTCCTCGGCCATTCGGGACAGCTGCGTCGTCGTGGCAACGTAGACCACGAGGACGCCGCCGGGCATCAACGCGGCGGCGACGGAGTCGATGCAGTCCCATGGCGCCAGCATGTCCAGGATCACCCGGTGCACGTCGCGCTCGTCGAGGTGGTCCTGCAGGTCCCCCACGACCACCCGCCAGTTCTGCTGTGGACCGCCGAGGAAGCGCTCGACGTTGCCCCGGGCCACTTCGGCGAAGTCCGCGCGCCGCTCGTACGACACGAGGGAGCCGCCCAGGCCCACGGCGCGCAGCAGCGAGACGGTCAGCGCCCCGGACCCGACCCCGGCCTCCACCACGTGAGCACCCGGGAAGACGTCGGCCAGGCCGACGATCGCTGCGGCGTCCTTCGGGTAGACGACCGTCGCCCCGCGCGGCATCGACAGCACGTAGTCGCGCAGCAGCGGACGAAGCACCAGGTACGCCACCCCAGAGGCAGTTGTTGCGACGATTCCCTCCGGTTGGCCGATCAGGTCGTCGTGGAACAACGCCCCCTTGTGCGTGTGGAACTCCCGCCCCGGGACCAGGGCGAACGTGTGGTGGCGGCCCTTGGGATCGGTCAGCTGCACGAGGTCGCCCGGCTGGAGCGGCCCGTGGCGGTCGGCGCGGGCGAGGGGGACATGGGTCATGCCCGAACCCTACGTGGGCGCCTGGATGGCCCCGGCGGCCAGTCGATTACGACGATCCGATGGTCGACTCCAACTGCACGGCAGAGCGCTCACCCGCGCAGCGCAGCCTCGATGTCGGCCACGAGCAGCACGCCATACACGAGCCCGCCGGGATCGATCACGAGCAGCTCGTCACGACCGCGCTTGGCCACCTCGGCGATGAGCTGCGGACCGGCCAGGTCGCTGCTCAGGACGCTGCCCTCGTCGACCGGTCGCGCGACCGAGCCGACAGTGATCCATGGCCGACGCTGCGGCGGGACCGCCTCGATCGCGTCGTGGTGGCCGATCCCCGTCGGGGCGCCGGAGTGGTCGACGATGACCAGGGCCCCTGCGCCGGCGGCACCGGCTCGGCGCAGGGCCTCAGCAAGCGGAAGGTCCCGATCGACGGGTATCGCCCGCCGCGCGAGCCCAGCCGCCGTGAGGCCCGCGGACCGGTCCCGCAGATCGACCGCCCGCATCTGGGCAGTCGCGCCGGACCAGAGCATCGCCCCCAGCAGTCCAGCCACGACGTACAGCAGGAGGTCGGGCGGCTCGCCGGTGTACCCGGCGATGAGCATGGGCGAGACGAGGGTCAGCACCGCCAGCGCTCGTCCCGTCCACCCTGCCACGGTGGTTCCCGTGCGCTCGGAGCCAGTGGCCGCCCAGACCAGGCACCGCAGCACCACCCCACCGTCCAGCGGCAGGCCCGGCAGCGAGTTGTAGACCCCGATGACGACGTTCGCCCACAGCATCGCCGAGGCCAGGGCCGAGCCGATGGTGCCCGGCGCCAGGGCACGGTCCACCAGCAGGCTCGCACCGGCGACGGCGAACGTCGCAAGCGGTCCGGCGGCTGCGATGGCGGCCTCCGACAGCGCCGACTCGCGGCGCCGCTCGAAGTGCGTCACGCCACCAAGGGTCTGGAGCACCACGCCACGCACCGGGTACCCCAGCCTCCGGGCCGCGAAGGCGTGCGCCAGCTCGTGGAGCAGCGTGGCCAGGGTCAGCAGGATGGCGAAGCAGACAGCGAGGAGCCAAGGACTGACCGAGGCGACGTCGAAGGCGGGCGCCCAGAAGTAGGCCAGCAGCGCGATCCCGAGGATCCCGCTCGGGGGGACGCTGACGGGGATCCCACCGATCCTCAACTGGGGCTTGTCAGCCTCCGATCCGGCCACCAGTCCATCGTAGGGCGACTGAGCAGGTGCCGGGGTCGTCCGCCCAGGCGGTGTGGGCTGGCCGCTGCCTCCCACGGCATGGACGCGGACCGCCTGCCGCGGATGGGCGCTGGCGCCGCCAACGCCAACAATGTCGGGCCCCCTGCGTACGGTTCCCCCGTGAGCTCCACTGCGACGCTGCCAGACCGCCCGCGCCAGTCCCTGTCCCCCTCCCGGGCTCAGGACTTCCTGTCGTGCCCGCTTCTGTACCGCTTCCGAGTCATCGATCGCCTCGAGGAGCCGCCGAGCCCAGCGGCCGTGCGGGGGACGCTGGTCCATGCCGTGCTGGAGCGGCTCTTCGACCTGCCTGCCGCGGACCGGACGGTGGAGTCCGCGCTCAGCCTCGTGGCTCCGCTCTGGGACGAGGCAGTCTCGTCGCGCCCGGACGTGGCTGGGCTCCCCAAGGAGTGCGGGCTGGACGAGGGCCAGTGGCTGTCCTCTGCCGGGGATCTGGTCGCGTCGTACTTCGCAATGGAGGACCCGCGGAGCCTGGAACCGGCCGGACGCGAGCTGAAGCTGGAGGTCGAGCTGCCCTCCGGGCTGGTCCTCCGGGGCTACGTGGACAGGCTCGACCAGGCCGGCGGAGGCCAGCTCCGAGTCGTGGACTACAAGACGGGTCGCCCCCCCGGGGCCGGCCGCGAGGCCCGCGCGATGTTCCAGATGCGCTTCTACGCGCTTGGCATCTGGCGGATGAGGGGCGAGGTGCCGACAGTCCTGCAGCTGATGTACCTGTCCACTGGCGAGGTGCTGCGATACGCGCCCGACGAGGCAGACCTGCTGGCGATGGAGCGCAAGGTCGAGGCGCTGTGGGCGGCCATCGAGCGTTCGATGCGCACCGGCGATTGGCGACCGAACCAGTCGCCGGCGTGCCGCTGGTGCTACCACCAGGAACGATGCCCAGCTTGGGGCGGCACCCCCCCACCGCTGCCAGGCGCGGACGGATGAGCCGCCCTGGCGGGCTCAGCTGACCAGGGCGCGCAGGTCCTCGAGCTTGAGCCCAAGGAGCGAATCACGCACGATGACGCGCTGTGAGGGCTGGATCGGCACGACGTGGGGAATGGCGACCACGGTGGCGCCGGCCGCCACAGCGGCCCGCACCCCGTTGGCGGAGTCCTCCATCACCACCGCACGACCGATGTCGATGCCCAGCAGCTCCGCTGCGCGCAGGTAGGGAAGCGGATCAGGCTTGCCGCGCGTCACGTCGTCGCCGGATACCGTCACCGGAAAGGTTGGGAGGCCAGCACGCGCGAGCGCGTCCAGCACGAGGTCCATGATCGGCCGGACCGAGGCGGACACCAGCGCGAACGGCATGCCCGATCCGGCCACCTCGCGGACGAGTGCCAGCGCGCCGGGCTTCGGCGGTATCTCTGCCTGGCGCAGCTCTGCCAGCATGGACCCGAGCAGCAACGCGGAGATGTCCGCCTCGGGCAGGTCCGACGCGGCCAGGCGCTTCATGTAGGCCACGGCGTGGGGCATCGAGGAGCCCAGGATGGCTACCTGGTGAGCAGCCGACCAGTGCCCGCCCAGCGCGGCCATGGTCGTGTGCTCCGCACGCAGCCAGAGCGGTTCGGTGTCCACGAGCAGGCCGTCCATGTCGAACAGGACCGCCGACAGCGGCATCGCGGTCGCCTCCTCAGCCAGCGTTGAAGTAGGACGCCTCGGGGTGGTGCACGATCATCGCCGACGTGGACTGCTCCGGGTGCAGCTGGTACTCCTCGGACAGCTCCACGCCGATCCGCTCCGGGCGCAGCAGGTCCATGATCACGGCTTGCTGCTCGACGTCCGGGCATGCCGGGTACCCGAAGGAGTAGCGCTCACCCTGGTAGCGCTGCTTCGCGATCATCGTTGCCCGGTCGGGCGCGTCAGAGCCACCGATGCCGAGCTCGGCGCGCACGCGGGCGTGCCAGTACTCGGCCAGCGCCTCGGTGAGCTGCACGCTCAGGCCGTGCAGCTCGACGTACTCACGGTAGGCGTTGGACTCGAACAGTCGTGCGGCCGCCGCCGATACGGCCGAGCCCATCGTCACCACATGGAAGGCCACGACGTCTGGCCGACCCTCGGCCAGGACGGCGTCCCTCGACCTGAAGAAGTCCGCCAGGCACAGGTGCCGCTCACGCTGCTGGCGCGGGAAGGAAAGCCGATGCAGCTCTCGGGGCGCCCACCCGGAGTCGATCGGCCGTCCCCCCTCCCCCGCCAGCCCGGCAGGGTCCAGGACGACCAGCTCGTCGCCCTCTGACCAGCATGGGAAGTACCCGTACACGACGGCTGCGCCCATGAGGCCCTCTGTGTGCATGCGGTCGAGCCACATCCTCAACCTGGGCCTACCCTCAACCTCAACTAGAGAGTGATAGTCGGGCCCGTCGCCCCGTGCCGGCTTCAGGCCCCACTGCCCGAGGAAGAGCGCCCGCTCGTCGAGGTAGGCCACGTACTCGGCCAGCGCGATCCCCTTGACCACCCGCGAACCCCAGAAGGGCGGCACCGGCACCGGGTTGTCCGCGGCAACGTCGCTGCGCTCGGGGATCTCCCGACCAGCTGCGTGCGGGCCGCCGGTCCGGCGCGCCACCTTGCGGCTGCGCAGGGCTGGCAGCCCGGCCCCCGACTCCCCACGCTTGACAGCCATGAAGGCGTCCATCAGGCGAAGCCCCTCGAACGCATCCCGGGCATACCGGACGTCCCCGGCGTACAGCGCGGCGAGGTCCTCCTCGACGAACGCCCGCGTCAGCGCCGCTCCACCGAGCAGCACCGGCCACCGCTCGGCGACCCCGCGGTCATTCATCTCCTCGAGGTTCTCCTTCATGACCACGGTGCTCTTCACCAGCAGCCCCGACATGCCGATCAGGTCCGCGTCGTGCTCCTCCGCGGCTTCGAGGATGGCCGACACCGGTTGCTTGATCCCGATGTTGACGACCTTGTAGCCGTTGTTCGTCAGGATGATGTCGACGAGGTTCTTGCCGATGTCGTGGACGTCGCCCTTGACCGTCGCGAGCACGATGGTGCCCTTCCCGGACTCGGCCGAGTGCTCCATGTGCGGCTCCAGGTGGGCCACGGCCGCCTTCATCACCTCAGCGCTGTTCAACACGAACGGGAGCTGCATGTCGCCCCGGCCGAACAGGTCGCCCACGGTCTTCATGCCGGCCAGCAGCGTGTCGTTGACGATCGACAGCGCCGCACGCTCGAGCAGGGCCTCGTCCAGATCGGCCTCCAGGCCGGCGCGCTCACCGTCGATGATCCGCCGCTGGAGCCGCTCATCGAGCGGCAGCGCGGCGAGCTCCTGGGCCCGCGTGGCCTTCGACGACTGAGCGGACACACCTGCGAAGAGCTCCAGGAAGCGGGCCAGCGGGTCGTAGGCCACGGTACCGTCGTCGGCGAGCTTGCGGCGGTCGTACACCAGGTCGCGCGCTACTTCGAGCTGCTCCTCGCCGATCCGCGAGATCGGGAGGATCTTGCTGGCGTGCACGATCGCGGAGTCCAACCCGGCCTCGATGCACTCATGCAGGAACACCGAGTTCAGCACCTGCCGGGCTGCCGGGTTGAGCCCGAAGGAGACGTTCGAAAGGCCAAGGGTGGTCTGTACGTCAGGGTGCAGGCGCTTGATCCGGCGGATCGCCTCGATCGTCTCGACACCGTCGCGGCGGGTCTCCTCCTGGCCCGTGGCGATCGGGAAGGTCAGGCAGTCGACCAGGACGTCGTGGGGAGCGATCCCGTGGTTGTCCCGGAGGTCGGTGATGAGTCGATCGGCCACGCGGACCTTCCAGTCGGCCGTGCGCGCCTGGCCCTCCTCGTCGATCGTGAGCGCGATGACCGCAGCGCCGTACTCCTTGACCAGTGGGACGACTCGGGCGAACCGGGACCCTGGGCCATCGCCGTCCTCGTAGTTGACCGAGTTGACCACGGCCCGTCCACCGAGCATCTGGAGGCCGGCCTCCAGCACCGCCGGCTCCGTCGAGTCCAGCACGAGCGGCAGGGTCGAAGCCGTGGCCAGGCGGCCGGCCAGGGCTCGCATGTCGGCCACGCCATCACGGCCCACGTAGTCAACGCACAGGTCGAGAAGGTGCGCCCCATCGCGGATCTGCTGCCTGGCGATCTCGAGGCAGGCTTCCCAGTCGCCGGCCAGCATGGCCTCGCGGAACGCCTTCGACCCGTTGGCGTTGGTCCGCTCCCCTATCGACAGGTACGAGGTGTCCTGCCGGAACGGCACCGACTGGTAGAGCGAGGCCGCGGCTGCCTCGTGGGTGACCTCACGATGGATGACCTCGCGACCCCGCACGCGCTCGACGACCCGGCGCAGGTGCTCCGGCGTGGTCCCACAGCAGCCGCCCACCAGGCTCAGGCCGAAGTCCCTCGTGAAGTGGTCATGTGCGTCAGCCAGTTCCCCTGGGGTCAGCGGATAGCGCGCGCCCTCGGCCGTGAGCACGGGAAGCCCGGCATTGGGCATTGCCGAGATCGCCACGGTGGCGAACCGGGACAGGTGGCGCAGGTGCTCGCCCATCTCGGCTGGGCCAGTGGCGCAGTTCAGGCCGATCGCGTCGATCCCGAGCGGCTCCAGGGCAGTCAGCGCGGCGCCGATCTCGGTGCCGAGCAGCATCGTCCCCGTCGTCTCCACAGTCACCTGCGCGAAGAGGCCCACTCGCCGCCCCGACCGGGCCATCGCGCGGCGGGCCCCGATCAGTGCGGCCTTGGCCTGCAGGAGGTCCTGCGCTGTCTCGATGAGCACCGCGTCAACCCCGCCAGCCAGGAGCCCCCCTACCTGCTCGGCGTAGGCGTCGCGCAGGTCGACGAACCTGGCGTGGCCGAGGGTTGGCAGCTTCGTGCCCGGCCCCACAGAGCCCAGGACCCAGCGGGGACGGTCGGAGCTGCTGTAGCCGTCGGCCACCTCGCGGGCGACCCGCGCCCCCGCCTCGGCGAGCTCCCGGATGCGGTCGGAGATCCCGTACTCGCCGAGGTTGGCCAGGTTGGCGCCGAACGTGTTGGTCTCGATGCAGTCGACGCCCACGTCGAGGTAGGCCGCGTGCACGTCTGCCACGATGTCGGGACGGGTCACGTTGAGGATCTCGTTGCACCCCTCGTACCCCTCGAAGTCGTCGATGGTGGGGTCCGCGGCCTGCAGCATGGTCCCCATCGCCCCGTCGGCGACGACGACTCGTTCGGACAGGGCGGCAAGGAGTGACGGCCTGGAGTTGGAGGTCCTGATCATGGTGGCACCAGCCTACGTCCTGCCGCTGACGGGACCGGGCAAGCCGGATTCGGACACAACCCACCAGCCGGTGCACGGGGAGACCGCGCGCCGGCGCATGGGGGGGGGGTGGCCGAGCGCCCGATCGGCGCCCGATCAGCGCCCGCGCGCCGCCCGGTACCGTGCGATCAACGCGTTCGTGGAGCTGTCCAAGCTCGGCTCGGCTTCACCGGTGAGCATCGGCGCGATGGAGTCCGCGACCAACTTGCCCAGCTGCACGCCCCACTGGTCGTATGAGTTGATGTCCCAGATCATCCCCTGCACGAAGGTGGAGTGCTCGTAGAGGGCGATCAGCGAGCCGAGCGTGAAGGGAGTCAGCGCCTCGGCCACGAGCGTGTTGTTGGGGCGGTTGCCAGGCATGACCTTGTGCTCGACCAGATGCTCCGGGGTGCCGTCCCCGATGACTTCCTCGGCGTTGCGACCAAAGGCCATCACGTCGGCCTGCGCCAGGCAGTTGGCGACGAGCAGGTCGTGGTGGTTGCCGATGTCATTCACCGGCCGGGCGAAGAAGATGAAGTCAGCCGGGATCGGCGTGGTGCCCTGGTGCAGCATCTGGTAGAAGGAGTGCTGGCCATTGGTCCCCGGCTCCCCCCAGAACGACGCCGAGGTGTCATAGCTGGTCGGCGTGCCGTCGGCGGTCACCCGCTTGCCGTTGCTCTCCATGATCATCTGCTGCAGGTAGGCGGGGAAGCGCAGCAGGTACTGGTCGTAGGGCAGGACCACGTAGTCGGCGGCCCCGAGGAAGTTGCGGTTCCACACGCACAGCAGTCCGTGCAGCAGTGGCAGGTTGTGGTGGAGCGGCGCGGTCCGGAAGTGCACGTCCATGGCATGCAGGCCGGCCAGGAGCTCGGCGAAGGCCTGCGGACCGATTGCGATCATCGTCGACAGCCCGATCGCCGAGCTCATCGAGTACCTGCCGCCGACCCAGTCCCAGAAGCCGAACATGTTGGCGGTGTCGATACCGAACTCGGCGACCTTGTCCGCGTTCGTCGAGATGGCCACGAAGTGGCGCGCGACGGCCGCCTGGTCGCCCAGTCCCGCCACCAGCCAGTCGCGGGCAGTGCGCGCGTTGGTCATCGTCTCCTGGGTCGTGAAGGTCTTGGAGGCGACCAGGAACAGGGTCTCCGCAGGTTCCAGGTCGCGGGTCTGCTCGACGAAGTCCGTACCATCGACGTTGGAGACGAACCGCATGACCAGGCCGCGGTCGGAGACGTGCCGAAGCGCCTGGTAGGCCATCACGGGTCCGAGGTCCGAGCCGCCGATGCCGATGTTGACGACGTTGCGAATCGGCTTGCCCGTGAACCCCAGCCACGTCCGGTCGCGGATCTGCTCGGCGAAGGCCCCCATCCGCCCGAGCACCTCGTGGACATCGGCAACGACGTCCTGGCCGTCCACCTCGAGCACCGCGGTCGCGGGCAGGCGCAGCGCCGTGTGCAGCACAGCCCGATCCTCCGTGTTGTTGATGTGGACGCCAGAGAACATGGCCTCCCGCCGCTCGACGATGTCGCGCTCCTCCGCCAGCGCGACGAGCAGGTCCAGCGTGTCGTCCGTGATGCGCTGCTTGGCGAAGTCCAGGTGCCATCCAGCGCCATCGACGCAGAATGCCGCAGCGCGCTGCGGATCGGCATCGAACAGCTGGCGGATCGTCGTGCCGGACAGCGCATCAGCATTGGCGGACAGAGCCTGCCATTCCGCGGAAGAGGTGAGCGGGGAACTGGTCATGGGGGCCTCCTTCGACCTGCCTGGTCAAGACTAGGAGAGGTCAAGGCCGAGGAGCGCGTCGAGCAGCGCGCGCACGAGCGCCGGTGCGGCCGCATCCGTGTCCCGGGCCGCCCGACGGGGGTCCCGACCCGCCTCGACCCACCGATCCACCAGGCCCAGGGCCCCGGGAGTGTCCAGGTCGTCGGCCAG
>JBAVLA010000279.1:0-11915 GCA_049688595.1 Candidatus Nanopelagicales bacterium | reverse complement strand
CCAACGAGTTGCGACCAGGCCGGGTACGCGCGCGGCGAAGTGGCGATCAACCAGGCCGCCGGGGAGTCAGCCGCGCCGAGCTCCGCGACCGCTTCCAGCAGTTCCATGGCGCCCGTCGGGTCAGCGGTTGGAGTGGTCTGGAGGTAGGGGTCGATCCAGGAGCCAAGGCCCTCGGCGGCCAGGGCGCGCGCGTCCCGCTCGTTGCTGTCCGGACGGATCAGCAGCACCGAGCTGCCGCCGACCGATGCTGGCCTCCGGATCTCTCCGGGATCCGGCTGCAGGAGGCTGTCGCCGCGACGACCACCACCCGGCCCAGTCATGGGACCTCGATGTCGATCCCGAAGAGGGTGCGCATGGCCCGGCGGTAGTCGTCGAGCTCGCCCGTGCGGGCCAACTCCTGCGCGCGCAGCGACGGGGTGTGCATGAGCTCGTTGGACACCCGTCGCAGCGACCTGGCCACTGCCTCGGCGGTCTCCGCTGGGTACCGGCGGGCGACCTGCTCGAGCTCGGCGCCGATGATGTCCATGATGTGCGAGCGCATCGCCACGACCGCCGGATCGGCTGCCCGACCGCCCTCGAGGTGGAGGAAGGTGGCCACGCCCTTCGCGACGATCTCCTGTGCCGCGATGATCGCGGTGGCCGCCTCCCTGGGAGCGTGCTCACCGATCACCTCCAGGTCGATGCAGTCGACGCCCGGCAGGGCCGCCGCTGCGGGCGTCACGTCCCCGCCGAGTGAGAGGTCGATGATCGGCAGGGCAGAGGTCGCGGCGGATCGGGCGGGGGCCAGCACTGAATCGTCGAGGATTGGGCTGCTCGCCCCGCTGCAGGTGATGATCAGCTCGGCGCGGGCAAGGGCCTCGACCAGCCCGCTGGGATGGACCGGGGCGACGGCGTGGGTTTGCGCGAACGCCTCCGCTCGACCCGTCGCGGAGTGGACCCACACATCGGTGCAGCCCCGGCGCGTGAGCTCGGCGGTCACGACGCGTGCGTATGCCCCCGTGCCGATCAGCAGCGTGCGCCTTTCGGCCAGCGGCCCGTGGCGCGACTCGACCAGGTCCAGGCCGACGGAGGCCACTGACCGCCCTGCTGCCCCCAGCCTCGTGCGGGTGATCACGGTCTTCGACGTGGACAGCGCGTGCTGGAAGAGCCGACGCAGAACCGGGCTGACCGCGTCGGATTCGGCCAGGGCCGTGCGCACCTGACCGGCGATCTCCGCCTCACCCACCACCATCGAGTCCAAGCCGCAGGCCACTGTCAGGCAGTGCGCGACTGCACCGTCACCCACCTTGATCTGCAAGGCCTCGACCGCTGAGGCGGCCGAGGGTCCGGCCAGCCGGCCGACGAGGTCGAGGGTCTCCTCGATGGCGTCGTGGAACCGAACCGCATCGAGGTAGACCTCGAAGCGGTTGCACGTTGCCAGGACGATGGACCCGGAGATTGCGGGCTGTTCCACGAGTCCTCGCCGCAGCGGCTCTGCGATGCTGGCCAGCTGGGCGAGCTCGTCCATGGCCACTGTGTGGTGGCTCGCTCCGACAACGACCAGGGACACCCCAGAATGATAGGCATGCCAGCGCCGATCCGAACCATGACCGAGGCAACTACTTCTGCCCGAGCACTGCCTGCCGGGCACCCGATGGCCAGCGGTGTGACCACATCGTCGGATCTCGTCCTGGCCTACCGAGGTCAGCACGTCCACCGGCACCCGATCTGGTTCATGCGACAGGCGGGCCGTTCCCTCCCGGAGTACCGGGCGCTTCGCGAGGGCGTCCCGATGCTGGATGCATGCCTGACCCCGGCGATGGCAGCCGAGCTCACTTGCCAGCCCGTGCGCCGCCACGGCGTCGATGCGGCGATCCTGTTCTCCGACATCGTCATTCCCCTGCGGCTGGCCGGTGTGGGTGTCCAGATCGTGCCTGAGGTGGGCCCCGTGATGGACCGACCCGTGCGAACCGCCGCGGAGGTCGACGCGCTCCCAGAGCTCTACGACGAGGGGCTGGACCCGATCCGGGAGGCCGTGGGCCTGGCCCTGGCGCAACTGGGCAGCACGCCGCTGATCGGGTTCGCTGGAGCGCCCTTCACGCTGGCTTCCTACCTGGTCGAAGGGCGCCCCTCCCGCGATCACGCCCGGACGCGGGCGCTCATGGTCGATGATCCGCACACCTGGCACCGACTGGCCGGCTGGGTGGCCCGCACGACTGGGGCGTTCCTGCGCGCGCAGGGGCTGGCCGGGGCGAGCGCCCTGCAGCTGTTCGACTCCTGGGCCGGGGCCCTGGCACCCGACGAGTACGTCGAGTTCGCCGCTCCGCATTCGGCTGCGGTGCTGGCCTCGGTGGCCGACCTTGGCCTGCCGAGGATCCATTTCGGGACCGGGACCCGTGACCTGCTCGTGGCGATGCGAGACGCTGGCGCTGACGTCATGGGCGTGGATGCGCACACCCCGCTCGACGAAGCCAACGCGCTCCTGGGCGGATCCACACCCCTGCAGGGGAACATCGACCCAGGGCTCCTTGCCCGGCCCTGGCCAGAGCTCGAGGCCCATGTTCGTGACGTCGTGCGCCGAGGCGCGGTGGCGCCGGGACATGTCGTCAACCTGGGCCATGGCGTGCCGCCGACGACCGACCCGGACGCGCTGACGCGCATCGTGGAGCTCGTGCACGGGATCGAGGTCGGCGGGGCCTGACGGCGGGTCGGCTGAGCCCAGCCGATTCCAGCCGAGTCCAGCGGGTCACCGGCTGGTTCGACCCCGGACGCCGATCCGGCCTCTGCGCCGGCGGGACCGAAGGGCCGACGCGCTTCGGCAGTGTCTGAGGGCGCACGTAGGGTGTGGCCCAGAGATCGGAGGCACAGATGGGCCACCAGGCAGAGCCTGAACAGTCAGCGACCGACCAGCCGCCGTTCGCGCCGATGCAGGCACTGCCGCACGCCGAGCGGCGGCATCGCGCCGAGCCGGGGCCACGCAGCGCCCGGGCCATCGGCGCCGTCCGGCCAGACGGCTGGGTGTACGCGCGGGCTCCGATGATCGTCTACTGGGAGCTCACGATCGCCTGCGGGCTGGCCTGCCGGCACTGCCGCGCCACCGCGATGCCGGACGCGGCCCCCGGCCAGCTGGACACGGCCGAGGCCATGGCCGTGCTCGACGACATCGCGCGGTTCGGCCAACCCGCTCCGCACGTCGTGCTGACCGGAGGCGACCCGCTGCGCCGGCCCGACCTCGACGCGATCCTGGCGGGCGCCGACGAGCGCGGCATCGGCGTCTCGCTGGCGCCCGCAGTGACCCCCGACCTGACCCGCGAGCGCTTGGCGCAGCTGCAGGCTGCCGGCGTGCAGGCCATCTCGCTGAGCCTCGACGGATCGGACTCGACCAGGCACGATGGCCTGCGCGGAGTGCCGGGTACGTTCGAGTCGACGATCCAGGCGTTGGGCTGGGCGGCTGACATCGGCCTGCCGGTGCAGGTCAACACCCTGGTCACCGCCGAGACTGCGCCCGACCTGCCGGCCGTGCACGAGTTGTTGCTCACCCGCAGGCTCATGCGCTGGAGCCTGTTCTTCCTGATCTCGGTCGGCCGCGGTGCCCAGCTCAGCGAGTTGGCCCCGGGGGAGGCGGAGCGCCTGATGGGCTGGTTGCTCGACATCGGCCGTGAGGCGCCGTTCCAGATCAAGACGACCGAGGCGATGCAGTACCGGCGGGTCGCAGCGATGCGCATGCGCCGGGCCGGCATGACCGACGGCGAGATCGAGCGCAGCCCGATCAGTCGTGGCTTCGGCATCCGGGACGGCAACGGCATCATGTTCATCGCTCACGACGGGACCGTCACGCCCAGCGGCTTCTTGCCCTTGGCGATCGGCAACGTGCGAACCGATGACCTCGTGGCGCTGTACCGGCACGGCCCGCTGATGGTGGCGCTTCGCGACGCGACCCAGCTCAAGGGCAGGTGTGGACGATGCGCCTACGCCGCGTGGTGCGGCGGTTCCCGGGCTCGCGCCTATGCCTGGACGGGTGACCCGCTGGAGTCCGATCCGCTGTGCCCCTACACGCCCCCGCGCGCCGCGCGGACGCCGGCGGCCACCTGATCATGGACCGTGCGGGATCGAGGAGCCCATGGGCGACTACCTGATCGTGGGGGGAGGCATAACTGGACTGGCCGCCGCTTGGGAGGCCAGCGGCAGGGGGCATCGGGTCAGCGTCGTGGAGGAGTCCGCGCGGCTGGGAGGCAAGGTCCGCAGCGAAGTCCGCAGCGGGTGCCTGGTCGAGCACGGTCCAGACTCGTTCGTAACCTACCGTCCCGCCGTCCTGGAGCTGGTTGCCGAGCTGGGGATGTCGGATCAGGTCATCAGCGTCACGGAGCCGCGGGTGGTGAACCTGCGGGTGCGCGGGCGGATGCAGCCGCTCCCGGACGGCATGGGACTGGTCCTGCCCACCCGCTTGGCGCCCTTCGCCAGGACGCGGATCATCTCGTGGCCCCAGAAGGCCCGCGCCGGGCTCGACCTGGTCCTGCCCCGTGTGCTGAGTGACGCGGACATGGCGATCGGCGAGATCCTCCGCCGGCGCCTGGGCCCGGCGATCGTCGCGAGCTTCGCCGACCCCCTCCTGGGCGGCCTGTACGGGACGAGCGTCGACGAATTGAGCATCGACGCGGTTCTGCCCAGCCTTCGGTCCAGTGAGGCCCAGCACCGCAGCCTGATGCTGGCCAGCCTCGCACAGGGTCGTGCTGCCCGGGGCCGCCCACCCGGATCGCCGTTCCGCAGCCTGCAGGGCGGGATGGGGTCGCTCGTTGATGCCCTGTCGGGGGCCCTGTCGAACCGTCAGGTCGAGTTGCGCACCGGTGTCCAAGCCAGCGGCCTGCGGCTCGGGCGGTCCGGCCTCGAGGTGGAGCTGGGCGACGGCACCTTCCGGCGTCCCGACGGCGTCGTGCTGGCGTGCGGGGCCCGACCGGCAGCCGACTTGGTCGACCAGGTCTCGCCGGAAGCGGCCAGCGGGCTGCGCTCCATCCCGCACAGGTCCACCGCAGTGGTCACGCTGGGCTTCCACGCCGAGGCCTTCCGAGACGCTCCCATCGGTCACGGGTACCTGGAGGCCGGTCCGCAGTGGGCCCCGGTCAGCGGCGTGACCCTCTCGTCGAACAAGTGGGCCGGCCGTGCCCCGCAGGGCGTCGTGCTGCTGCGGGCCTTCGTGCCCGACCGTGTCGGCCCGCTCGGCGACGACACGGACGAGCGGATCCTCGAGGCCGTGGTCGACCACATCGGGAAGGTCCTCGGAGCGCCGGATCCGCACTTGCGCCACATCGTCCGGTGGCGGGACTGCATGCCCTCGTACGTCGTCGGTCATCGGCAGCGCGTGCTGGCCGTGGAACGGGCGCTTCGCCTGGTCGGGCCCGTGCGGGTGGCCGGCTCGGCCGTCAACGGCGTGGGCGTCCCCGACTGCATCGCTGACGGCCGTCGCGTGGCCGCAGAGCTGGCGGGTGCGTGACTGCGCGTTGTCGGAGGGGCGTGGAAGGATCGGCGCATGTCCGAAGCCCCCGTCAGACGGCCCACCGCCCGCGACATCAATGACTCGATCAGGTACACGTGTTGGTCCGTGTTCCGCCGTGGGCGCTCGCCTGAGCCTGACGCAGCCAGCAGGCTGACGGCGACGATCGCGCAGCTCGCCGACGCCGATGTGACCGTCCGTGGGCTCTACGACGTGTCGGTCATGCGGGCCGATGCCGACCTGATGGTGTGGTTGCACGGCCCGACGGCCGAGTCGGTCCAGGCGGGCGTCCGGGCAATCCGTCGCGACGGGCTGTGCGGCTCGGCGGAGCTTGCCTGGTCGGGCGTCGGAATCCATCGCCCGGCTGAGTTCAACAAGGGCCACGTCCCGGCATTCATGGCAGGCCTGCCGGCCCAGGCCTGGCTCGTCGCCTACCCGTTCGTGCGGTCCTACGAGTGGTACCTGCTGCCGGAGCCGGAGCGCCGGGCGATGCTCGTCGAGCACGGGATGATGGGGCGGCAGTACTCCCAGGTGCTGACCAACACCGTGGCGGCTTTCGCGCTCGGGGACTACGAGTGGATCCTGGCCTTGGAGGGCCCGATGCTGCACGACATCGTCGACCTGATGCGCCACCTGCGCGCATCGCAGGCCCGGCGGCACGTGCGCGAGGAGACCCCCTTCTTCACCGGTCGGCTGGTCGACCCCGAGGCCGCGATCGAGGTGCTGCGGTGAGCACCTCATACGACGTGATCCTGTTGGCCTCGTTCGGTGGCCCGGAGGGACCGGATGACGTGATGCCGTTCTTGGAGCGGGTCACTGCTGGGCGCGGGGTGCCACCGGAGCGTCTGGAGGAGGTCGCCCACCACTACCTCGCGCTGGGTGGGGTCAGCCCCATCAACGCCCAGAACCGCGCCCTTATCGAGGCCCTGCGTGCCGAGCTGGACAACCGTGGGGTGCGCGTCCCGATCGTCCTGGGCAACCGGAACTCAGAGCCCTTCTTCGACTCCGTCCTGACCGGGCTGCACGACGCCGGGCACCGTCGCGTGCTGGCCCTGGCCACCAGCGCCTACCCGAGCTACTCGGGCTGCCGGCAGTACCGTGAGGACCTCGGAATGGCGCTGGAGCGCACCGCACTGGCTGACAAGCTGGAGATCGTGAAGGTCCGGCCGTACTTCGACCGGGCAGGTTTCATCCAGGCCAGCGCCGAACTGCTTGCTCAGGCGTTGGCCGCGATCGATCCTTCCGTGGCGACGATCCTGTTCACCACCCATTCCCTGCCCGCCGCGATGGCCGCGACCTCAGGGCCGCCGGACGCCCGGGACGCCCGGGGGCTCTACGTGTCAAGCCATCTGGCTGTGGCAGAGGCGGTCGCGGTCGGCGCGGCCCAGCGCCTGGGCCGGCCGTCGCCGCCGAGGTGGCGGCTCGTCTACCAGTCGCGCAGCGGTCCGCCGCAGGTGCCGTGGCTCGAGCCAGACATCAACGACGCGCTGCGCGAGGAGGCTGCCGCCGGGTGCCGCACCGCCGTCGTGGCGCCAGTCGGCTTCATCAGCGACCACGTGGAGGTCATCTGGGACCTGGACGCAGAGGCTCGGCAGACATGCGCTGGGCTCGGGATCCAGATGGTGCGAGTGCCCACGGCAGGTACCCACCCGACCTTCGTGGCCGGTCTGGCGGATCTGGTCGTGGCCCATCTGGAGGCGGCCGACGGCCGCGGTGGGTGTGCTCCTGTGACTGGACTGTGCTCCGATGGCTGCTGCCCGAATCTGCGCGTGGCTCGTCCGGTCGTCCCGGGGGTGAGCGTCGCATGACCACTGGTTTGAGCTCCGAGCGCGTGACTGCTCCACTGATCCGGCCTCGCCGGCTTCGGCGCACCGCGGCGCTGCGCCGCCTGGTTGCTGAGAACCGCCTTGCTGCCGGCGACCTCGTCCTGCCGATGTTCGTCCGGGAGGGGTTGGCCGAGCCGGCTCCGATCCCCACCATGCCAGGCGTCGTCCAGCACTCGAGGGCGTCGCTGGCGCAGGCAGTCGAGGAGGCGGCCGCCGCGGGGGTGGGTGCGGTGATGCTGTTCGCCGTCCCCGCGCATCGGGACCCAGCCGGCTCGGCGGCCACCGACCAGGCTGGGATCCTCGCCGAGGCGGTGCGCTGGGCCCGGGGGGCAGCAGGGCAGCGGCTTCCGATAATCGCCGACCTGTGCCTGGATGAGTTCACCGACCACGGCCACTGCGGCGTCCTGGATGTGGATGGCTGTGTCGACAACGACGCCACGCTGGCTCGGTACGCCGAGATGGCCGTGGTGCTCGCCGACGCTGGGGCGGACCTGTTGGGCACCAGCGGCATGATGGACGGCCAGGTCGGCGCGACCCGCGCCGCCCTCGACGCCGCCGGGCACACCCAGGTTGCCATCCTGGCCTACGCGGCCAAGTACGCCTCCGCGTTCTACGGACCGTTCCGGGCCGCTGTCGAGTCACAGCTCGTCGGTGATCGGCGCACCTACCAGCAGGACCCCGCCAACGGCCGCGAGGCACTCCGTGAGGTCGCCCTCGACGTGGCCGAAGGCGCGGACATCGTCATGGTCAAGCCCGCACTGGCCTACCTCGATGTGGTCTCAGCCGTGCGGGCGGCCGTCGAGGTCCCGGTGGCTGCCTACGTCGTGTCCGGGGAGTACGCCATGATCGAGGCCGCTGCCGCGGCCGGGCTGATCGACCGCCCGGCGGCCGTGATGGAGGCGCTGCTCGGGGTCCGCCGGGCCGGCGCCTCGATCATCGCGACCTACTGGGCGACGGAGGTCGCCGGGTGGCTCAGTGAAGAGGGAGGTCCCAGATGAGCCGGGATCGCTCCGCGGAGCTGTTCGCCCGCGCCCGGGCCGTGATCCCGGGCGGGGTGTCCTCCCCGGTCCGGGCCTTCGGCTCGGTTGGCGGCACGCCGAAGTTCGTGGCCCGTGCCTCCGGTTCGCGGATCCTCGATGAGGACGGTCGCGAGTACGTCGACCTGGTGGGGGGATGGGGGCCGATGATCCTGGGGCACGCCCATCCCGCGGTCGTCGCAGCCATCAGCAAGGCGGCGGCTGGATCCCCGTCGTTCGGCGCTCCGTGCCTGGCAGAGCTCGAGCTTGCCGAGGAGGTCGTCGCACGGGTCGGTCCGGTGCAGCGCGTCCGGTTCACCTCGTCGGGAACCGAGGCAGTCATGACCGCAGTGCGCTTGGCGCGGGCTGCGACTGGCCGAGCCGTCGTCGTGAAGTTCGCCGGCTGCTACCACGGGCATGCCGACTCCTTCCTCGTCGCGGCGGGATCCGGTGTTGCGACGCTGGGGCTGCCCGACTCGCCTGGTGTCACGCCCGGAACCGCCGCCGACACCGTGGTCCTGCCGTACGGGGACCTGGGAGCAGTGGCGGAGGTGTTCGCCGCGCGGGGAGCCCAGATCGCTGCTGTCCTAACCGAGGCCGTCCCCGCGAACATGGGCGTCGTCCCCCCACCCGCGGGATTCAACGCCGGGCTGGTCCGGCTGTGCGCCGACCACGGGGCGCTGCTCATCTTCGACGAGGTGATGACCGGATTCCGGGTGGGTCCAGCTGGATGGTGGGGCCGGGAGAGCGTCGAGGGTTGGGCGCCCGACCTGTTCACCTTCGGCAAGGTGATCGGTGGGGGGCTGCCCCTGGCTGCTGTCGCGGGTCGAGCCGAGGTCATGGACCTTCTGGCGCCTGCCGGGCCGGTGTACCAGGCGGGCACGTTGAGCGGCAACCCCACCGCCTCGGCTGCCGGCCTGGCGACGCTGAAGCACTGCGACGCGGGGGTGTACGCGCGCTTGGACGAGATAGCCTTCCAAGTAGGGGCGCTTGTCGATGAGGCGTTGACTGATGCGGGTGTGCCGCACAGGTGGGCCCGCGCAGGCAACCTGTTCAGCGTCTTCTTCGCAAGCCTTGACGTGACCGACTACGCGAGCGCTCGCGCCCAGGACACGACCGCGTTCGCCCGGTTCTTCCACGCGATGCTCGATGGCGGCGTGTGGTTGCCGCCCAGTGCGTTCGAGGCATGGTTCGTTTCGGCCGCCCACGGCCCCGCCGATCTGGAGGTGATCGCCGCTGCATTGCCGCGGGCTGCTCGTGCGGCTGCGGCTGGCCTCGCGGGGTAGCGCCGGAGTTGGCGCGCAGGCCGCTGCGGGTGACTGCGGGCCAACGCGAGCTGACGCGAGTCAGCGCGAGTAGCTCCGGCTCACGAACCCACTGGGCCAGGTCTGGACGCCGTCGAGCTTGAGCCCGAACGTCCGGGCGAACGGGTGGAACAGGGGGCGCCCCTGTCCCAGCACCACCGGTGCCGTCATCAGGACCATGTCGTCGATGAGGCCCTCGGCGAGGAAAGCGCTGATGAGCTGGCCGCCATCGACGTACACCCGCGTGAGGCCCAGGTCAGCCCAAGCCCGCGCAGCCTCCTGCGGCGACCGGTCCCAGGTGACGACCCCGTCGCGTGCGGCCACCGGGCGGTGCGTGAAGACGAAGACCGGCCGGCCGCCGAACGGCAGGGGATCTATGTGCGCGATGTGCTCGTAGGTGCCCCGGCCCATCGCCAGGCCGTCCACGGACGCCAGGAAGCCGTCGTACCCGTAGTCCTCATCAGCCCGTGCGGCGCCCTCGAGCCATTCGAGGCCGCCGTCAGGAGTGGCGATGTAGCCGTCGATGCTCGAGGCGATGAACACGGACAGCCGGGTCATCGCGTGCGTCCCTCCCATGGATCCCCTCCTGCTGATCCCGGACGGTGCCGTCGCCCGCAGCGGACCAGGGCCACCCTGCCACGAAGGGCAGGCGAACTAGGCTGCCGACATGACCCATCCGCACGTCCCGCCGCCGATCGACTTCGTTGACCTGCGCTCGGACACCGTCACACGACCAACGCCAGCCATGCGGGCGGCCATGGTTCAGGCGGTCGTCGGGGACGATGTCTACGGTGAGGACCCGACGGTCGCCGAGCTGGAGTCACGCGTGGCAGCCCTCCTCGGGCACGAGGCTGGGCTGTTCGTCCCGACGGGTTCGATGGGCAACCAGCTGGGTGTCCGGCTGCTGGTCCCAGCAGGTGGTGAGCTGCTCTGCGACCGGCTGGCCCACGTGGTCCGTGCCGAACTCGGTGGCCATGCGGTGCTGGGCGGGGTGACGACTCGCACCTGGGATGCCCACCGCGGTCGGCTGGACCCGCGGGTGGTCATCGAGATGGCCGCCCCCGACGCCGGCCCGTACCTGGTCTCGACTCGGGCGATCTGCGTGGAGGACACGCACAACTTCGGGGGCGGGACCGTTCAGGACATCGCCGCGCTGCGCCACCTGCGCGGCTTCGCAGACGCGACCGGGATCGCGCTGCACCTTGACGGCGCGCGCCTGTGGAACGCCCACGTCGCCACCGGCGTGCCGCTGGCGGAGATCGCAGGCTTGTTCGACACGGCATCGGTCTGCCTGTCCAAGGGGCTGGGAGCGCCCATCGGGTCGGTGCTCGTGTCCAGTCGCGAGCGGATCGCCGAGGCACGCACGTGGCGCAAGAGGTATGGGGCCGGGATGCGTCAGGTTGGGATCCTGGCCGCAGCGGGGCTGCACGCGCTGGACCACCACGTCCAGCGGCTGGCCGACGACCACGCCCGCGCGAGTCGCCTCGCGGAGGCGATTGCCCTGGTGCGCCCCGATGTCGTCGACCCGGCGACCGTGCAGACCAACATCGTCGTGCTCCACCTGGAGGCCGGGCCGCAGGCGCCGGCGCTGGCCGCTGCGGCGTTGGAGCGCGGAGTGGCCGTCAGCGTGCTGGGCGATCGCGTGGCGCGGTTGGTCACCCACCTCGACGTCGGCGACGACGCGATCGACCGGGCGCGCCTTGTGCTTTCCGGGCTGCTCGCGGACTGATCGTTCCCGCCGGGGGGCTGTTCAGCTCACCCGCTCGCGCTTGAGCCTCCTCTGGCGCCTGGAGCCGAACTCGACGACGTGCATCGCTGCCACGATGCAGGCCCCGCCGAGCACGATCCGCGCCGTAAGGGTGTCCCCGCCCACCGTCACGCCGAAGATCCCGGCGAGGACCGGCTCCATGGTCAGCACGATCGCTGCCCGGGGTGCGCTCATGTGAGCCTGGGCCCAGGTCTGCGCCAGGAAGGCCAGGGCCGTGGCGACCAGGGCGAGGAAGATGATCGCTGCCCACACGCCGGCGTCGGGCGGCAGCGCGATGTCCCCGTACGCGGCTGAGGCGGATCCGCAGAGCAGCGCCACGACGCCGAGTTGGAGGACGGTCAGGCCGTACGCATCCGACGGCGTCGACCACTGACCCAGGCCGACGATATGCCCGGCGAACAACGCTGCGCAGCCGAGCGTGAGCAGTTCGCCGTATCCGATCGACAGTCCCTCGAGACTGATGCCCGAGTTCGACAGTTCATAGGTCAGTAGGGGCCTTGTAGATCGCGATTGTTCCCACCACGTGGTGTTTCT
>JBAVLA010000278.1:0-10465 GCA_049688595.1 Candidatus Nanopelagicales bacterium | reverse complement strand
AGGCGCGGGCGGCGGCGGTGAGGCGCGAGGGTCGGCAGCGACGTGCTACGTCACGCGGGGGCTGTGGCGCGCAGCGCACCGCCCGCGGCGGCCACCGCGATCTGGCCCAGTGCCAGCCCGCCGTCGTTGGGGGGCACCAGCGTGTGCGTGAGGACGGTGAAGCCCGCCGCCGCCAACCCGCGCAGGCAGTCCCGGCTCAGCACGGCGTTGGAGAACACCCCCCCCGTGAGCCCGACGACGCCGACCCCATGCGTGTCCCGCACCGCCACCGCTGCCCGGGTGACCGCGACCGCGAGTGCGGCGTGGAACGAGCGGGCTGACTCCTCGACCGGGATTCCTGCGGCGTGATCGGCCACCGCCCTGGCTATCCAGGGGCGAGGGTCGATGACGACGGCGTCGTCCGAGGCGTCCGCCGCGCGGGTGAACAAGGCGCCTCCCGAGGCGTCCGCCGCGCCTGTGGTCGCCTCGACCGACGGGGGTTGTTGGGCTCGGCGCTCGGCGCGGGCGGCCAGGGCTTCGAGCTCGATGGCTGCCTGGGCCTCATAGTCGACGTGTTGGCGGACTCCAAGCAGGGAGGAGACTGCGTCGAACAGGCGGCCGGCGCTCGTCGTTGGCACGCAGTGCGACCCGGTCGCCAGCATCCGGTCCAGCAGGCGCAGCTCGCGGTCGGCCAGTGACTCGGCGCTGGCAGTCCCGGCCGCCGGGAGGCCGGCCGCGGTCAAGTGGGCCAGCGCCGCGCGAGCCGGGGAGCGGACAGCCGCATCCCCCCCGGGCAGGAGAACAGGTCGAAGGTGGCCGACCCGCTTCACGGACGCGCAGTTGCCCAGGAGCAGCTCGCCACCCCAGATGGTCGCGTCGCATCCGTATCCAGTTCCGTCGAACACGACGCCAAGGACCGGGGTGGTCGGTTCGATCCGGTGCTCGGCGAGCAGGGAGGCGAGGTGCGCGTGGTGGTGCTGCACCACCAGGTGCGCCACCCCCAGGTCGCGGGCGTGGCGCGCCGCCCAGCGATGCGACAGGTAGCCCGGGTGGGCGTCGCTCACGATGAACACCGGGTCGACCTGCTGCAACTGCACCAGCGTCGAGATCGATGCCGCAAGCAGGTCCAGGGTCTCGAGGCTCTCGGTATCACCGATGTGCTGGCTCAGCCACGCCCGACGGCCGGCCGCGACCCCTGCCGTGGCCTTCAGCTCCCCGCCGACGGCGACCAGCGGCGGGCTGTCCAGGGGCAGCGTCACAGGCAGCGGGGCGTACCCCCGGCTGCGTCGGACGGGCTGCGGTCGGCCGGCGACCATCCGCACCACCGAGTCGTCGCATGCGGCGTGGATGCGTCGGTCGTGGTGGCAGAAGACGTCGGCGATGCTGCCCAGCCGGGCCTCGGCCTCGCCGGGATCGGTGCAGATCGGCTCGTCCGACAGGTTCCCGCTGGTCATGACGAGCGCATCCGGCGCACCGGCGTCGAACAGGAGGTGGTGCAGGGGTGCATAGGGCAGCAGGAGGCCGAGGAAGGAGTTGCCGGGGGCGACCAGGGCCTGCAGGTCGGGATCGCGGGAGTCGGCGAGCAGCACCGGACGGGCCGGCGAGGTCAGCAGGGCCACGGCCTCGTCGCCCAGGTGGATCAGCTCGCGCGCGGTGGCGAGGTCGCGGACCATCACCGCGAAGGGCTTGTCACCACGGCGCTTGCGTCGGCGCAGCCTCGTGACCGCCGCGGCATCGCGGGAGTCGCAGGCCAGGTGGTAGCCCCCGACGCCCTTGATGGCCACGATCGCACCCGAGCGCAGGGCAGCCGCCACCTCAGCGACCGGCATGGACAGGGACGGGCCGCAGTCGCGGCATGCCGTCGGCTGTGCGTGGAACCGCCTGCTGGCCGGGTCCTCGTACTCCGTCCGACATGCCGGACACAGCGGGAAGTCGATCATCGTGGTGTTCTGCCGGTCGTACGGCAGCCCGGTGACGATCGTGAAGCGCGGGCCGCAGTTGCTGCAGGCGATGAACGGGTAGCCGTAGCGCCGGTCGGACGGATCCCGCATCTCGGCGAGGCACTCGGTGCACACCGCGGTGTCCGGCGGGATCGACGTCGCAGCCGAACGCGCCTGGCCGGCAGGGCTGGCTGCGATTCGGAAGCCAGCACGGCTTCGGGGGCCATCCGGGGTCCCGTTGGCCACCAGGGCCCGCTCGGTCCCGTCTGCCACGACCACGTCATCGACAACCGCCAACGCAGGGGCATCGGTGCGCAGCCGGAGCAGGAACTCGGCCACGGCATCACCCCGGCCCTCGACAACGATGAACACGCCCTCGGCGTCGTTTCCCACATGGCCCGCCAGGCCCAGGCCTGCCGCCAGCCGATTGACGAATGGCCGGAAGCCGACGCCCTGCACGACCCCGGTCACCCGGACCGCGCAGCGGCGCCGGCTGCCGCCTTGGGCGGATTCGTCGGGGTAGTCACCCACCGCGCTTGCCTTGCCCGGCTACCTGGCTCGCAGGTAGAGCTGCCTCTGGTTGCCTCCCGGGGAGGGCCGCTCCTCTGTCTGGAACAGGTCCGTGCGGGCCCTGACCAGGTCTGAGAGCTTCTTGTACCCGTACAGCCGAGGGTCGAAGTCCGGCTGCAGCTTGTTCAGGTAGTTGCCGAACGTCCCCAGGTGGGCCCAGCCCTCGTCGTCGACGGACTGCTCGAGCGCGGTCAGCACGAACTTCTTGGGCAGCTTGGTCTTCGCCGCCGTCGCCCCGCCTGCTGGGGGCGGTGCGGTGGAGGGCTGTTCCTGGTCGCGGTCGCCCTCGTGCTCGTCGGGCGGTCCGCCCTCGCGCAGGACCTCGATGAACACGAACCGGTGGCATGCGTTGCGGAAGGCCTCGGGCGTCTTCTTCTCGCCGAACCCGTAGACGGACAGCCCCTCCTCGCGCAGCCGCATCGCCAAGCCGGTGAAGTCGCTGTCACTGGTGACCAGGCAGAAGCCGTCGAACCGGCGCGTGTAGAGCAGGTCCATCGCATCGATGATGAGGGTGCTGTCGGTGGCGTTCTTCCCGGTCGAGTACGCGAACTGCTGGACGGGCTTGATCGCGTTGCGCTGGAGCACCTTGCGCCAGGAGGCGCTCGTGGGGGCGGTGAAGTCGCCGTAGATCCGGCGGACGGTCGCCTCACCGAAGCGTGCGATCTCCGCGAGCAGCGCCTCGATCACGGCCGCTTGGGCGTTGTCCGCATCGATCAGCACCGCCAGGCGCGACTGCTGGCCATCGTGCTCAGCGCGCTCTTCACCACGTTCGGGAGCCATCCGTCACCAGCCCTCTTCATAGCCGTTTGAGCGTGCGCCTGTTCGGCGCGTCGGCAGGATTGTCCCGCACGCGACACCCCGAGAGCGACACCCGGGATTCGCCCATGCCGGCTCTGCCCGGCAGGATGGGCGCTGTGCGAGGGCAGCGGGTGATTCCTGTCCGGCTTCGGCTGGCGGCGAGTGGGACGGTGCTGGGTTTGGCCCTCCTGGGGCTCGGGGCCTCGGCCTGCACCGGCCCCGGTCAGCCGCAGGTGGCCATCCCCGCAGCGACTTCGGCCTCCACGGGAGCGCCTTCCCAGTCCCCGTCAAGCCCGACCCAGGCCTCGTCAGCGGGGCAGGCTGTGTTCCCCGACCCGCCCGCCCGCGCCCTGCCTGGGGGGACCTCGGCCAAGCTCGAGTCGCTGCTGGAGGCCTGGGTGGCCGACGGCAACGGGGTAGGCGTCACGGCGGCAGTCGTGACCTCCGAGGGGACCTGGGCGGGCGCTGCCGGCGTTGACGGAGCCGGTGTGCGTCTGGTTCCCGACGCAGCGATGGCCATCGCGAGCATGACGAAGACGTTCGTTGCCGCTGAGGTGATGGATCTGGCTCGGCGGGGCCTGGTGGACCTTGACGCGCCGGTGACCAACTACGTGAAGCTGCCGTTCGATGCCGGGGGGGCGACGGTCCGGGAGCTGCTCGCGATGCGAAGCGGCTTCCCCGTGGACCCGTTCGAGGAGGCCTTCGACGCCGCTGCCGATGACCTGGACCGCCGGTGGACGGCTTCGGATGTGTTGGCCCTGGTCGACGAGGACGGTGCGCGGCAGGGATCCCGGGGGGGCGCGCCGGAGTACAGCAACCTGAACTTCCTGGTCCTCGGGTCGGTCGTGGAGAAGGTCTCCGGGCAGCCGCTCGCTCTGACGCTGCGTCGGGACCTGATCGACCCTGCCCACTTGGACCGGGTCTGGGTGCAGGATCGGGAGCGGCCGCAAGCTCCACTCAGCGTCGCCGTGGAGAATCCGGATCTGCCCACGGTTGACGCGGACGGCCCGTGGCTGCCCTCGCGTTCGGTGGCCTCGGCCGCCGGTGCTGCCGGCGGGATGGCCGCTGATGCCCCGAGTCTGGCCCGCTGGGGCTACATGCTCTACGGGGGGCGCGTCATCGACTCCCGCCTCGTGGCGCAGATGACTGCTGGTGGCCCTGACGACTGGTACGGCCTGGGCACGGAGCGTCTGACCGCCGACGGTGCGCAGGCATACGGACATGACGGGGATATCGGCTCCTACCACGGGCTGTTCCTGGTGTGGCCCGATCAAGCCACTTCGATCGCGGTGATGGAGCCGGCGCCGGCGCGCCTGCCAGTCGACGTCGAGACCACGCTCGAGGGCCTCATGGACAAGCTGCACCGGGCCAGCAGCGAGGCGGCGGGGGCCGCTGGGTGAACGATCAGTCCATCTGTTCCTGCGCGGCCAGATCGAAGGACGCTTGGCACTGGAGCATGGCGTGCCGCGGGCTGCGGACTCCCGGCAGGAAGACGTTCCAGATGACCTCGCAGTCGCAGCAGCAGCCGCCGTTCCTGCTCAGCCAGTCGGACAGCCAAGGAAGTCGACTCGGTTGGGCCGCGTGCCAGCGCTCGGTGAACTGGTGCCCGTGGCAGCCGAACTCGTCGAGCATGCGGGTCAGGTAGCAGTACAGGCACTCCGCTGGCCTGACTTGCGTGAGCCCGTCGGACAGGGCGGTCAGCTCCGCTTCAAGGATCGTTGACAGGTCGCTCATTGGAACCTCCTTGTTGGTGATGCTCGGTTCTACCGGGCCGCTCTGACATTCGAGGGTCTGCTCAACGGGCGAGGGGTGCCTCGATGGGCACTGGGATCCCGGCAGGACGGGAGGGGCCTGAGCCTAGGAGTTGGTTGTGTGACCAAGGTCATACCGCTCTGCGGGACCATCGGTGTGCTGATTGGTGGGAATCGCCGGAATGCCCAAGGCGTAGACTGTTCGGCTACGCGAGTTCCCCGGCGAGGACGATTCCGCCGGTGTGGACTGTGGGGTGGATGAGGACTACGAGGTGGATCGAGGAGGATGGCCTTGAGCACGATGAAGACCACGAGCCGGTTGCTGTTCCCCACGGAGATCGGGCGAGGCGACGAGGTGTGGGACGCTCATCCGGGACAGGGCCGGTGGGCCCCGGTCGTCGCTTCGGCCGCTGCCGACCAGGAGGTGCTGGTCTGGTGCGATGCTGACCCGGAGCCCCTGCACCTGTCGACGTCCCGGCGCGTGAAGGCGCGCTGCTGCGTGCCAGCGGCCCGCACAGGGGTGCTGGACGAGCGCGTTGACGAGGCCCCGAGCGCCCCCGCTCAGGAGATGTCGGAACCTGAGGCGCAGGAGGCCGTGAGGCTCGACGCTGGGATGGCCGTCTGGTATTCCGGCGATCTCGCGCAGGCGCGCGCCGCGTACATGGCCCACTGCCAGGGGTGCTCAGATCCCGCGTGCTGCGACGACGTGGAGATGGAAGATCATCTTCGCTCGTGGTACCCCGGCGACCTGGGCTTCGTGATCAACAACCTCTGACGCGCCCGCCGACGAGCGCGGCTCGATCGCGCTCGTCAGTGAGGGGGTCGTCACGCCGTGGCGGTGCCCGGCACCTCCGCGCCGCCTGCCTTCCGGCCCCACGTCAGGTACGCGATGGGTCCGACGGGCTGGACGAAGACGCCGAAGGCCCACAGGAGCTTGTTCCCGCGGACCTGGGCGCTGGGGCGCTTGACGAGGTCGATCAGTGAGATCGTGGTGAGCACGAGCTCAACGGCGGACAACGTGGCGACTGTCACCTGCTGACAGGAACTCAACTCGTTCCAGCTGCGCTTCTGCACGGATCCGAATCTACTCGGGCAGGTGCCGGCGGTCGCGTGGGCGGCGAGTGTTCCGTTCCCCCGTCGGTTCGCAATACGATCTACGGGCCATGCGGAGGTGGTCTCATGCCCGTGCCCTCCCAGCCTCGTCGGGGCCCGCTCGTGACGGATCTGTACGAGCTCACGATGGCCGTCAGCTACCTGCGGCGCGGCATGGTCGGCTCCGCCACCTTCAGCCTGTTCGCCCGGCGCCTCCCCGCAAACCGCGGCTTCTTCGTGGCCGGTGGGCTCGAGGACTGCATGGCCTACCTGGAGTCCTACGAGTTCGCCCCTGATGAGCTCCAGTGGCTGCTCGACGCGGGATTCGCGGCCGACGACGTCGCGCGGCTCGCGGACCTGCGATTCACCGGCGACGTCTGGGCGATCCCCGAGGGGCGGGTCGTGCTGCCCAACGAGCCGTTCCTCGAGGTGACCGCGCCGATCGCCGAGGCGCAGCTCGTCGAGACGTTCCTGGTCAACCAGGTCACGTTCCAGACGTCGATCGCCACGAAGGCCGCCCGCTGCCGGTTGGCCGCGCCCAGGATGGACCTCATCGACTTCGCCCTGCGCCGCACGCACGGCGTGGATGCCGGGATGGCCGTAGCCCGGCTCACGGCCATGGCCGGGTTCCGGGCGACCAGCAACGTGGAAGCTTCCCGCAGGTACGGCCTGCGGGCAGCCGGCACGATGGCGCACTCGTACATCCAGGCCTTCCGGAGCGAGACGGCGGCGTTCGATGCGTTCGCAGAGGACCTGCCGGGCCGCACGACTCTCCTGGTGGACACCTACGACACCCTGGCCGGGGTCCGCGCCGCAATCGAGGTCTTCCGGCGCCGCACGCCGCCTGGCCCGCTCGCGGTCCGGCTGGACAGCGGGGACCTCAGCTCGCTGGCCTTCCAGACCCGCCGCCTGCTGGATGAGGCTGGGCTGCTCGACGTCCGGATCATCGTGAGCGGCGGGCTCGACGAGTACGACCTGCGCCGGCTGGCTGACGCGGGAGCCCCGATCGACGCCGCAGGAGTGGGGACGAAGGTCGGGGTGGCGGCCGACGCGCCGTACCTGGACAGCGCCTACAAGCTCGTCGAGTACGAGGGCCGCGGCGTCCGCAAGCTGTCCACGGGGAAGGCCACGCTCCCTGGGCGCAAGCAGGTGTGGCGGCGGCCGTGGCCGGCTCCAGACGTCCTGGGCCTGCGCGACGAGCCCGGTCCCGCGGGCGGTGAGCCACTGCTCGTCGAGGTGATGCGCAACGGTCGCAGGGTCGCTCCCCCCGACGCCATGGACGTCCTCGCGCAGCGCTGCGCGGCGGACCTGGCAGCGCTGCCGGAGGCCGCGCGGGCGATGCGTGATCCGGTGGCTCCTGAGGTGGTGCTCTCCGACCGCCTGGTCGCCCAGGTGGGTGGGCACCGGTAGCCGCCAGGCGATCCGGCTGGGGACCGGCGGGTGGGCCGGCGCCGCACGGCAGGCGCGTCAGCCGGGCCGGCGGTACGCTCCCGGGACACGAGGGAGGTCCGATGCCCCTGAAGTCGTACGGCGTGCTGGCCGGCCGGGTGGTCGCGTGCCACCGCGAAGGACCGCAGGATCCCACCCCCCACTACCAGGTGCACGTGCGCGCCGCTGGCGTGGACCACCGGATCGCGGTCAACGTCAAGTCGGCCCAGGCCCCGTCGGAGCTGCGCTACCTCGTCGATGACGACTTCGCGCACCCGCTGACCGATGACCTCGCCGCGCTGTCGGAGGGCTGGACCCCGCTGCCACCTGAGCCGGGCGGGGCCAGCTTGGACTACATCCGGGGGAACCTGTTCGACCCGGCCCAGATGCGGCTGCTGCCGGCGGACCAGCCGGGGGCGGACAACGACCTGGCCGACCTGCTGGAGGGCTACCTCGTGCGGGCCCGCGACGACCCGCAGGCGACCGTGTTCGCGTTCGGGGAGCGATGGGGGCCCGATGCGGCCCGGCCCGACCCGTCCTTCGGGTTCAGCCCGGGCAACGGCGTGCACGACATCCACATGAACCAGGGCAACAGCGAGCAGTTCGCGGGCGACGACGGTGTCTGGCAGGACGGCGCCCTGCTGCTCCGGTTCGCCGCCGCGCCCCGCTGGGTCGCGGTCTTCCTGGCCTTCCAGAGCCAGTCGTGGCACACCGATGACCGGACCGGGCATTCGCTGGATGTCGAGCTGGAGGCGAACGTCCGCGTGGTGGCCGCCCTGGTGAACCCGACCGGTCCTGCTCCGGAGAACGAGTCGGTGACGATCCTCAACGTCTCGCCGGCCGAGGTGGACCTGACCGGGTGGTCCATCGCGGATCGGGCCAAGCGGCGCTGCCCGGTGCCGCCGGTCCGGCTGGCCCCCGGAGCGACGCTGTGCTTCCCGCTGGCGGAGCCGGTGCAGATGGGCAACGGGGGCGGGGCGATCACGCTGCTGGACGCAGAGGGCCTGAAGGTCCACGGCGTCGCCTACACCGCCGGTCAGGCGCGCCGTGAGGGGTGGACGGTCGTCCTCTGACCGGCCGTGGGGCCCGCCATCGCCGCAGCGGTGGCGGGTTCGGGCGCTGCCCCCGGCGCGGCGCGGCTGGCCCAGGAGGTCGGGATAGAGTCGCCCGGTGATCGCCCTCCTGCGCTACCACCTGTCCAGGTACGTCGGCTACCTGATCATCGTGATGGCGCTGCTCGTGCTGCAGGTGCTGGGCACCCTCTACCTGCCCGAGCTCAACGCCGACATCATCAACTACGGCGTGGCCACCGGAGACACCGGCTACATCCTGCGCGTCGGGGCCTGGATGCTGGTCGTCTCGATGGCCGTGGCCGTCGTTTCGATCGTGGGGGGGTACTACGCATCGCGCACGTCGATGTCCGTGGGCCGGGACATGCGCTCCCGGATGTTCCGCAGCGTCGAGACGTTCTCCCTGCGCGAGATGAACGACTTCGGCGCCCCCTCGCTGATCACGCGCAACACCAATGACGTCCAGCAGGTGCAGATGTTCGTGCAGATGGCGCTGACCGTGATGATCACCGCGCCGCTCACGGCCCTGGGTGGGGTGTTCATGGCCGTCCGCCAGGACGCCCCGCTGTCGATGCTGCTGCTGGTCATCGTGCCGATCATGCTGACGCTGATCGGCGTCGTGATGATCCGGGCAGTTCCGCTGTTCCGGGCGATGCAGGTCAAGATCGATCGGATCAACCTCGTCCTGCGCGAGAACCTCACGGGCATCCGCGTCATCCGCGCGTTCGTGCGGACCGAGCATGAGGAGGCGCGCTTCGCCGAGGCCAACGCGGACCTCACCAGGACCACGCTGCGGGTCAACCAGCTCTTCGCCGGGATGCTGCCAGCGCTGATCCTGATCATGAACCTCTCCGGGGTGGCGATCGTGTGGTTCGGCGGCCATCGCATCGCCTCCGGTGACATGCCCGTCGGAAACCTCATGGCCTTCATGGCCTACCTCATGCAGATCCTCATGTCGTTGATGATGGCCACGATGGTGATCGTCATGCTTCCCCGCGCCGCGGCGTCCTCGGAGCGGATCGGGGCCATCCTCGCCGTCACCCCCGCCATCAGCGACCCGCCAGTCGCAACGGCCCCGCGCCCCGAGCTGCGCGGCACGGTGGAGTTCCGGGGCGTCACCTTCGGCTACCCCGGAGCGGTCGAGCCCGTGCTGCGGGACATCTCGTTCATCGCCCGTCCCGGGCAGACGACGGCGATCATCGGCTCAACCGGCTCGGGCAAGTCGACGTTGATCAACCTGGTGCCGCGGCTCTACGACGTGACCTCCGGAGCAGTCCTCGTCGACGGCGTCGACGTCCGGGAGCGATCCCGGGACGAGCTCTGGTCGGGGATGGGCCTGGTGCCGCAGAGGGCCTTCCTGTTCTCCGGGACGATCGCCGACAACCTGCGGTTCGGGGCGCCCGACGCGACTGAGGAGCAGATGTGGGAGGCCCTGCGGGTCGCCCAGGGTGCCGGGTTCGTCCGTGAGCTGCCCGAGGGACTCGACGCACCGATCGAGCAGGGCGGCGTGAACGTCTCGGGCGGCCAGCGCCAGCGGCTGGCGATAGCCCGGGCGCTCGTGCGCGAGCCCTGGGTGTACGTGTTCGACGACTCCTTCTCCGCCTTGGACTACGCCACGGATGCCGCGCTTCGTGCGGCCCTGCGGGAGCCCACGCGGGAGTCCTGCGTGCTGGTGGTCGCCCAGCGGGTGGCCACGATCCGGCACGCGGACCAGATCCTGGTCCTCGACGACGGGAAGCTCGTCGGCGTGGGCACGCACGAGGAGCTGATGGCGGGGTGCCCGACCTACGCCGAGATCGTGCTGTCCCAGCTCTCGGCGCAGGAGGCAGCATGAGCG
>JBAVLA010000277.1:0-2736 GCA_049688595.1 Candidatus Nanopelagicales bacterium | reverse complement strand
ACGGGGACGATGCAGGCGACCTTGACCGGGGTCATCGTCAGGGTCGTGGCACTGGGGTTGGCAACGTACTTGGCGGCCCCCTCAGCAACCCAGTCGGCCTCGATGGTGCCGACGGTGACGGGGATCGCGGTCCCAGTCAGCGTCGTGGGCACCCGCTGAGCCAGCTGCATGACAAGGCTGGACTCGGCCGCCTTCGCGAAGATCGGGCCGGACACTGCCTGCGGCAGCAGGGTGGCGACCCCATTCAGTGTGAGCGCCATGGGAGGCGTCCTCTCTAGGTCAGGCGCCGCCCTTGAGCATGGCGGCGAAGATGTCTGCCGGTTCCCTGGCCTTGCCGCCTCCTGCGTTGGATCCGGCGACAGCGTCGGCGGGCGGCAGCGGTGGTTTGGTCGGGGGCTTGGTGCTCTGGATCTGCTGGAGCAGGATGTCGGCGTCGGCCTCCAGCTCTTCGCGAGTCGTACCGGTCAGCCTCAGGGCCAGCCCTGCGGGCAGGCCCTTCGCGGCAGCAACCTCGGCCTTCGCCCATCGGGCCTCCGCCTCGGCTGCCCGACGTTCAGCCTCAGCGGCCCGGTCGGTCAGCTTCTGCTGCTCGGTCTTCTGCGACTCCTCGATCTCGGCCAGCCGCTGGGCGGCTGCGGTGTTGGACTTGGCGAGGGTTTCAGCCTTCTTCCGAGCATCCCGCTCGATCTGAAGTGCGGCCCTCAGCTCCTTGTCCGACCGTTCCGGGGGCATCCCGCCCTCGGTGTCCTGGTGCTCCTGCTCTTGCCCAGTCCCGGGAATCCCTCCCGGCCCGGAAATCCCTTCCGGTGACTGCTGCTCTGCCATGTCGGCTTGGCTCTCCTGTTTCCTAGCGGGGTTGATCCCCGCTGTCAAGTACCGTACCCGGTATGGCATCCGCGGACAGGCTCACCTCGCTGATCAGGGCCCTCGACAACCAGCAGGAGGACCTGCGACGGCTCCACCGCTACGCCGAGGGCCAATCGGCCATCCCACACATCCCGGTGCAGGCCAGCCCCGAGCTGAAGAAACTGGCCACCATCGCCCGCACGGCGTGGGGCGGGCTGATCATCGAAGCGGTCGCTGAACGGCTGGCCGTCGACGGCATCAAGGCATCCGATCCGCGGCTCGACGACGCGGCCTGGGGATGGTGGCAGGCCAACGGGCTCGACGCCGGGCAGGCCCCCGTCCACACCGATGCCCTCCTGTGCGCCGAGACACATGTCCTGGTCTGGCCCGGAAGGGATGGCGCGGCGCCGACGATCCGCGGTCTCGACCGGCGGGACTCGATCGGCACCCGGGCGGGCACCAGCATCTATACGCTGACCGAGGCGGCCTACCGCTGGGACGCGGGACCCGTGATGCTGGCCACGCTGTACGACGCGGGGGCCGCGCACATGTTCGCCAGGCTCACCCGGAGCACCGTGCCGGGTTCGGTCGTCCGCTGGTGGCGGGAGGAGCCCGACGAGATCACGGTCGACCCGTCGGACGAGTGGCAGCTCATCGACGTGATCGGCCACGACATGGGCGTGTGCCCGGTCGTGCGGGTCCCGAACACACCCGACCTCCGGGGCGACGGGGCATCGGACCTCGCCGCGCACATCCCGGCCATCGACCGGATCACCGAGACGGTCATGGGCCGCCTGACGGCCGGGAAGTTCGGGGCGTTCCGGCAGCAGTGGGCGTCCGGCATCGAGCTGGGCACCCAGATCGACGCGCAGACCGGGCAGCCGGTGCTCGGCGCCGACGGGCTGCCGGTCACGGCCGGGGCGCCGTTCCGGTACGGCACCGACCTGGTGTGGACCAGCGAGAACCCGGACACCCGGTTCGGGTCGTTCGAGGCAACCGACCTCCGGCCGATCATCGAGGCCGTTGAGCAGGACATCAAGCACCTGGCCGCTGTGACCCGGACCCCGGCCCATTACCTGCTCGGCTCGTCGGCGAACCCGCCGAGCGCGGAGGCGCTGCTGGCCGCCGAATCCGGGCTGGTCGCCAAGGTGGGCCGGCGGCAGCTCGGCTTCGGGGAGGCGTGGGAGCAAGTCATCCGGGTTGCGGCCATCGCCGCCGGTGAGCGTGACCTCGCCGAGGATCAGGCGTTGCAGGTGACGTGGCGGAACACGCAGGTCCGTTCGCCGGGTGCGGTGGCCGACGCGCTGTTGAAGCTGCGTCAGGCCGGCATCCCGCTTGAGGTCCTCCTCGAATGGATCGGCTTCTCGCCGCTGGCGGTGACCCGCACGATGGAGCTGTCCCGCGCTGAGGCCGCCGCGCAGGCGTCGGCTCAGGCGGCCGCGTACGGCGTCGGCGGTTGATGGACGCCGAGCAGCGGCAGGCCCGCAGGCTCACCAGCCTTCGGGCGATGCTGCTGCGTGACGTCGACCGGATCTGGGCCGACCTCCTCGACCCGCGGGATGTGCCCGGCTCCCTGCAGGCCATCGGGCCGCTGGTCGTGGCCCGGATCCGAGTTGCCCAGTCGCAGGGCTTGGACGCGGCCGCCGAGTATGCCGACGCGGCCCTGAGGAGAGCGTTCGGCGATGCGGCGATCGGGGTGGCCATGCCCGCCGAGCTGCTCGGCTTGGACCGGCAGGGACGGGCGCTGGCCACGATGGCCGCGGGCGCGCCCGAGGTGCACGGCCAGCGGATGGCAGCAGGGATGGACCCCGGCAGGGCGCTCGACGTCGAGGAGGCGTTCTGGCGGCGGATCGCCGGCAGTGCCGTGCACGACACGGCGCGGGCCGGCCT
>JBAVLA010000276.1:0-7245 GCA_049688595.1 Candidatus Nanopelagicales bacterium | reverse complement strand
AGCATGCGCCGCGGAGCCCGCCGGCCCCGCCGCAGCGGGCGCACCCGGGGCGATTGAGGAGAAGCCCCCCAGTACGCCGCCCCCAACTCCGACCGGCGCCCGGCTGGACGCCGCGAGGTCGGACATCGCGCGCGCGATCTCGTCCAGAGACCTCTCCCGGGCAGCCATCGCCTCGTCGAACTGGGCCTTGAGCGCCTCGAAGTCCGATCGGTGCAGCGCGCTCAACTGGGCCTCGTGCACACCGGAGAGGTACTGCAGCGTCTGCCAGTAGCGGCGGCGGTCCTCGACGAGGGCGACGATCGCGTGTGAGCAGGCCACCTTGATCAGCCGCCGGTTGTCGTCGGTGGCGTAGATGAATGGCACGTGCGCGGCACGCTTCGCGGCCGGCAGGTCGACGTACTGGTCGATCAGGATCGCGGTGTCCTCCAGGTCCGCCGCCAGCCGGCGGAACTGCTTGGCGAACCGCACCTCGCCGAGGGCGAACTCGGCCGGTGTCAGCGGCGTGGTCATCAGCTGCACCTGACCGGCCTCGTCGAGGTACTCCAGCGTGCTCGTCGTCCACGTCTTGTCCACGTCGGGGTTGCCGTCGAGGGAGAACCAGTCGTGCAGCGTCGATCCGCGGCGCGGGTCGTGGACGAACAGCGGATGCATGCGGCTGTCGACTGCGAGCCGGGCCCGGGCGTTCGAGTAGGCCTCGGAGATCCCGTGCTCGGACCCGCATGGCGTGTAGACGTCCATGATGGCCGGCGCGGTCGGGTAGGTGATCATCTCCATCGAGGTCTTCAGGAAGTGCCCGTGCATCGCGGTGCTCGTCGAGCATGCGTACACGTTGGGGTGGAAGGAGGCCAGCAGCCCCAACTCCTTGCGCGACTCGTGCTTGCCGTCGTGGGCGCCGCCGAACCGGGCGAGGTCGGAGTCCTGACCGGTGAAGCTGGACGTCGAGGCCTGTCCACCGGTGTTGGAGTACGCACCGGAGTCCAGGACCAGCATCTTGATCGGCGTGTCGCTGGCCAGGACCCGGGACATCGCGCCGAACCCGATGTCATAGCTGGCGCCGTCACCGCCGATGGTCAGGACCGTCGGCAGCAGGGCCATCTCCTCGGGGGTGAACTGCTCCCAGGACAGGGTGCGAAGCTCACGCTCGTGTACTGCGGGATCGTAGGCATCGGCCAGCTCGAGCCGAGCCAGGCGCAGGGCGCGCACGTCGGAGACCAGTCTCGCGGCGATCCCCTCGAAGATGCCCTTGGCCAGCGGCTGGGCATCCTGGAACAGGCTGTTCACCCACGGGTCGAGGTAGTTGTTGAACGGCATGGTCGAGGAGTAGACGCTGCTGCAGCCCGTGGAGTTGGCCACGACAGTGGAGGCCGGTCCGTTGCCCGTGGGGCCGGCCTCGCTCAGGTAGAGGCGCGTCTCCAGGGTCTCGATGAGCGACTCCAGCCGCTCACGGCGCTCGAGATCCTCGACGTCGAGGCCGGCGAGCTTGTCCTGCAACTGGACGAGCAGGGCGTCCAGGTCACGCAGGTGGATCCGGTGCCGCTCCTCGCCCAGGGCGTGGCTGGTCGCCATGACCAGCCGGATCGCAGTGACCTCACCACAGCCGCGGCACGCCCCGTGTCCGCCAGTGGTCGAGTAGAAGTTGGGCCGGTCCAGCATGAGCCGCTTGAGGTCGCCGTCCGGCGTCGTCGAGCCCTCGAAGAACCGTTTCGGGGTGTTCGGCAACGTGGTCATGAACTCGAAGCGGTCCTGCAGGGTGGCCAGCAAGTCGTCGTCCTGATCCAGCGGCTGCAGGGCCCCGGGGCCGCAGACCTGCACGCACTCCAGGCAGCCGGTGCACTTCCACGGGTCGATCGTGGCCGCGAAGAGCCCGCCCGTTCCCGGGACGGACTTCTCCATCGCGTCGAAGAAAGGTCGGGTTCGGGCGACCGGGTAGGTCGCGAGCCTGGCCACGAGCTTGTCGACGTGGCGCGCGAGCCTGGGCTGGTCGGCGACGATCCCGCCGGCGACGGCGGCCACAACCTCGTGGAACTGGCGCGCGGACTTGTCCTGCCGGTAGGACTCGCGAACGCCCTCGGCCAGGGCGTACACGTGCCCGCGGAGGGCGTCGCGCTGCGCGTCCGTGACGTCGATGTCAGCGATGCCGGCCAACAGGAGGTCATGGATCTCGTGGACCGTGTTGGGGATCGCCGCGTCCGGGCAGACCAGGGCGCACTCCATGCAACCGGTGCACAGATCCTGCTGGAAGCTGGGGACGCTGAGCCGGAACAGGCCCTTGTCCTTCATCGCCGCAGTGCCTGCCGGGATGAACAGGCTCGCGCCGGGCATGACCGGGGCCTCGCCGATGGTGCCCTCGCGGAACGGCCGAGCCGCGATGTCCTCGTAGTACGCCGGGTCGAAGATCGGGCTCGCGCTGGCGGAGCTGCCGCACATGGACGCCGAGATCGCGACGCTGCGCGGAGCCCTGTGGGCGCCGGACTCCTCGCCGATGGCCCGCAGCTGCGGTGAGTCGTAGTCGACGACCCGGGTCGCGGCGATGCCCTCATGGATGACCGCCATGTTGCCGTCGACCACGGCGGCTCCCTTGCCGCCGAACTTCTTGACGATCTGGGCCTGCACCTTCTCGATGATGGCCTCGGCGGAGGCGCCGTGGGACACCCGGTCGACGTGCCCAACCACCGCGCCGATGAATGCGATTCCCATCATCCGCAGCTCGAGGTCGGGGGTCGGGGCGTGCGCCTTGGCGACCTTGAAGGCGTCGACGACGAGGAACCGGATCCGCTTCTCGCGGATGGTCCGACGCGCGTGCCGGGGCAGGTCGCGCCAGACCTCCTCCGGGTCGAGGTCGGACTGGAGGATGAACGTGCCGCCCTCGACCAGCCCCTTGAGGGGGTTGGTGTGGATGAACGCCTTGTGGTCCGGGGAGACGACGACCTCGACGTCCTCGAGCTCGGCGTTCGTGATCAGCACCGGCTCCGGGCTCAGCGTGATGTAGTAGTTGGTCGGCGCGCCGCTCTTCTCCGAGCCGTACTTCGGCGCTGACTTCGAGTGCATCCCCAGCACGCCGGCGAGGATGTCGGTGAGCAGCTTGCCGGTGGCGATCGTTCCGTACCCGCCCACTGAGTGGAACCGGATGCGCATCGCCGTGGGCGGCAGGAGCACGGGGTTGGCCTCGGTCTCCAGGGCCATCAGCTCGGTCTCCGGGTACGCCGCGCGCAGCCGTGCCTGGATCTGGGACATGTGCGGCGCGGGGTCCTTGGTGAAGAACTGTGAGCCGATGTAGATCAGTGGGGCGGGCTTGCCGTCAGCCATGTGCTTGAAGGCGGCGATGAGGTGGCGCGGCTGCACGTCGTGCCCGCCCAGGCCGAAGATCGCCGTGGTCAGCCGCGGCGTGGCCGCGACCGGGGGGATCCCCTCGTACTGCGCAGTCGCGCCCGTCGCGTCCGGGGAACCGGCGGGGCTGGCCGGGGCGGCACCGGCGGTGTCGGCGTTGGCGCGGGCCTTGAACAGCGCCGAGGTCACCAGGCCGGTCAGCGCGGTCTGGTCGGAGCGCTCCAGAACCGTGACGGCCTTCGCGCCGGCGAGCGCCGACACGACCTCGGCCTCGGGGAACGGCTGGAGCAGCTTGACCGAGACCACGCCGACCTTCAGGCCCTGCGCGCGGAGGTAGGGCAGCACAGCACGGACGTCGTCGGTGATCGAACCAAGGCCGACCATGATGAAGTCGGCGTCGTCGCAGTCGTAGGCGAGCACCGGGGAGCACTCGCGCCCAGTCAGCCCGGTGTACTCGTCCATCGCCTGGCGGACCAACCCCGGGACCTCGCTGACGAAGTGGGTGCGGTGGTCGACCGCACCCGCCTGGAAGTCGGGCTGGTTCTGCAGCGGGCCGATCAGGCCGGGGTTGTTGACGTCCACCAGGGCCGGCACCATCTGGCGGGTGCCCTTCTCCAGCGCGTTGACCCACTGGCGACGCCACTGTCCGGCCAGCTCCTCGGGGACCCAGCGCAGCGTGTCGGCGATGAGCTCGCCCGCGCTGTCCCCCTCGACTGCATCAGCCGAGTCGTCGAGGTAGGCCTTCAGCGCCGCCAGGTCCTGCGGCCGGAAGTCGCCGCGGTGGCGGTCGAGGTAGCCGTTGAGCTGGAAGACACGCCCCTTGGCGCCGAACAGCAGCTCCTGCGCGACAGTCGGGCACTTGATCCGCCCCGCCGGGTCGCCGAGGAACTCGCGGAGGAGCTCTGGCTCGGGGAGCAACGCCTCGCTGAGCATGTGGCTGGTGGAGAAGCCGTCCATCGCGTTGGCCACCGGGATCAGCGACAGCGCGGAGGTCCGGTAGGCGATGGCCGCGAGATCGGCGGCCTCCTGCGGATTGGAGCCGAAGAGGATGGTGTACCCGGCGGGGAGCAACGAGTACACGTCGTCGTGACCGGCCATGACGTTGAGGGACTGCCGGGACACCACCCGGGCGGCCACCTGCAGCACGAAGCCACCGACCCGCTTGCCCACGGTGACGTAGTGCGACTCCATCGCGTAGAGGATCCCCTGGCTGGAGGATGCGTTGGAGACGAACTGCCCGCCGGTCAGCGCCGCGCCGAGCGCGCCGCTCTGCGCCGAGTGCTCGCCCTCGGGCTCGAAGAAGAACGGATGCTTGCCCCACACGTTGACCCCGCCCTGGGCGCGCGCGGCCTCGAACATCTCGGAGATCTCCGTGGAGGGGGTGATGGGGTAGCCGATCACCCCGCCGCATACGTGCTTCATCACATGGGCGACCGCACCGTTGCCGTGGATCACGCCGAACTGGCCGGGGTACTTGGGCTTGCCAGCAGGAGTTGAGTCAGCCTGGACGGTCAACTCCGGGGCAGCTGAGCTTCTGGCTTCGGCGTCCCTCGGCGGCATCGACGGGGTTGTCGTGACCTGCGGGAGGGGGGTAGTCAGTTGGGTCATCAGTATCCTCACGTCCACATGAACGGGGCCAGCCTACTCCGACCCTCAGACAGGCCCCTGGAAACTGTCCCCATCCCCTTCAAGACTACCCCCGGGCGTATCCAAGGGCACCCAGTCGGTGCGTGCACTCGTCACCGATCGACATCGCGGCGATCCGTCCGGAAGTGCGCAGCCGGTGCAGCTCGGCGACCATCCGCTCGCGCAGCGTGAATGGGTCGATTGTGTTGACGTTGATCCTCGTCCCGCCCTCGAAACCGGCCAGCGTGGACACCCGCCACTTGAGGTTGATCCGCCAGGGCATCGGCACGCGCGAGCCCACGGGGCGATAGTGCCACTCCTCGTTCGTGGCCACGAGTCGCCCGGTGGCGGCATGGCAGGCGTGCAGCAGGTCCGACACTCCCCTGCGCTGGCTGGCGTCGTGCTCCCAGGGGAGATTGACCTGCCCGGTGGAGTACACCTCGACAGTTGGGTACCGGTGGCCGACGCCCGCCAGCGCCAGCGCGTGGTCGTTCTCCGCGATGACCAACCGAGCCCGCGCCGCGGGATCGGCGACCACCGTGTTGAACAGCTCGCAGTCCCCGCTGAGCAACTCGATCTCGCGCTCCAACTGGGGCCCGTACTCGTCGATGGCCACGAACTGCTTGTGCAGGTGATCGAACGATGCCCCCGCTGGGCGCAACCAGTTCTGGAACACCGCGACGTACCGGGCGAACGGATTGGCCCGGTCCAGGCACCTGAGCGTGTCCAGCGCCAGCGCAAGGTAGGCGTCGTGCTCGAGGGGGGTCAGGTCCGCGCAGGAGGCCAGCTCGTCGTCGCAGGTGGCCCCGTCGATGAAGTGCCGACGTGCTATGACGACATCGTGCGTGCTGGCGAAGAGGCTCAGCGAGCGCTCCAGCAGGCGTGCCTCGGGCTCGTCAGCGACCTGCTCCGGCGTGGCACCAGCTGCCTGCAGGCGGGTCCGCATGATGGCCAGGACGTGCTCGCGCCCGGCTGGGGTGCGGACGTACTCGTGCGCCCGGGCGTCGACCTGCGCGGGGATCTCGTAGCCGTGGTTGGCGTGCCAGTAGTCGTAGGTGAGGATCTCGAAGAGGTTGGGGACCCGGCGGTACTCGGCCACGGTGTCGTCCAGCTGCTCGGCGGGCACGTGGCGCAGGATCCGCCAGGGCTCGCGGGCAGTCGACCCGCGCGCCTCCGTGGCGTCGGCGTCGAGGACCAGCCGGGAGCGTTCGGGCGGGGTCTCCAGGTACCGCCTCGGGCAGAAGGCGCAGCTCGAGTCGCGCTCGCCCTCGGAAAGGCCCCGCGCCGGGGGGACCATCGACCGGAACGGCCGGTTCGACCTGCCCGGGACGGTCCACACCACGGTCCCGGTCAGCGGAGACACCTGCCGGATCGTGCCATCTGGCAGTCGTCGCAGCGACTGGTCGGGGTCGACGGGGTTCGGGTGCATCACCTGCGAATCTACTTGTCCGTGGGCCCGATCCCGGCGTCCCTCGCGCGCAACGCGGCCAGGCCCAGACGTACAGAGGATGGTCATCGGCGACAACGCGCCGGACGCTCACGCGCCAGCCAAGCGGCAACTCCCAGCACGGGGATCACCTCCGTCCGGGATGGGTCGCTCCCCCGACGGCTACCGGAGGCGGACGGTCGCAACCACGCCGGCGTGGTCTGAGGCCAGATCGGCAGCGCGGGGCCCGGCTTGCGGAAGGGCGTGTCGCCGACGAGTTGCGCCGTCAGCGGCCGAATGGGCCCGCGCGTGAGGATCAGGTCGAGCCGCGAGCCCGCCTCGGAGGCGCTGTTGGCCAGCGTCGCGTTCTGGCAGCAGGTGAAGCCGGGCTCGCCGGGGTTGACGCTCCACGCGTCGGTCTACGCCGATGGCGAAGTGAGCTGGCTGTACGAGGTGGTCGAGCTGCCGTCAGCAGCGGAGTTGAAGTCACCGACGGCGATGACCTGTCCGCCTCGCGCCGGCCCGGAGAGGAACTCAGCCGCCTGAGCCTGCTGGACCGCCGCGAAGTCCTCCGTCTCGAGGTGGGTGTTGACGAAGCGGAACGACTTGCCCTGGAAACGGGCCTGCACCCAGACCCAGCCGCGATTAAGGTTAAGCTAATGGGACTGCATCGGTGTTCCGGGTGGAGGCTGATGTCCGAGCCGCTGGTAGGTGAGCACTGAGGGCTCCAGGCCTTCGAGGTCTCATGTCAGATCGTGCCCCTGCCGGTCGGTGAGGAGGCTGGATGGCTGGTGGGATGTCGTGCCGTGAGCACTGGTCCATTAGGTTGCCGAGGGTCTTCTCCTGGCTCGTTGAGTCCCATTCCG
>JBAVLA010000275.1:0-1826 GCA_049688595.1 Candidatus Nanopelagicales bacterium | reverse complement strand
AGCTGGGGGCGATCGTCGCGGCCCACCGGACGCCGCCGGCGCCGTCCGGTCGGCCGCAGCCGGTGGGAACTCGGCCGGCGCCCGGGCTGGTGCAGTTCTCCCGGCTGCTGGCGCTGGTCCCTTGGCTGGCGGCCAACAGTGGCGTCGCAATCGGGGACGCTGCTGCCCACTTCGGGGTATCCGAGGAACAGTTGCTGGCAGACCTCGGCTCGGTGATCACCTCGGGCGCCGACGACTGGACGCTGTTCGACATCCAGTACTGGGAGAACGGCGGCGTGATCGAGGTCATCGACGCCCTCGATCTGGGCCGCCCCCTGACCCTGACCCCGGACGAGGGCGTCGCACTCCTCGTCGCGCTGCAGGCGTTGCGGGCGCTGCCCGGCGGCCATGATCGCGGCGTGCTCGACTCGGTGACCCGGAAGCTGCGCCTCGCCCTGGGCGATCATGCCCCGGCGCCGCAGGCCGTCGCGGTGCGCGTGGACCTGCCTGGGGACGTCGTCGGAGCCGTGGAGGCCGCCCTGGCTGCCGGCCGGGCGATCGACCTGACGTACCTGGGCGCCGTGCGTGACCAGATCACCGAGCGAACGGTCGACCCGGTCGCACTGGTGGTCGTCGACGGCTACCCGTACCTTCGGGCGCACTGCCGGTTGGCGGACTCGCCGCGGCTGTTCCGGCTCGACCGGGTCCTGGCCGCACACGTGAGCCCAGAGTCGGCCCGGACGGTCGGGAACCCGGCCGATGCTGGGGTGGAGCCCATGGCTGTCGTGCTGGCCGAGTCCGGCCGACGGGTCGTGATCGACCTCTCCCCGGCGGGCCGGCACCTGCTTGACCGGCACCCAACGACAAGGACCTGGTCGCTTCCGGACGGGTGGATCCGTGCGGAGATGCCCGTGGGGGACTACGAGTGGGCTCGACGCCTGGTGCTGGGATCCGCCGGCACGGCCGTGCTCCGGGAACCGGCCTGGTTGGCCGAGCAGGTGCTGGCCGAGGCCCGATCCAGCTCCGTCCTGCACCTGGGTCAGGTTGCGCTGTCCACGGGTGCCTGAGTAGTTGCATCATCGATCGAATTGGACCCATTATTGCCAGAGCGCTGCTCAGTGGTCGTGTCGTCTCCCGACAGGCACGGACACGGTCCTCGACCTGAGTGGAGGGAGGCCTGCGATGACGACGATCAAGGCCACGTGTCCCTCATGCGGGGACGTCGACCTGACCCCGGAGGACGTCAACGTGACCGTGGCGCGCCAGCTCGGCTGGTCGACCTACACGTTCACGTGCCCGTCCTGTCGGGAGGCCGTCTCGCGACCGGCGGACGACGATGTCGTGCAGCTGCTCAGCGGTGCCGGGGTGCGGATCGAGCACCTGCGCATTCCCCAGGAGTACTTGGAGTCCCTTGCCCTGTCCTTCGTCAACGGTGCCCTGACTCAGGATGACGTGCTTGACTTCGCGCTGTGGCTGGAGCGGGCCGATGACGTCGTCGGGGAGATCGCGCGCTCGCACCATTGACACGCGGCGCGAAGGCCCTCGATGCGGTCGGCTGGTTGGCGATGTCGGCCCGGCGACGTACCCTCGTATCAGCCCGCATCCGCGGGGACGCAACCCTGGAGGCCCGTGAATGCCCAACCTTCGTGGATCCGAGTGGCTCATCATCTTGCTGCTCGTGGTCCTTCTCTTCGGCGCCAAGCGCCTGCCTGATGCCGCGCGGAGCCTGGGACGCTCGTTGCGCATCTTCAAGGCTGAGACGAAGGGGCTGGTCAACGAGACGCCGCAGGAGGCGCCCGGCCCCGTCGCAGCGGCGGCGCAGGTCCCGGCTGGGACAGCGGTCGAAC